>JBPCMT010000001.1:0-3908 GCA_051001995.1 Thermoleophilaceae bacterium
CGAAGGCGCGCGTCCAGTGCGACGGGCTGATGATGGACCCCGAGTCGCGCTCGGACACCTGGCCCGACATCCAGATCCAGAACCCGCACGTCACCGTCGCCCACGAGGCCGTGGTCGGCAAGATCTCCGACGAGCAGCTCTTCTACCTCCAGAGCCGCGGACTCTCCGAGGAGGAGGCGGCCGCGATGATCGTGAACGGCTTCATCGAGCCGGTCACGAAGGAGCTGCCGATGGAGTACGCCGTCGAGCTGAATCGCCTGATTCAGCTCGAAATGGTCGGCAGCGTCGGTTAGACGGCTGCGAAGCGGCGGCGAGTCGGTTCGGGTCACGGTCAGGGGCCGGGCTGTGGCCGACCTCGTGCCGATATCCGGGGCGCGGCCTCATCTGAGCGCTGACGAGGTCGACGCATCGTCTCCGAGGCTCCTCTCGATCCCGGTTTCTCAGCTGACTCGACGCGGCTGCCGGCGGCACCGTCGACGAGCTCTGACCGGCATTCTCGACACCTCGGTATTCGTGGCGCTCGTTCCCCTCTGATGAGGTGGCTGGCCACGTCGCTCGCCGCTGGGCTCCTGACGATCGGCTGCGGCGGCGGATCGGCCGCGCCTCCCCCGCCTGGCGAGCCGTCCGGTGCCGGCCGCGTCGTCGAGAGGGAGTCGTCGCCGTCGGATCGCGACGACCCCCGCCGGCGGCGGATCATCGGGCGTTCGAGCACAGGGCGTGCGATCGACGTCGTCCAGGTAGGCGATCCCACGAGTCGCAGCAAGGTGCTGGTCATCGGGTGCATCCACGGGACGGAGTGCGAGGGAACCGCCGTCACGCGGCGGCTCGAGCTCGGGCCCGCGCCGCGGTCCGCGCACCTCTGGATCGTGGAGAACCTGAATCCCGACGGCTTCGCTCGCGGAGTCCGCCAGAACGCGGATGGCGTCGACCTGAACCGCAATTTCCCATCGGGTTGGCGGCCGTTCGGCGTCCCCTTCGACCAGTACCACTCCGGACCACGACCCCTGTCGGAACCGGAGACGCGGGCGGCCGCCCGGTTGGTGCGCTCCCTGCGGCCGGACCTCACGATCTGGTTCCATCAGCCTGAGGCGAGGGTCCGGGCCTACGGCCCGAGCGTACGCGCGGCCCGGGAGTACGCTCGCCTGGCGAGGGTGCCGTACGACACGGTGCGCTGGCCCCCGGGGTCGGCGCCCAACTGGCAGAACCATCGCTTTCCGGGGGCGGCGTCATTCGTGGTGGAGCTTCCGGTCGGGTCGCTCGCAACGACCGACGCGCGCCGTCACACGCGGGCGGTCCGCGAGCTCGCGCGCCTGCCGTTGACGGAGCCCGCAGGGAGGTAGGGCCGGTCCCTGTGCGCGCCTACGCCTCCAGGCAGGCCGTGACCTTCTCCGGCTCGGGCGTCGTCGCGTCGGGACTCTCCGCCGCGACCGCGTTCGCGATCACCTCCGCGTTCGTCCCGCCGCTGTCCTTCTCAACCGCGTCGACCTGCGCCTCCGCGTCGCCGGCCGATCCGAGGAAGTAGACGATCGCCTCGCCCGGCACGAACACGATCGCTTCCGTGCCCTCAACCTCCGGGATCGGCTCCTCGGGCAGGAGGTTGACCTCCCCGCCCCCAACGTCGCCCTCGCTCACCTCGGCGGACTGGACGTCGATCGTCGGCGCGAAGGCCTCGTCGAGCCAGGTCACGACCTGGAGAGGACGCGGTGAGCTGCGGCCCCGGCGACGACGTGGCGAGGGTCAACCAGAACGACCGGGTGGCCGACGACTGCGAGACCGTCACGAGGGTGGCGAACCCCTAGAAGACCGCTTCCTGCGGGGGCGCTGGCATGCTTCGCGCGTGCGTCCCCCGCGCGAAGCCCAGATCCCGGCACCCGAGTTCCCGGCCGGGCTCGAGTGGCTGAATGCGGAAGCGCCCCGGGCCGGGGCGCTTCCGCGCTCGCGGGCGATGCTGCTCGAGTTCTGGGACTTCGCTCGCGTCAACTCGCTGCGCACGCTCCCCTACCTGAAGCGCTGGCGCGAGCGCTACCGCGACCACGGGCTCGAACTCGTGGGCGTGCACTCGCCCGGGTACTCGTTCGGTCGTGACCTGGAGACGGTTGCGCGCGCCGTCGACCGGCTCGACATCCCCTATCCGGTCGCGCTCGACCCCGAGCTCGCGGTCTGGCGCCTGTATGGGAACAAGGGCTGGCCGGGCCGCTACCTCTTCGACCGCCACAACCGGCTGCGGTTCCTGCACTACGGCGAGGGCGAGTACCGCGAGACCGAGCTGGCGATCCAGGAGGCGCTCGACGAGGCCAACCCCGAGGAGCTGCCGGAGCCGCTCGCGCCGCTTCGCCCCGAGGACGCCCCCGGCGTGCTGCTCGAGCCCCAGACCGCCGATGTCGTGCTCCCGGGAGACCGCGACCGCCTCGAGCTGGTGCGCGACTGGGAGGACGGCGAGGACTGGATCGAGGCCTTGGACGCGGGCGCGGCCGCCACGGTGAGCTACAGCGCCGGCGGCGCCTGGGCGGTGCTCTCGGGCGCCGACGTCGAACCGGGCGTCTACGAGACCGAAGGGACCGTCGTCGCCGAGTCGCCGGGCCTGCGGCTGCACGGCTTCCAGTTCACGCCGGCGCCGCCGCCCGGCTGAGCGCCCGCCTAAGTTGCCGGCTGCGCCGTAGCCCGGCCGCCGAGGGCGGTTCGGATCTCCTTCGGCAGCATGAAGCGGACGTCCTCGGAGACCACGTCGAACTCGGCGACCTCGCGCGTGCCGCGCGCGCGGAAGAAGTCGACGAGTCGCTGCACGAGCTCCTCGGGGGCGCTCGCGCCGGACGTGATTCCGACGATCCGCTTGCCCTCGAGCCACTCGTCGCGGACCTCGCCCTCGTTGTCGATCAGGTGGGAGTCGGCGCCGTGGTCGCGCGCCACCTCGACCAGCCGGTTCGAGTTCGACGAGTTTCGCGAGCCGATCACGAGCACCAGGTCGCACTCGCGCGCCATCTGACGCACCGCCATCTGGCGGTTCGTGGTCGCGTAGCAGATGTCGTCGGTGCGCGGCGCCTGGATGCTCGGGAACTTGTCGCGCAGGCGGGCGATGATCACGTTCGTCTCGTCCACCGACAGCGTGGTCTGGGAGATGAACGCCACCCGCTCCGGGTCATCGACCTCGAGCGCGTCGACGTCCGCCTCGGTCTCGATCAGCACGATGTCCTCGGGCGCCTCGCCCATCGTGCCCTCGACCTCCTCGTGGCCGGCATGGCCGATGAGCACGATCGTGTAGCCCTGGGCGGCGAACTTCTTCGCCTCCACGTGGACCTTCGTCACGAGCGGGCAGGTCGCGTCGATCGTCTTCAGGCTCCGCTCCTCGGCGTTCCGGTGCACGCTCGGCGCCACGCCGTGGGCGGAGAAGACGACGGTCTCGCCGTCGGGTACCTCGGTCTCCTGGTCCACGAAGATCGCGCCGCGGCCGCGCAGCTCCTCGACGACGTGCTTGTTGTGCACGATCTCCTTGCGCACGTACACCGGCGGGCCGTACAGGTCGAGCGCGCGCTCGACGGTCTGGACGGCGCGGTCGACGCCCGCGCAGTAACCGCGCGGAGCGGCGAGGATGAGCTTTTCGGGAGCGGCGAGCACTGCCTCTGAGTGTAGGTAGGCTCCGCCGATGGCGCAGGCGCACGGGGATCGGCTGACGGCGGTGGACGCGTCCTTCCTCGCCTCGGAGCACGACGCCTCGCACATGCACATCGGCGCGGTGACGATCCTCGAGGGGCCGGCCCCCGCCTACGACGACTTCGCGGCGCACATCCGCAGCCGCCTGCACCTCGTGCCGCGCTACCGGCACAAGCTGGCCGTCCCGCCGCTGGAGACCGGCCGGCCGCTGTGGGTGGACGACCCGGCGTTCAACCTCGAGTACCACGTGCGCCACTCGG
>JBPCMT010000002.1:0-3328 GCA_051001995.1 Thermoleophilaceae bacterium
CAGATCGACGTCACCGTCGGCGACCTGGAGGGCAACGCCCGCAAGATCACCGAGTACGCGGAGCGCGCCGCGGACGAGGGCGCCGGCATCGTCGTGTTCCCGGAGCTGGCCCTGACCGGCTATCCGCCCGAGGACCTGCTGCTGAAGACGAGCTTCCTCGAGCAGACCGGCCAGGCGCTCGAGGAGCTGGCGGCGAGCACCGCCGGTATCGTCGCGCTGGTCGGCTTCCCCGAGTACGACGTCGACGTCTACAACTCCGCCGCGGTGCTGTCCGATGGCGCCGTCGCGGCCGTCTACCGCAAGATCTACCTGCCGAACTACGGCGTCTTCGACGAGCAGCGCTACTTCCAGTCCGGCGACGAGCCGGCGATCGTCGAGCTCGGCGACGGCGGCGCGACCGTCGGCCTGACGATCTGCGAGGACATCTGGGAGCCAGGTCCCCCGGCGACCACCGAGGCTGTCACCGGCGCCCAGGTGATCGTGAACCTGTCCGCGTCCCCGTACCACGCCGGCAAGGGGATCGAGCGCGAGCGCATGGTCGTGCAGCGGGCGCGTGACAGCCTGGCGACGTTCGCGATGTGCAACCTCGTCGGCGGCCAGGACGAGCTCGTCTTCGACGGCCACAGCGTCGTCGTCGACCAGGACGGCGAGGTCCTGGGCCGAGCGCCGCAGTTCGAGGAGGCGCTGCTCGTCTGCACGGTCGACCCCGAGGCCGCCGAGGCGCGCCGACTCCAGGACGCGCGCCACCGCCCGGCGGTACGCCGCGCGCGGGAGCAGGCGAGCGACGACGGCGACGCGGAGGCCGCTGCCGAGCGCCGCGCCGCGACGCTGGCGCGACTCTCGCTCCCCGAGGCGTCGCGCGAGCGCTCGGACGAGGAGCCGGTGGGCGGCAGCCGCGCTCCGGTGATGGGCCCCGAGGAGGAGGTCCACGCGGCGCTCGTCACCGGGCTGCGCGACTACGTCGACAAGAACGGCTTCGAGCGGGTCGTGGTGGCGCTGTCCGGAGGGATCGACTCGGCGTGCGTGGCGCTCGTGGCCGTGGACGCGCTCGGCCCCGAGCGCGTCGCGCTGGTCACGATGCCCTCGCGCTACTCCTCGGAAGGCACGCGGTCGGACGCCGAGGCGATCGCCCGAAACCTCGGCGCCGAGCTGCTCGAGCTTCCGATAGAGGGGCCGGTGGAGGCGTTTGACGCCGTGCTCTCCGACCGCTTCCGCGACACGGATGCCGGGATCGCGGAGGAGAACATCCAGGCGCGCACGCGCGGGCTGCTGGTGATGGCGCTGTCGAACAAGTTCGGCTGGCTCGTGCTCACAACCGGGAACAAGTCCGAGCTGTCGGTGGGTTACGCGACGCTCTATGGAGACATGGCGGGCGGCTTCGCCGTCTTAAAGGACGTGTACAAGGGGATGGTCTACCGGCTCGTGCGCTGGCACAACCGGCGTGCTGCCCGCGAGCTCGTGCCGGCGTCCGTGCTCGAGCGAGCCCCCTCCGCGGAGCTGCGCCACGAGCAGCGCGACGAGGACTCCCTGCCGCCCTATGACGCGCTCGACCGGATCCTCGCCGGCTACATCGAGCGCGACCTCGACGCCGACCAGCTCGTCCGCCAGGGGCTCGAGCGCGAGGACGTCGAGCGGGTGATCCGAATGGTGGACGGCGCCGAGTACAAGCGCCGCCAGGCGCCGCCCGGGATCCGCATCTCGACGAAGGCGTTCGGGCGCGACCGGCGGCTGCCGATCACGAACCGCTTCGGCCGCTAGGGGGCGCTCTAGCCGGACGCGGCAGGCGCCGGCCGCACCGCGATCGTGACCCGCGAGACCGCGCAGAGGCGGCCCTCGTCGTCGCGGTGCTCGACGTCCCAGAGCCAGGTCGTCCGCCCGCGGTGAAGGCGGTGCGCCTCGGACTCGACCGCCCCGCTCGACACCGGCCGCAGGAAGCTCGTGTGGTTCGAGAGCCCGAGCGCGATCATCCGGTCGCCGTGCACGCCCTCGAAGGTCGCACGCGAGGCGAGCGACTCGGCGATCGCCGCGTATGCGCCGCCGTGGACGACGCCGAACGGCTGTCGCACGCGGTCCTCGACGGTGAAGCGCCCGCGCGCCCGCTCCTCGCCGATCTCGAGCGCCTCGAGCCCGAGCGTTCCTTCGAGCGTGGACTCGGGCGCCAGCGGGCTCGATGCGCCATCGGACACCGGCGGCAGGTTACCCTTCTCGCCGTGGCGACCCTCGACCAGCTGCCCGCCGACAGGCGCGCGATCATCGAGCTCGTCCTCCAGCGCGGGCAGTCCTACGCGGAGCTGTCGGAGATGCTCGGGATGCCGGAGGACCGCGTGCGCGAGCACGCGCGCGACGCGCTCGCCTCGCTCGCGCCGCGAAGCGCCGACCGCGTGGACCCGCACTGGCGCGACCAGGTCGCCGACTACGTCCTGGGCCAGCAGGCGGGACCGCAGGGCAGGGCCACGCGCTCGCACCTACGCAGCTCGGAGGCGGCCCGCACCTGGGCGGTGTCGCTGCTCGACTCGGTCGGGCACCTCTACCGCGGTGGCCGCGAGCCGGTGATCCCCGCCGGTAGCCGGCGTGGCGAGGAAGAGCCCGAGCGTGAGCGGCGGCGTCCGCGAGGCCGCGAGACCGATGGAGCCGTCGTGGCCCCGCCGCCGGCCTCGCCACGCGAGCGCCCGAGGCGCGCGGCGGCGCCGGCGAGGTCTCGGAGCCTCCGGGAGCGCGTGGCGTCCGCGTCCGGCACGAGCGCGGTGGTTCGCCGCCGCCGGATCGCGGCGCTGCTGGCCGCGCTCGCGGCCGTCCTCGTCATCGTCCTGCTCGCGACGGGCGCCCTCGGAGGCGGAGGAGACGAGGAGGAGGTCGCGGGCGGCGACCCCGCCGGCGACGCCGCGGCCGCGGCGGGAGGGGCACAGGTCATCGGCCAGGTTTCGCTCCAGCCGGTCGACGGCGGGCAGGGCGCCGCCGCGGCGCAGATCCTCGAGCAGGAGGGCCAGAGGGCCGTTGCCCTGCTCGCCAAGCTCCCGAAGACGGATCGCGAAGAGGGCTACCTGCTCTGGCTCTACAACGACCGGGAGGATGCCGTGGCCATCGCCCTTCTCCAGACCGACGGGCGCGGAAACTTCCAGGGCTTCGGTCCGCTCCCGCCCGGCTACGAGCAGTACGACTCGCTCGACATCTCGCTCCAGAGCTTGCGCGAAAGCGGCGCGCAGCACTCCGGCAACTCGGTGCGGAGGGCGGACCTCTCCGAGCTGCAGGCGCCGGCCGAGGGGGCCGCGGCACCCGCGCCGGGGGCGCTGCCCGAGGGCGGCGGCGTTCCGGCGCCAGGGGGCTCGGC
>JBPCMT010000003.1:0-9118 GCA_051001995.1 Thermoleophilaceae bacterium
TCGTACCCGGGCCGGATCACCACGGTCGCGGCGTCGGGCGTCTCCCGGTCGATGCTCTCAATCTCGCCGCGCAGCTCGCGCGTGGACCAGAGTGGGTTGATCAGCTCGAGGTAGTCGTCCGGCAGCAGCGGGGACGTGAACGCGCCGACCGCCCGCAGCACGCGCCGCTGGAGGGTCGGGACATTGGGGCGAGCGCCGCGCTCGGGGATAAGCGCTCAGCGGTTGCGACGACGGTCGAGGGAGGCGATGATTTGAACCCTAGTGCTGCATCGCCCGTGTTGTTGCCCACCCGCATAACGACTGACGAGCAGAATTCTGTGAGATCGTGACAACTCCGCCTCCGCGACAGGCGGGGCGGGGCGTTGCTAGGCCAGCTCGTCGAGCGCGCGCTTGGCGGTGCCCAGAACGTAGTAGACCGAGAGCCCGAAAAGGGCGGCGCCGATGAGCGCCCTGGCCTGCTCGACACTGAGCGGCGTCTTTCGCGACAGCGGGCCGGCGGCGCGTCCGGCCACCTTGTCGCGCCAGCCGACCAGGGCGGTCTCTCCAAGGTCAGTGCTCTTCACGCGTGCCTCCAAGCGGTCGGGTGAGACGGTGTTACCCGCGCCGCCGCCCGCCCAAGCCCGCCGCGACGCATCAGAAGACCACGGTCTTGTTGCCGTAGCGGAGCACCCGGTCCTCGCAGTGCCACCTGACCGCCCGGGCGAGCACCGTGCGCTCGATGTCCCTGCCGAGGTGCCTGAGCGTCCGCACGTCCTGGCGATGCGTGACTCGGATCACGTCCTGCTCGATGATCGGGCCCGCGTCGAGCTCCTCGGTGACGTAGTGGGCGGTGGCCCCGATCAGCTTGACGCCGCGCTCGCGCGCCTGCTCGTAGGGCGCCGCTCCGGCGAACGCCGGCAGGAAGCTGTGGTGGATGTTGATCGCCGGCGCGCCGAGACCGTCGAGGAAGTCGCTCGAGAGCACCTGCATGTAGCGCGCGAGCACGACGAGGTCGAAGCGACCGGCGAGCAGGGCCAGCTGCCGCGCCTCGGCCGCCGGCTTGGTCTCGCCCGTCACCGGCACGTGCTCGAAGGGAACATCGAGCGCGGTCACCGTCCGCTCCAGCTCGCGATGGTTCGAGAGGACGAGGCCGACCTCCATCGCCACCTCGCCGCTGCGCCGGCGCCACAGCAGGTCGAGCAGGCAGTGGTCCTCGCGCGAGACCATGACCGCGACCCGCTTCGGCTCCGAGGCGTAGTGGACCTGCCAGTCCATGCCGAACCGCTCGGCGACCTCGGAGTGAAAGACGCGCTCGAACTCGTCGCGGCCCAGGTCGAGGCCCTCGAGTCGGAACACCATGCGCATGAAGAACGTGCCGCCCTCGGGGTCGGTCGAGTGCTGGTCGGACTGGAGGATGTTCGCGCCGTGGCGAAAGAGGAAGTCCGACACCGCGGCCACGATCCCCGGCCGGTCGGGACAGGTGATCAGCAGGCGGCCTGTGTGTGCGTCGGCGCTGCCGCCGCCCGCCCGCTGCGGCTCGCTCTCCACGTGGTGAGCGCCTCTAGGTCGAGGGCACCGGCGTGCCGCGGGGCGTGCCGGCGGCGGCCCGCGCCTCCGGGAAGGTCACAAGGCGACCGTGCTCCTCGTCCCACAGCTTGAGGCGCACGGTCCGCAGCCCGTCCCGGAGCGAGAGCGTCGGGACGTCGTGGAAGATCGGATTGTCGTCGTGCGCGCGCTGCAGGTTGTAGTTGGGAACGCGCGCGCTGAGGTGGTGGACGTGGTGCAGCCCGATGTTGCCGGTGAAGAATTGGAGCACCTTCGGCAGCCTCAGGTACGAGCTTCCCCGCAGCGCCGCGTCGGCGTAGGTCCAATCCGACGAGCTCTGCCAGTAGGTGTCCTCGAACTGGTGCTGCACGTAGAACAGCCACACGCCCGCCGCGCCGGCGAGCATGGCCGTGGGCAGCTGCATGAGCAGGAGCTCGCGCCAGCCGATCAGCCAGCAGAGCGCGCCGACCAGCACCGCCAGCGCCGCATTGGTGCCGAGCACGCTGCGGCGGATGCGCGGGCGTGCGTCGCGGTCGACCATGCGCGGCTGGATCACCAGCGCCCAGAGCGGCCCGATCCCGAACATCACGAGCGGGTTGCGAAACAGCCGGTAGCCGAGGCGCTTTTTCCACGGCGAGGAGTGGTACTCGGCGGCGGTCATCGTCGGCACGTCGCCGACGCCGCGGCGGTCGAGGTCGCCGGCGGTGGCGTGGTGCACCGCGTGGCTGTGGCGCCACGCATGGTACGGCGAATAGACGAGCAGGCCGAGGGCCATGCCGAGCCAGGCATTCGCGCGCTTGGTCGGCAAGAACGAGCCATGGGCGCAGTCGTGAAAGAGGATGTAGGTCCGCAGCAGGAAGCCGGACGCCGGCAGCGCGATCGCGAGCACGAGCAGGTAGGAGACGTCGAACGCGAGGTACATCAGCACCGACAGCCCGAGGTAGGGAACCACCGACGTCGCGATGTCGAGCAGGCTGCGGCCAAGGCGGGGCTGCTCGTAGGGAGCCAGAGCATCGCGCCAGAAGGGGCGCCCGTCTCGGGCCCGCCCCCCCGCCGCGCGGGTCTGTGTCGAGGTGTCGCTCATGTTCGTTCCATCCCGCTACGGCGGCGATCGCGTTTCGCCGCGTGCTCCTCGGCTTGCGGCATCACTCTTGCAGACCTCACTACCCGGGTGCCGCGGTCCCAAACCCCGCCGACCCCGCGCGTCAGGCCTTCTCGAACACCAGCCGGTGGTGGTCGAGCAGCTCGCGCTCGAAGCAGACGCGGTTGGGGCTCACCCCGGAGGTGAACGCGCGGCGGAAGTCGGCGCTGGTGACCCAGCGCGGAACGAGGCGGGCCTTGAGCAGGGTCTTTCTCAGGCTCGGCTCCGCAAAGCGCTTGCGCCACTGCTGGATCGTCTCGATGTAGTCGAGCCGGCCGCTCGTGCCGGCCACGAGGCGGAAGTGCGGCTCGGCGCTGCGGACCACCTGCTCCTGTCCGAACGGAAGCCAGGAGCCCGGGAACTGGTACCCCATCAGCGCGAGGTACCAGGCGTCGGAGTCGCGCGGCGCATCGATGTCGACCTCGTCGGGGTCGATCATGTTGCGCCCGAACACCATCGTCTGGAGGTAGAGCCGGCCGTTGTCGGGCAGCACGCCGGCGGTGCGCTCGAACAGGCGGCGGTAGATCTCCTCCTGCCGGCCGGCGCGATAGTCCTCGGGGGAGCAGAAGTGCTCGAAGGCGCCGAGGCTGGCCACCGCGTCGAACTCGCCGAAGGTGTCGCGAGTGACCTCGCGCGCGTCGTGGAGGTGGACGTCGAGGCCGTGGTGCCGGGTGGACTCGGCCTGAGCCGAGGAGAGGGTGACGCCGACCCCCGTGCCGCCCCGCTCGCGCACGAAGTTGAGTAGCGGACCCCACCCGCAGCCCAGGTCGAGCACGCGCCTCCCCGCCTCGATCCCGATCTGCTCGGCGACGTACTCGTGCTTTCGCCGCTGGGCCTGCTCGAGGCTCAGCGAGAAGTCGCCGTCGTACTTGGCGCCGCTGAAGTCCGCCAGCTCTCCCAGGCTGAGCCGGAAGATCCGGTCGATCAGCGAATAGGTGAACTCCATGTCCTTCCGGTCGGCCATGACCCGGAAGGGGTATCAGTTGAGCGTCGCGACCGGCGTTGAGGCACTCGAAGCGAGGCGCCCGAGCGCTACTCGGTCCGGTCGTCCTCGTCCTCGGCGCCGCCCACGTCGTCGTCGGGCGCCGGAACGGCCGTCTGGCCCTTCTCGCCCTCCTCGCCGATCTTGGGCGTGGCCTCGGCGTTGTCCGCGCCCGGGCTCTCCTGGCCCTCGCCGCCGAGGCTGCCTGACCCCTCTTCACCCGGCTTGCCGCCGGCCGCCTGATCGCCGGCCTCGGGCGTACCCGGGGCTGTGGTGTCGCGGTCTTCCCGTCCCTCGGATTCGCTGCCGTCGAACATCGCCACTCCTCCCATCGTTCTCGCCGCTGTACCAGCGACGCGTGCTCCGCAGGCTAGTCCTCGATCCGGGCTCGGTCAACGAACGACGAGCGCGACAAGAAGCGCCGCTAGTCGAGGTTGATGACGCCCAGCACGAGAAGGAGGAGGAGGGTTCCGACGACCGAGATGAGCAGCGACGTCAGGCAGCCGAGCCGGTTCGAGAAGAAGAACATCAGCGCGAGCGTGCCGTCCGGCGACCGAGCTCGAGAGCGATCCCGGCGCTCGTCACGAGCGCAAGCGGGATGGGGAGGCAGCAACCGCAGCCACGCACCTCGACGCCGCGCCGCCGGCGCGAGCCAAAGCGGCCGGCGGTCGTGCGACGCCGCATTCAAGTCGCATACCCGCGGCGCCCCCGCCTAAACGTGGCGCGACTGTAGAGTGGCCGGGTGGACGCCGAGCGCGCGCGCAGCCTCCTGGCTCGAGAGCGAACCAGGATCGAGGACGCGCTTGCGCGCCTCCAGCACTCGGGCGACGAGGAGCTCTCGCACCTCGACCAGCACCCCGGCGACGAGGGCACCGAGGTCTTCGAAGAGGAGCGCGACGAGGGGCTGTCGCAGCGGCTCCGCGAAGAGCTCGACGCCATCGACCGGGCCGAGCGTCGCGTGGCGGAGGGAACCTACGGAACGTCGATCGACAGCGGCGACCCGATTCCAGATGGGCGCCTCGAGGCCGTGCCCTGGGCCGAGCGAACCGCCGAGGAGCAGGAACGCTACGAACGCGGGGGCTGACCCGCCGAGCGGCCGCCGTCCCGCGACCCGCTCGGACGCATCGCCCCTGACGCTGTGCTGAGCCTCTCGTCCAAGCGCGGGCGCTGGGTGCTCGCCGTCACCATCCTCGGCTCGGCCGTCGCGTTCCTCGAGGCCACCGTCGTCAACGTCGCGCTTCCCGAGATCGGGCGCGACCTCGACGCGAGCGTGAGCGGTCTCCAGTGGGTGCTGAACGGCTACCTCCTGACGCTCGCGGCCCTGATCCTGCTTGGCGGATCGCTCGGCGACCGCTACGGGCGCCGGCGCCTGTTCAGCATCGGGATCGTCTGGTTCACGGTCGCATCGGCGCTGTGCGCCCTGGCGCCGTCCATCGAGTTCCTCGTCGTGGCGCGCGTCCTCCAGGGTGTGGGTGGCGCGCTGCTAGCGCCGGGCAGCCTCGCGATCATCGAAGCCGCCTTCCGGTCGGAGGACCGTCCACGGGCGATCGGCGCGTGGTCGGCGCTCGGGGGCGTGGCGGGCTCGATCGGGCCGCTCGTGGGCGGCTACCTGATCGACGCGATCTCGTGGCGGGCGGTTTTCCTGATCAGCGTCCCGCTCGGGGCGTTCGTCGTCGTAGCCGCGGCTCGGCACGTCCCGGAGACCCGCGACACGACGGCGACCGGCGGCGTCGACGTCCCCGGCGCCGTGCTGGCGACGCTCGCCCTCGCCGGCGGCACGTTCGCGCTGGTCCAGGCGCCCGCGGGAGACACTGCGGTGCCCGCCCTCGCCGCCGGCGCGGTCGGTCTCGCGGCGCTCGTGGCCTTCGTCGTGGTCGAGCGGCGCCGAGCGCACCCGATGCTTCCGCTCGAGATCTTCTCCTCGCGACAGTTCACGAGCGCCAACGTCCTCACGTTCATCGTCTACGCCGCGCTCGGAGGCGTCTTCTTCCTACTCGTCCTGTTCCTCCAAGTGTCGCTCGGCTACTCACCGATCGCGGCGGGGTCGGCCTCCCTTCCGGTCACGGTCCTGATGCTCCTGCTCTCGTCGCGCGCCGGGACGCTGGCCCAGCGAGTTGGGCCGCGCCTGCCGTTGACGGTCGGGCCGCTCCTGATCGCCGCCGGGATGGTGCTGATGTCGCGGATCGAGCCGGGCGACGCCTACGTCGAGGCGGTCCTGCCGGCGGTGATCGTCTTCGGCCTCGGGCTCGCCGCCACGGTCGCCCCGATCACCGCCACCGCGTTGGCCGCCGCCGACGACCGCCAGGCCGGCCTGGCGTCGGGGATCAACAACGCCGTCGCGCGGACGGCGCAGCTGACGGCGGTCGCCGCCCTACCCGCGCTCGCCGGGCTCACGGGGGCGGACTTCGAGGACCCCGTCGCATTGGCCGACGGGTTCCAGACGGCGATGCTCGTCACGGCCGGCGTCGCCGCCGCCGGCTCGGGCATCGCGCTCGCCACGATCCGCAACGACGTGCTCGCGCCGGGCGCCGGCGCGGCACCGGGCGATTCGGAGCGGGACGGCGTCGCCGAGCGGCAGCTCTCACACTGCGCGGTGGCCGGCACGCCGCTGCGCCAGGAACGGCCGGCCGCTCGAACGGCCGCCGCGAGCGGTAGAACCTCCGCGTGACCCCTTAGACGATCCAGGAGGTGCGAGTTGGAAGCGCGCGATGCAACCCACGATGTCGCGGTTCACAAGGATCCCGAGCCCCGCGGCCCGGCGGCCTACGGCGCCGAGGTCATCGGCACGTTCCTGCTGGTCTTCTTCGTCTGCGGGGTCATCTCGATCGGCAGCAACGAGGCGCTCGGACTCGACCTCGCCGGGCTCGGTCTCCTGCACGCGCTGATCCTGATGGTGCTCGTCTACGCCCTCGGGGGCACGTCGGGCGCGCATTTCAACCCGGCGGTCACGCTGGCGCTGCTCGCGATCCGAAAGATCTCGCTCGTGAGCGCGGCCGTCTACATCGCCTGCCAGGCGGTCGGCGGCGTGCTGGCCGCGCTGCTTGTGGCGCTCCTGTTCAACGACATCGGTGAGGCGGTCAACTACGGCGCCGCGACGATCAACCCCGACGTGCTCCAGGACGGCTCGGTCGGGCTCGGCCTGCTCGCCGAGGCGCTCGGGACTTTCATGCTGATGTGGGCGATCATGGGGCTCGCGGTCAACCCGCGCGGCGAGGCGGCGCTCGCCGGCGTGGCGATCGGCGGCGCGCTGGGACTGGCCGTGATGGTCTTCGGCCCGGCCACCGGCGCGAGCCTCAACCCGGCGCGCTGGCTCGGCCCGGCGATCGCCTCGGGCGAGTTCTCTGACTTCTGGCTCTACCTGATCGGGCCGGTGATCGGCGCCCTGGCGGCGGCGCTCGGCTACCGCGCGCTCGTGCTCGAGCGGCACGGGCTGCCGGCGATGCCACCCAAGGAGGAGCTGCCCGGCTGAGGGAAGAGGCCGGGGTGGCGATCGACGAACGGCTCGTCAAGGCGCTCCACGTCGAGGTCCTGAGGAGGCGCCAGCGAAAGCCCTACCGCCCGCTCGTGGAGGTCGTCCAGGACCAGCACGTCTTCGACTTCACGGACGTCGAGGGCACGCTCGTCGGCTTTCGCTTCCCCGACTACGCGCAGGGCGTCGAGGTTCCGGGCTACCACATGCACTTCATCAGCGCAGACCGCACCCGCGGCGGCCACGTCCTCGACTGTCGCGTCCGCCACGGCACCGCGCTGATCGATGGCTCGTCCGGGCTCCATCTCGAGCTCCCGCCCGGGGTGGACCTTGGAGGTTCCGGCACCGGGGCCGCGTCGCCCGAGGCCGTCGAGCGCGTCGAGCGCGGCGGGCCGCCTCCCGCCAGGGAGCATTCGCCGGCGTGTAGCGTCCGCCCGCGTGCCGCTCGCCGCCGTCGCAGCGTTCCTGGGGGCGACGCTGCAGTCGGCGACCGGGTTCGGCTTCGCCCTCGTGCTCGGCCCCGCTCTGATCGCGGTGCTGACGCCGGCCGAGGCGCTCACGACCCTCCTCGTCCTCTCCGCGTCGCTCAACCTGCTGATGCTGTTCTCCGAGCGGCGCCGGCGGAGCATCCGTTGGTCCGACGTTCTGCTCCTGCTCGCGGCTGCCGCCCCCGGGCTCGTCGGAGGGGTGTTCCTGCTGAGCGTCGCATCCAAGGCCGAGTTGCAAATCGCCGTGGGAGTGACCGTTCTGCTGGCCGTCGGCTTCCACGTGCGCCGGGTCCGCGGCCCGGAGCCCATGGGTGGGGCGTCGAGTCCGCCCTGGGCCGCAGCCGCGGTGGGCGTGGTCACCGGTGGCCTGACCACTACCACGAACGTCAACGGACCTCCGCTCGTGCTGTGGTTCCAGCGGAGGGGGGCGACTCCCGGGGAGCTGCGGGACTCGGTCGCGGCGGGCTCGCTGCCGCTCAACGTGGCCGGCGCGTTCCTGCTGGCCGTCCTCGGGGACCAGGAACAGAGCTTCGTGGCGGAGGCGATCCTCCCCCTGCTCGCACTCACGGTCGCGGGGCAGCTCGCCGGGCGGAGGATGTTCGAGCGGTTCAGTGCCGAGCGGTTCGCGCGCGCCGGCATCGTGCTCGCGACGCTCGCCGGGGTCTCGAGCCTCGCCTATGGAGTCGACTCCCTGGCGGGGTGACCCATGCGATGTCTTGGGCTCCGCCGGTGCTCAGCGCAGCTCCGGGATGTGGTGCTCGAGGTGTTGGTCGATGGACTCGCGAACCCAGGTCTGGGTCGCCGCGTCGGCCATTCGGTAGCGGCCGAGCAGCATCGCCTGATCGGTCAGCGGCAGGCCGGCGATCTCCCAGCTCACCGCGAGCCGCTCGAAGAGCAGCTCCCACCGCCGCCGCCAGACGTCCTCCCGCGAGGCGGCGCTGCTGGTCGGCGACTCGCCGATCTTCGCGATCGTCCCCGGGCTGAGCGACCGGCGAAGGGTCAGGAGATTGCCGTCGGGGTCGGCGTAGTCCGTGGTCGCGGCTAGCGGCCGCTCGGCTTCCCGGCGTCGTCCGCGCTTGCCCATGCTGGACAGCTTGACGAACGCGCCGGCTGACCGCTTTACGTCAGCGCTTCGTCGGCGGCCCGGCGGCGCTGGCGCTCCAGCCGCCGCCGCTGAGAGCGAGCCCGGTCTATCAGCGCGTCCAGCTGGATCCCCCTGAGCCGCGGGTCCGCAGCGTGAGTGTGGCGCAGGGACAGCCAGAGCGCCAACTTGCCCTCGACCCCGAGCGAGAGCATCTCGAGCTCCTCCAGGCGGCTGAGCGGCGAGTAGCCGAGGAGCTGTCCGTTCAGCTTCAGCCGTCCTGCCTTCTCGGCCCCCCAGGAAACGAGTATCTTGAGGCGGTCGCGGCCGACGGAGAGTCGTTTCATGATCTCCACGAGCGTCTCGCGGTCTCGCTCGACGTCCTCGGCGAGCTCGCCCAAGACGCGGCCGTAGTGGGTGGACCGGTTGTTCG
>JBPCMT010000004.1:0-2695 GCA_051001995.1 Thermoleophilaceae bacterium
CGACGCCCGAGCTCTTGACGCCCCCGAACGGGACCTCCTGCGCGACGAAGTTGATCATCGCGTCGTTCACGCAGGTGTTGCCGGCCTCGATCCGGCGGGCGATCGCCTCGCCGCGCTCGACGTCGCGCGTCCAGACGCTCGAGTTGAGCCCGTACTCGCTGTCGTTGGCCAGGCGGACGGCCTCCTCCTCGTCGCGCACCTTCATGACCGGCAGCGTCGGGCCGAAGGTCTCCTCGGTCATCGCCTTCATCGAATGGTCGACGTCGGTCAGGACCGTCGGCTGGAAGAAGCGGCCCGGACCGGCGC
Organism: Thermoleophilaceae bacterium; assembly: GCA_051001995.1. GTDB lineage: Bacteria > Actinomycetota > Thermoleophilia > Solirubrobacterales > Thermoleophilaceae > CAWEHQ01. The sequence goes on from JBPCMT010000004.1 coordinate 307, forward strand.
CGCGCTCGCCGCCCACCAGGACGCGCGCGCCCTTCTCGACCGCGTCGCGCACGTGCTCCTCCACGACCTCGGCCTGCGGCGCGAACGTCACCGCGCCGACCTCCACGGCGCCCGGCTCGCCCGGCACGCCCTGGCGTAACTCACTCGTCTTGTCGACCACCCGCGCGAGGAAATCGTCGTACACGGCCTCCTCGACGTAGACGCGCTCGACGGACGTGCAGACCTGGCCGCCGTTGGCCATTGCGTAGGACACGGCGGCGTTCGCGGCGCGCTCGAGGTCGGCGTCGCGCAGGACGATCATCGGGTCCTTGCCGCCGAGCTCGAGCGACACCGGCGTCAGCGTCTCGGCGGCGCGCGCCATGATCTTCCTGCCCGTCGCGGTGGACCCCGTGAACATGATCATGTCCGCGCCGTCCACGAGCGCGGCGCCCGTCTCGCCGCGGCCGGTGGCCACCGGCATCACGTCGTCGGGCAGCCCGGCGGCGCGCATCCCCTCGGCCATCAGCAGGTTGGACAGCGGCGTGATCTCGCTCGGCTTGAGCACAACGGCGTTGCCGGCCATCAGCGCGGCGATGGCGTCGCCGAAGCAGAGGTTGAGCGGGAAGTTCCACGGCCCGATGACCCCGACCACGCCGACCGGACGGTGGCGGACCACCAGCTTCTTGCCGAGCAGGAACGGCGAGCGCGAGCGCACCCGCTCGTCCCTCAGGTAGCGCGGCGCCCGCTTGGCCCAGAAGCCGAGCGAGTCGCAGATGAACGACCAGTCGCCGACGATCGCGTCCTCGCGCGTCTTGCCGGTCTCCTCGACGATCGTGCGCAGCATTCGGTCGCGGTTCTCGACGAGCCACGCGCGCGCGTCGTATATGACGCGGGCGCGACCCTCGAAGCCGAGCGCGTCCCAGCCCGGCTGGGCGCGACGGGCGCGGGCCACGAGCCCGGCGACCTCGTCGGCGCCCATGTCGGGCACGTGGGCGACCGTCTCGCCGGTGGCGGGGTTCTCGACCGCGATTCGCTCTCGACCCTCAGCCGCGCCGCCGTTCGCGCGCGCCTCCGCCGCTCTCTCCTGCTCGCGCTCGACGACTGACATCAGGCCTCCCCGGTCGTGGTGGCGCGATTGTATGCCGGTGGGCGCGTGGTCGAGGCGGGGCAGACGCCCCGGTTACGCACCCGCCAGCAGCGCCGCCACCGGGATCGCGGAGAGCGCGACCAGCGCCACGTCGCGCGGGCGCAGGCGCACCCGGGCGGCCCGGGTCGGCTCGGCGGCTCGGAAGCGGTCGGCCTCGAGGCGCACCCAGCCGAGCACCGCGTCGGCGACGGGCAGCGGCCGCTTTCGGACCGGGCGCAACGAGGCGAACAGGGCGCGCCCGGCGGCTGCGAGGCGGGGCGTGGCGCCGAGCTCGTCGAGCGCGTTCTGCGCCTCGTCGACCGCGGGGAGGGCGCGAAGCCGGCGCAGGCTCCTTCGCCCGACCTCGCGCAGGCCCTCCGACCCAGCCGCCGCGCGCAGCCAGGTGGCCACCAGCACGAGCAGCCCAGCACGCGCGCCGCGGCGCAAGGCGAGGTCGAGCCCGAGCCCGCCGATGACGGTGAAGAGAAAGCCGCTGGCCGCGAAAATCGCCGCGAGGATCAGGCCGGCCGGGAGCACGTCGCGATCCGCGCGCGCAGCCACAACCGACGCGACCGCGAGCCACGCGGCGACCGCCGCGACCAGCTGCCACTCCGTGCTGCTGAGCAGCAGCCCGAACGCAACGGCGGCGGCGATCGTCACCGCGCGCGGGTCGAACCGGCGCGGGCGCGTGTCGGCGCCCGGGACGGCGGGACCCGCCGCGTCGGGGGCACCCGCCTCCGCCTCGTCGCGCCTCGCCCCGCGATCCCAGCGCGCCAGCGCGCGCCGGTAGACGAGCACCTGGACCGTGCTGCCGAACGCGGACCAGGCGAGCAGTCCCAACGCCGTGGCGACCAGCGCAGCCTGCGAGCCGGACGGAAGCGGCAGGATATGGGTGAACAGGGCGTCGTAGCTCGCGGCGTACGCGTCGAGACCGGTCACGATCCCGATGAAGAAGGCGGCGCCGAGGACATTCTGGGCGGTCCGGATCAGGGCGCAGACCAGCACCTGGGAAAGCGTCCCACGACCCTCGGCCTCCATCCGCCCGAGCAGCGGAGCGCTGAGCGCCTGGGTGAGCGGCACGCCCAGTCGAGCCGGTCCGATCATGGCCACCGACTGGAGCATCGCCGCGATGCTCGCGCCGTAGCCGCGCCGCGCGCCGAGGCGCGCTCCCGCGCGGGCGAGCGCGGCGCCGCCAGCGAGGGTGATCCAGAAGCCGCCCGACGGGGTCGCGCGCGCGGCGAGGAAGGAGACCGCCGCGACGTGCGCCAGGCCGGAGTCGGGGCT
>JBPCMT010000005.1:0-2546 GCA_051001995.1 Thermoleophilaceae bacterium
GCTACGCCGGGGCCCGCAGACCGGCGGTCGATCGCCGGCCGTGGTCGCGCCACGACGTGCGGGTGGCGCTCGCGGCGGGCGTGCTCGCGCTGGCGGCGGTGCTCGCGGCCGCGGCGGGCGTGAGCGAGTTCGACGCCTACCCGGAGCTCGCGCTCTCGGTCGGCGCGGGCGAGATCGCGCTGGCGGCGGCGCTGGTCGCGCTGCCGCTCGTCCCGTTCACGGGCGCCTCGGCGAGGCTGGGGGTGGCGCGTGCACATTGAGACAGGCTCTGACGCGGTCCTGCGCGCCGAGCGCTTCAGCTACTCGTACCCCGGCGCCGCGCCGCCGGCGCTCGCCGACGTGTCGTTGTCGATCGCGTCCGGCGAGCTGTGCGTGGTCTGCGGCGCCTCGGGATCGGGGAAGTCCACGCTCGTCCGCGCCGCCTGCGGCCTCGTGCCGCACTTCCACGGCGGCGAGGCGTCGGGTGAGCTCACCGTCGGCGGCCTGGACGTGCGCGACCACGGCCCGAGCGACCTGGCCGCGGTTTGCGGCACGCTGCTCCAGGACCCCGAGGCCCAGGTCGTGATGAGCGGCGTACGCGCCGAGATCGCGCTGCCGCTCGAGCATCGCGGCGAGCCGGCGGCCGCGGTAGCGCGCGGGGTCGAGGAGGTCGCGCTTGCCTTGGGCGTCGGCGACCTGCTCGACCGCCGCGCCGAGACGCTCTCGGGCGGTGAGCTCCAGCGCGTGGCGCTCGCGGCCGCGCTCGTGACCCGGCCGCGGCTGCTGCTGCTCGACGAGCCGACCTCGCAGCTCGACCCGGTCGCGGCCGACGAGCTCGTGTCGCTGTTGCGGCGCCTCAACGAGGACTGGGGCACCGCGGTTCTGATCGCAGAGCATCGACTCGAGCGCTGCCTGCCGGCGGTCGACCGGGTGATCGCGCTCGCGGACGGTCGGGTGGCCTGCGACGGGACGCCGGACGAGTTCCTCGCGTGGGCGTCGCGCGAAGGCGGGACGGGCGAGGCGCTGCTTCCACCGGTCGCGCGGCTGTTCTCGCTGGCGGGCCTGACGCCGCTCCCGTCGTCCGTGAAGGGCGCGCGCTCGGCGCTGGCGAGCGCTCGGATCGAGCCGCCGCCGGAGGCCGCCCCGCCTCCCGATCGCCCGCCCGCCCGCCGATTCCCGCTGGCCCGCCACCGACCGCGGCGCCCACCCGCGGCGCTCGCGTTCCACGGCGTCTGGCACGAGCTGCGCGACGGGCCGGCGATCCTCCGCGGCGTGGATCTCGCCGTCGCGCCCGGCGAGCGCGTGGCGCTGATGGGGCGAAACGGCGCCGGCAAGAGCACGCTGCTTCGCCACGCCCGCGGGCTGCTCGCGCCCACGCGCGGTGAGGTCGAGCGGGCGGGCGAGGTGGCGCTGCTGCTCCAGAGCCCCGGCGACTACCTGATCCACGACGACTGCCTCGAGGAGGCCGGGGCCCGCGGGCTCGCCTCCGCCGGGCTGGACGGTCGCGAGACGACCGACCCGCGCGACCTCTCAGGCGGCGAGCGCCAGCGTCTGGCGCTCGAGGTCGTGCTCGGAGGTGGCGAGAATCACGCCGCGGCCGGCCGCCTCGCCCCCGCGGCCGTCTGCCTCGACGAGCCCACGCGCGGCATGGACCCGGCGCGCAAGCGCGCGCTGGCGTGCCGGCTCGACCGCCTCGCCGCCGAGGGCGCCGCGGTGGTGGTGGCCACGCACGACACCGGCTTCGCCGCCGAGCTGGCCGACCGGGTCGTACTGATGGGGCAGGGCGTCGTGATCGCCGACGGCCCCGCGGCCGAGGTTCTCGGCGGCGGCTGGCACTTCGCCACCGACGTGGCGCGCGTGCTCGGCGGCGCCGGCGGAGCGCTGACGCCCGAGCACGGCGCCCGCCTGCTCGAGCGGGAGCTGGTGGCGTGAGCTGGCAGACGGCGGCGTTCGCGGTGCTCGGCCTCGCGCTCGTCGCGGGCTTCGGGTGGTACGAGCGCTCGCGCCCGCCGGCCAAGGTGGTGACGCTCGTCGCGGCGCTGGCGGCGCTGGCGATCGTCGGGCGGATCGCGTTCGCGCCGATCCCGAACGTCAAGCCGACCACGGACATCGTGCTGCTCACCGGCTACGCGCTCGGCGGGGCGCCGGGCTTCTGCGTGGGCGCCGTCACCGCGCTCGTCTCGAACTTCTTCTTCCTCCAGGGGCCGTGGACGCCGTGGCAGATGGTCGCGTGGGGAGGCGTCGGGATCGCCGGTGCCGGCCTCGCCCGCCTCACCCGCGGGCGGGAGCTCGGGCGCGTGCCGCTCGCGCTCGCCTGCGGCGCCGCCGGGCTCGCGTTCGGGGCGTTCATGGACCTCTACATCTGGACGCTCGGCGCCGAGCAGACGCCGGCCGCGTACCTGACGGTGTCGGCCTCGTCGCTTCCGTTCAATCTCGCCCACATGGCGGGCAACGTCTTCTTCTGCCTGCTGATCGGCCTGCCGCTGGTGCGCGCGCTGCGGCGCTACCGGCGCCGGGTCGAGGTGCGCTGGCCGGCCCCGGCCGCCGCGGCCCGCGCGCCCGTGGGC
>JBPCMT010000006.1:0-8433 GCA_051001995.1 Thermoleophilaceae bacterium
ACGGCCCGCGCGACGAGTGCGGGGTGTTCGGCACCTACGCTCCCGAGCGCGAGGTCGCCCGGCTCGCCTACTTCGCGCTCTACGCGCTCCAGCACCGCGGCCAGGAGTCGGCCGGCATCGCGACCGCCGAGAACGGCCACATCATGACCTTGCGCGACCTCGGACTCGTCTCGCAGGTCTTCGACGAGCCCAAGCTGAGCGCGCTCGCCGGGGACATGGCGGTCGGCCACGTCCGCTACTCGACCACCGGGTCCTCGGCGTGGGAGAACGCCCAGCCGATCTACCGCTCCGATCGCCGCGAGGTCGTGCTCGCCCACAACGGCAACCTGATCAACGCCGTCGAGCTCCACTCCGAGCTGCGCGAGCAGGGCGTCAGCTTCCGATCGACCTCGGACTCCGAGATCATCGCCGCGCTGATCTCCACGCACCCGGCGGACGCGATCGAGGACATCCTCGAGGACGTGGTCCCGCGGCTCGAGGGCGCGTTCTCGACCGTCGTCATGACGCGCGAGGGCGTCGTCGCGTTCCGCGACGGCGCCGGTCTGCGGCCGCTCTCGCTCGGCCGCCTCGAGGACCGCTACTGCGTCGCCTCCGAGAGCTGCGCCTTCGACATCATCGGCGCGGACCTGATGCGCGAGGTCGCGCCGGGGGAGATGGTCCTGCTGGCCGACGGCGGCCTCGAGACGCGGCAGCTCGTCGCGTCGGATCGGCGCGCGTTCTGCGTCTTCGAGAAGATCTACTTCGCGCGCCCGGACTCGATGCTCGACGGCAACCGCACCCAGGTCTCGCGTCGCAAGATGGGCGAGATCCTCTGGCGCGAGGCGCCGGTCGTCGCGGCCGACGTGGTGATCCCGGTGCCCGACTCGGGCAACCCGGCGGCGGCGGGCTACTCCAAGGCCTCGGGCATCCCTCAGGACGACGGATTGATCAAGAACCGCTACGTGGCGCGCACGTTCATCCAGCCCGGGCAGGAGCTGCGCCGCCACGGGCTGCGGCTGAAGTTCAACCCGATGCCCGAGGTCGTGAGCGGCAAGCGCCTGGTCGTGGTGGACGACTCGATCGTGCGCGGCAACACGACGCGTCAGATCGTCCGCATGCTGCGCGACGCCGGCGCCGCCGAGGTGCATATGCGGATCTCGGCCCCGCCGATCCGCCATCCATGCCACTACGGCATCGACATGTCCACGACGCAGGAGATGGTGGCCCACGGTCGCTCGGTCGAGGAGGTCGCGGCCGAGCTCGACTGCGACTCGCTCTCCTACCTCTCTCTCGACGGGCTCTACGAGGCCGTGCGCGGCGGTCGCGATACCCACTGCGACGCCTGTTTCACGGGCGACTACCCGCTCGAGCGCACCGAGTCTGCCAACGGCAAGTTCGCGCTCGAGGAGCTGGCGACCGTTCAGGCCTAGCGAAGGCCGCGCCGACCCGCCCCTCAGGCGCCGGCCGGCCGCGGCTCGCGCTCGCTCAGCCCGAAGCGCTCGTGCAGGCGCCGCAGCGGACGCGGGGCCCACCAGTTCCAGCGTCCGAGCAGCTCCATCAACGACGGCACGAGCAGCGCCCTGACGATCGTCGCGTCGATCAGTACCGCGAGCGCTGTGCCGATGCCGACCTGCTTGATGAAGATGATGTCGGAAGTCGCGAACGCGCCAATCGCCACGCAGAAGAGCAGCGCCGCAGCGGTCACGATCCGCCCGGTGCGCTCGAGGCCGATCGCAACCGCCTCGGAGTCCGAGGCGCCGCGGTCGCGCGCCTCCTGGATGCGGGAGAGCAGGAACACGCCGTAGTCGGTCGAGAGGCCGAAGGCGACGGCAAACAGGACGAGCGGCTGCGTGGCCTCCAGCGCGCCCTGGCTCGTGTAGTCGAGCAGGCCCTCGAGCCGGCCGTCCTGGAAGATCAGGACGAGGACGCCGAACGCCGCGCTGAGGGTGAGCACGTTCATCAACAGCGCCTTGAGCGGCAGGACGAGCGAGCCGGTCATCAGGAACATCACGAGCAGCGTCGCGCCCACGACGATCGCGAGCGCGAGCGGCATGTGCGACACGAGGCTCGCCTTCAGGTCCACGAAGTCGGCGGCCCGGCCGCCGGCGGCGACCGGGAACGGCGCCTCGAGCGCGCGCACGTCGGCCACGACCTCCTCGCTCGTCTCCGTCAGCGCGCCGCTCTCGGTGTTGACGTTCACGAGGCTCAGGCCGTCGCGGACCGGCTCGGGGGCGGAGACGCTCGCCACGCCCGGAAGCTCGCGGAGCTCGCGCGCGAACCCGGCGAGCTCCGGCGATCGGTCGGCGCCGGCCGCCACGTAGATCGGGTCGGTCTGGGCGGGAGCGAAGTCGCGTTTGAGCGCGTCGTCGACCTGACGCGCGCTCGCGCTCGGCGGCAGGACGCTCGCATCGACGGCGGTGAACTCGATGCCGAGGAAGGGGACCCCCAGCGCGACCAGCGTCGCCGCGCTCGCGATCGCGATCCGGGCGGGCCGGCGCATCACCGTGCGCGAGAGCCGGTACCAGAGGCCGGACTCCGCCGGGCGCGCGTCGCGCGCCGCGGCGCGCTGGAGGCGGCGGGGCGCGAGCGAGTTCACCCGGCGCCCGAGCAGGGCGAGCACCGAGGGGAGCACGACGAGCGCCACGAACGCGGCGATCAGCGCCACCATCACGCCGCCCAGCCCCATCGAGTAGAGGAAGCGCTGGGGGAAGACGAGCAGCGACGCGAGCGCCGCGGCGACGGTCAGCGAGCTGAAGAGCACGGTCCGCCCGGCGGTCGTGAGCGTCGCGCGCAGCGCGGCGGCCCCCGGCCCATGGCGCTCGATCTCCTCGCGGTAGCGCGACACGATGAACAGGCTGTAGTCGATCGCGAGCCCCAGGCCGAGGCCGGTCACGAGGTTGAGCGCGAAGACCGAGACCGAGCCGAGCTCGCTGGCCACGCTGAGGCCGAGGAACGTGAGCACGATCGAGAGCCCGCCCACGAGCAGCGGCAGCAGCGCGGCAACGAGCGTCCGAAAGAACAGGAACGAGAGCAGGAACAGGATCGGGAAGGCGAGCAGCTCCGCCCGGGCGAGGTCCGCGGACACCTGCTCGTTGACCTGCGGGTCGGCGATCGCCTGGCCTCCGAGCGTCACGCTCGATTCCCCGGCCAGCCGCTCATCGAGCGTCTCGGCGGCCTCCTCGGAGTCCGCGCTGGGGTCGAAGCCGACCGTCAGGTAGGTGGAGGCGCCGTCGCGCGAGATCAGGGCGGGCCCCACCTCGCGGTGGCCCAGCACGCGGCTGACGTCTGGAGCGGCCTCGATCTCCGCCCGGATCCGGTCGACCTCGTCGCGCCCGGCGGCCGAGCGGACCGGCTCTCCCGGCGCGATCAGCGCCACCACGTCGACCGACGGATTGACTCCCGCGCGCTCGAGCCGCTCGGTGGCCCTGACGCTCTCGGTGGCCGGGTCGTCGGCGCCGTAGGGGTCGAGCTTCTCGGCCACGCCGCCGCCGAGCGCGCCGGCCGCGATGCCGGCCGCCACCGCCAGCACCAGGACCCAGCGAGAACGGCGGTGTGCGAGTGAAGCGAGGGCGGCGAACATCGGTCAGCCCCTTTCGGCGGCGGTCTGGATCTCCTCGGCCAGGCGGCGCTCCGCGCGCTTGCACCACTCGACCTGGAAGTCCTCGTAGGCGATCCCCCACTCGAGCGTGAGGTAGGGGAAGCGAACGCCGTCGCGCTCGCATCCCGCCCGAGCCTCGGGCTCGATCGCTCGCAGCTGCCCGGCGATCCGCTCGTGCTCGGCGCGCAGGCGGCGGAGCTGCGCGAGCTGCTCACGTGGGGGAAGGGCGTCGGAGAAGAACAGCTTCAGGACCCCCTCGTGGCGCAGCTCGAGGTGGAGCGGGTCGTCAGAGGTGAGCCACTCGGTGAGCGCCGCCTCGCCGGCGCCGGTGAGCGAGTACGCGCGCCGCCGGCGCCCGTCGGACGCGTCGTCCTCGCCCTCGATCAGGCCGAGCTCCTCGAGCCGCGCGAGCTCGGGGTAGATCTGCCCGTAGCTCGCTGCCCAGAAGAAGCGCGTGGAGACGTCGACGAGGCTCTTGATCTCGTAGCCGGTGCGGCGGCCGAGCCTGAGCATCCCGAGGATCACGTACGTGGTCCGGTTCAGCTCCATGTATCGGGACGATATATCAGATAGATATATCTGTCAAGGACCGCCGCAGCGCGCTCGCGCAGCGCGCGTAACGATTCGGCGCAGTTTGCAACGAGCGGCCGACCGGCCGCTTCGACCCCCCCTCGCTCGCCGGATCCGTCGTTAGGGTGGCGCGAGTGGACCTCGACGCGGCGCTGGAGCGACTATTTGGGCTGCGTCGCTTCCGCCGCGGGCAGCGCGAGGCGTGCGAGGCCGCCCTTGCGGGGCGTGACTGCCTGGTGGTCATGCCCACCGGGTCGGGCAAGTCGCTTTGCTACCAGCTCCCGGCACTGCTCTCGGACGCCCTGACGATCGTGGTGTCGCCGCTCGTGGCGCTGATGCAGGACCAGATCGACGCGCTGCGCGCCCGCGGAGTCGGCGATCGGGTCGCGCTCGTCAACGCCCAGCAGGAGCCGGGCGCCAACGCTCGGGCGCTCGAGCGCGCCGTGGGCGGGGAGCTTCGCCTGCTCTACGTCGCCCCGGAGCGGTTCTCCAGCCCCGGGTTCGCGGAGCGGCTGCGCGCGGCCCGGATCGGGGCCTTCGTGGTGGACGAGGCGCACTGCGTCTCGCAGTGGGGTCACGACTTCCGGCCCGACTACTTTCGCCTGGCCGACGCCGCTCGCTACCTGGGCGCGCGCTCGATCATGGCCTCGACCGCGACAGCCACCCCGCGGGTGGCGACCGACGTCGTGCGGAGGCTTGGCCTGAGCGCCCCGCTGCGGGTCACGACCGGCTTCGACCGCCCGAACATCTCGTTCGCGGTGGCGCGCACGGCCGCCCACGAGAAGCGTCCGCTGCTGGTCGAGGCGCTCCGCGCGGAAGAGGCGCTGCCGGCGATCGTCTACGCCGGCACGCGCGCCGGCTCGGAGGAGCTCGCCGCCCACCTCGCGGAGGAGCTGGGCGAGGAGACGCTCGCCTACCACGCGGGGCTCGACCGCGGCGTGCGCGCCGCCGCGCAGCGTCGCTTCCTCGCGGACGAGGCGCGCGTGGTCGTGGCCACCAACGCCTTCGGGATGGGCGTGGACAAGCCGAACGTGCGCACCGTGGTGCATGCGACGGTCCCGGCGTCGCTCGAGGCGTACTACCAGGAGGCCGGCCGCGCGGGGCGCGACGGGCGGCCGGCGCGCGCGCTGCTGCTCGCGGAGGATCGCGACAAGGCGCTCCACGTCCACTTCATCAAGCGCGACGAGCTGGAGGAGCGGGCGCCGGCGCGGTTCGTCAAGCGCCTCGCCGAGGCGTGCGATGAGCAGGGGCGCTACTCGCTCGACGCCGCGTCGCTGGCGCGCGAGCTCGGCCTGATGGCTGATGGCATTCGCGCGTTGGTCGGCCACCTCGCGCGCGCCGGCGTGCTCGAGCCCGCGCCCTCCGCGCCGGACCGCCTGACGGGGCGGATCGCCGGCCCGCTGGACCGCCGCGCGGCCGGTCTGGCCCGCGCGTCGGCAGCCGAGGGGGTTCGAACGCGCTGGCGGCAGTACCGCGAGGTGTGGGCCTACGTGGAGGGCGGCGCCTGCCGGCGCCGCGCGGTCCTGCGCCACTTCGGCGACCGCTCGCAACCGGTGCCGACGGGCCCATGCTGCGATGCCTGCGACGACGGGCTCCTGCCGGAGCTGCCGCCCCCGGACCCGCGCGCGCTCGCCGACCTCGACGAGGCGATCCTCTCGGTCGCCACCGGCGCGCGCCCGCGCGTCGGGCGGACGACCTGCGCGGAGATCCTCCACGGCGCGCGGACGCAGAAGATCGAGCGCAACTCCTACGACGGGCTGCCGGCCTACGGCGTGTCGTCGGGGATGCGCCGCGCCGACATCCTGGCTCGCATCGATGAGCTGATCGGCGAGCGGCGACTCGTGACGAGCGGTGGCTCCTACCCGGTGCTCGGTCCGCCGCCGCGTGGGGGAGCTGTGGGCGGCCCCGGGGGCGGCGCAAACGGCCGCCGTACTCCCACGGGCCACGCGATCGGGTCGTGAGTCAGGCCGGCCTGCGGGTCGCCGTCCTCGTCTCCGGGGAGGGGACGAACCTCCAGGCGATCCTCGACTCCGTGCACGGGCGCGAGGGGATCGAGGTCGTGGGCGTGGCGTCGAGCAGGCCCGGCGCGCGCGCGCTCGAGCGGGCGCGGGCGGCGGGGGTCGAGACCGCCGTGTTCGCCGCCGGCGATCACCACGACCGCAGCGCCCGGGATGCGGCCCTGGAGCGCTGGCTCGTGGAGCGCGACGTGGGCCTGGTCGTGCTCGCCGGCTTCATGGAGCTGCTGAGCCCGCCGTTCTGTGAGCGCTTCAAGCAGCGGATCATCAACGTCCATCCGGCGCTCCTGCCCGCGTTCCGCGGGCTGCGCGCCATCGAGCGGGCGGTCGAGCAGGGCGTGAAGGTCACCGGGGTGACGGTCCACTTCGTGGACGAGGGTGTGGACAGCGGCCCGATCATCCTTCAGCGGGCGATCGAGCTGGCGTATCCTGCCGCGATCGAGGAGATCGAGCGGAGGATCCACGAGATCGAGCACGAGCTGCTGCCCGAGGCGATTCGCCTGATCGCGCGCGGAGCGGTGCGGGTCGATCCGTCCAGCCCGCGGCGCGTGCTGATCGAGGACTCGACCGATGCCCGAGGCTGACGCCGACTCGGCCGCCGCGGGTGCCGGCGCGCCGCCCGCCGCCGGCCCGTCCCCCTCGGACGCCGCCGACGAGTCCGCCCTCGTCGAGCGCGGGGGCGTCCACGTGCGCCGGGCGCTGCTGACCGCGTCCGACAAGCGCGGGCTCGTGGACTTCGCCCGCGGGCTGGAGCAGCTCGGCGTCGAGATCGTCTCCACGGGCGGGACCGCCCGGGCGCTGGCGGGAGAGGGCGTGGCGACGAGGTCGGTCGAGGACTACACAGGCTTCCCCGAGATCCTCGACGGGCGCGTCAAGACGCTCCACCCGCGCATCTACGCCGGCCTGCTCGCGGTCCGGTCGAGCGCCGAGCACGCCGCGACCCTCGCCGAGCAGGGAATCGAGCCGATCGACCTCGTCTGCGTGAACCTCTACCCGTTCGAGCGGACGATCGCGATCCGCGGTGTCAGCTACTCCGAGGTGATCGAGAACATCGACATCGGCGGCCCGACGCTGATCCGGGCGGCGGCGAAGAACCACTCGTTCGCCGCTGTCGTGGTCAAGCCGGAGAGCTACGACGCGGTGCTCGACGAGCTGCGCGAGTCCGACTGCCGGCTCTCGGAGCCGACGCGCGAGGCGCTCGCCGCCGAGGCCTTCTCCTACACGGCTCGCTACGACGCCGCGATCGCGCGCTGGTTCGCGGAGCGGCGCGAGGAGCTGCCGCCGCTCTATGTCTCCGCGTACGAGAAGGTGCTCGACCTCCCCTACGGCGAGAACCCGCACCAGCGCGCCGCCTACTATGCGCAGACCGCGACGCGCACCGACCTGCTGTCGATGGTGTCCCACGTGCACGGGAAGGAGCTCTCGTTCAACAACCTGCTCGACCTCGACTCGGCCCGCCGGCTGGTCGGCGAGTTCGACCGGCCCGCGGCCGCGATCGTCAAGCACAACAACCCGTGCGGTTGCGCGGCGGGGGCGTCGGTCGAGGAGGCTTTCGACCGGGCGCTCGCGACCGACCCGGTGAGCGCGTTCGGTGGCGTCTTCTGCTTCAACGGACGCGTGGACCGGGCCCTTGCCGAGAAGCTCGGCGAGGTGTTCGTGGAGGTCGTGTTCGCGCCCGGGTACGAGGAGGACGCGCTCGAGGTGCTCCAGCACAAGTCGAGCATCCGCATCCTGGACGACGCCGAGCGCCGCCGCGAACCGCCCGGCGAGCTCGACATCCGGCGCGTGCGCGGCGGGATCCTGGTGCAGGACCGCGACCGCGGCGAGGAGGCGCGCGAGGCGATGTCGGTCGCCGGCGAGCGCGAGCCGAGCGACGCCGAGTGGGACGACCTGCTGTTCGCGTGGCGGGTGTGCAAGCACGTGCGCTCGAACGCGATCGTGCTGGCGCAGGGCGGCGCCACGGTCGGCATCGGCGCGGGGCAGATGAGCCGCGTGGACTCGGTGCGCTTGGCGGTGGACAAGGCGCGGGCCGCCGCGTCCTCCGACCGCGAGGCCGCCGCGCCCACTGGCGGCGACCGCCTCGACGGAGCGGTCATGGCCTCGGATGCGTTCTTCCCGTTCGCCGACGGCCCGCAGGCGGCGATCGACGCGGGCATCCGCGCGATCATCCAGCCGGGCGGGTCCAAGCGCGACGACGAGGTCATCGCCGCATGCGACGCCGCCGGCGTGGCGATGGTGTTCACCGGCCGGCGGCACTTCCGGCACTGAGCG
>JBPCMT010000007.1:0-7131 GCA_051001995.1 Thermoleophilaceae bacterium
CCATCAGCGGCGGGCACGCCCACGCGCCGACCGAGAGGGTCGGCGGCCGGACCTTGGCCCGGCGGAACTCGTCGTCGATCACGAGCTGCTCGATCGCGCCGGCGTCGCGCCCCCACGGCGCCGGCCACTGGGGCGCGAGATAGCCCGCGTCGGCGAGCCGGCCCCGCTGCTCGACCTTGTCGAGACCGGCGACCTCGGTGGCGAACGCCCGCACCTCGTCTCGCAACTGCTCCGACTCGTCCGCCAGGTCGACTCCGAGTCGGCGCCGCGTGCCCCCCGCCGCCAGGCGGGCGGTGCAGGCGCGCCACTCCGCGGTCGGGCCGAGAAGTTGGCGCATCGTGATCGCGCGCCGCAGGTAGACGTGGGTGTCGTGCTCCCAGGTGAATCCGATGCCGCCATGCACCTGCAAACAGTCCTTGGCGCACTCGAAGAACGAGTCGAGGGCGAGCGCGGCCGCCGCGGCCGCCGTCAGGGATCCCACGTCGCCGTCACCAGCGGCGCGGGCCGCGTCCCAGGCGGCGGCGCGGGCGAGCTCGGTGCGGGAGACCATATCGGCGCAACGGTGCTTCACCCCCTGGAACTGCCCGATCGGACGGCCGAACTGGCGGCGCTCGCGCGCGTGTTCGGCGGCGGCGTCGACGCACCACTGCGCGCCCCCGACGCACTCTGCCGCGGCCAGCACCGCGGCCAAGTCGCGCACGCGCGTTGCATCGACGTCGGGAAGGCGGCGCGCGTGGGGGACCACGCCGTCGACGACGACCTCGGCCGAGCGGCGGGTGAGGTCGAGGCTGGGGAGCTCGGTCGCGGCGAACTCGCCAGTGGTGAGCACCACCCAACCTGCGGCCGCGGTCGGGGCGACGATCAGGGTGGCGAGGTGCCCGGCCAGGACCGGTCGCAGCGTCCCGTGGACGCGCAGTCCGTCGGCGACCTCCTCGGCATCGAGCACCCCGTCGAAAGCAACCGCGCCGACGCCGTCGCCGGAGACGAGCGCGGGGACGACCTCGGCCGCGATCTCCTTCCCCGCGGCCTGGACGACAGCCGCTGCGAGCACGGTGGGCAGGAACGGCCCCGGCGCGACGACACGGCCCAGCTCCTCCAGGACGACCGCGAGCTCGGGGAGCCCGTAGCCCTCGCCCCCGAGCGCCTCGTCGACATGGAGGCCGAGCCATCCCTGGGCAGCGAGCTCGCCCCAGAACGGCGGCAGCTCCTCGCGTTCGGCGTCGAGCAGCGCCCGCGGAACCGCCGGCGCGCAGTGGCGCTCGGCCCACCCGCGCACCGCCTCGTGGAGGGCGGCGTGCTCCTGCGTGATCCCGATCGACATGGCGGCGATCGTACGCTGGCGCAGTGCAGTTCCGTGCGCTCCTCGGGCTCGAGGTCGCCGTCGAGGCTGATGCCTGGCGCGCGCTCGGCTTCGCGGTCGATGACGGCGGCGTCTGTTCGGTGGGCGGCGTCGCGATCCGGCTCGGCGCCGCCGGCCGCAAGATCGCGGGCTGGTCGCTCGACGGCATCGCGTCGGGGACGGCCATCGACGGGCTCGTCACGACACACGCGCCCGTGGGCGGTGCGGCGGCCGATCATCCCAACGGCACCGTCGCGCTCGACCACCTCGTCGTCCTGTCCCCGGCACCCGAGCGGACCATCGCCGCGCTCGACGAGCATGGGATCGAGCCCGCGGGTCGCCGCCACACCGACCAGTACGGCCCGCCGTACACCCAGACTTTTTTCCGCGTCGGCAGGCCGGTTCTGGAGCTCATCGGCCCCGACGAGCCCGCCGGAGACGAGCCCGCCCGCTTCTACGGCATCGCCTTCACGGTCACCGACCTCGACCGAACCGCCGCGTTCCTCGGTGACCGGCTCGGGAGCGTCAAGGACGCGGTGCAGCCGGGCCGGCGGATCGCGACGCTGCGGCGAGAGGCGGGCGCGGGCATCCCGCTCGCATTCATGTCGGCGTGATCAGGCGATCTTCTCTCCGTCTTTCGTGATCGTGATCGCCTGGGTGGGACAGCCCTGGCCGGCGAGGACGACCTTGTCCTCGGGCGCGGCCGTTGGATCGAGGACGACCGCGATGCCGTCGTCGTCGAGATCGAACACGCCGGGCGCCCAGAACGAACAGTTCCCCGAGCCCATGCACAGCTCGCGGTTGATCTCGATCTTCAGTGCCACGGCTCGTAGGGTAATGGTGTGACCGCGACGACACGGCCCAAGCTCAACTGGAAGAAGAGCGAGACCCACGGGCTGGAGCCGGATCCCGAGCCGCGCGAGATCAAGTACACGATCATCTCGGTCGACGACCATCTCGTCGAGCCGCCCGATATGTTCGAGGGTCGCCTGGCGCGCCAGCACCAGGACCGCGCACCGAGGGTGGTCGAGACCGAAGAGGGCCACGAGGTCTGGGAGTTCGACGGCCAGCTCTACTTCCAGGTCGGGCTCAATGCCGTCGTCGGGCGCAAGCGCGAGGACTGGAAGGTGGAGCCGACCCGCTTCGACGAGATGCGGCCCGGCTGCTACCAGATCGACGCCCGAATCCGCGACATGGACATCAACGGGGTGTGGGCGTCGGTGAACTTCCCCTCACAGATCACCGGCTTCTGCGGCCGGGTGTTCTCGCAGTGCTCCGACCCTGCGCTCGGTCTGGCGGTGACCCGAGCGTGGAACGACTGGTTCTTCGAGGAGTGGCACTCGCCGTACCCTGAACGCGTCGTCCCGATGGGCATCACCTATCTCGGTGACGCCGAGCAGGGCGCCGAGGAGGTCCGCCGGAACGCCGAGCGAGGCTTCACCGGGGTGACGCTGCCCGAGCAACCCCACCGCGTGGGCATGCCCAACCTGTACTCCGGGTGGTGGGACCCGATCATCGCCGCCTGCGCCGAGACCGGAACCGTCGTGTGCCTCCACGTCGGGTCGACCGGCGTCGCCGACATGCCGCCGGGTGCGCCGATGGTGCCGCTGGGTGCCACACTCTTCGGCCAGCTGTCGCTCGCGGCGTGCGCGGAGTGGCTGTGGTCGGGGTACCCGGCCAAGCACCCGGACCTGAAGATCGCGATGTCGGAGGGCGGCATCGGCTGGGTCGCGATGCTCCACGACCGGCTCGAGAACATCGTCGACCGCTCCGGCTATGGCGACTACTTCCCCGGCGACCTCCGTCCCGCCGAGGTGCTGCACCGCAACTTCTGGTTCTGCACCATTGACGACCCGTCGACGATCTCGACCCGGCACACGGTCGGGATCGACCACATCTGCTTCGAGACCGACTACCCCCACGGCGACGGCACGTGGCCCGACAGCCAGGCCGTGTTCGAGCGCTACTACGGCGACCTCCCCGCCGACGAGGTCGCCAAGATCAGCCACGAGAACGCGGCCGCGCTGTTCCGCCACCCCCTCCCGCCCGCCGAGAGCCCCCATGCCGCCGGCCTACGGCACCACTAGCGCGCACCCGATAGTCCCCGTAGCCTGACGCGCGGCCCGGGAGGCAACGGCCCGGGAGGCAACATGGCGAAGGACACCGACACGCCTGACGAGGAACCTACCGAGGAGACTCCAAGGCAAGCGCCCGAGGATTCTGCGTCACCGCCACCGGCGGACCCCGTTCCGTCGGCTGCCTGGGCTCCGCCGCCGCCACCGCACATCAAAGCCGAACCAGCCCCAGTTTCGTCTGCGCCGTGGGCACCTCCGCCGCCGCCCGCCAAGAAGCTGGCGATCTCGCAGTTGATTCAGCGCAAACTCAGCCTTCCCGTTTGGGCGATCGCAGCCGCTGCGGTGGTCCTGCTCGTTCTCGGCGGAGTGATCGGTAGCGTCAGCGGATCGGGTGAAATCAACAAGCTCAAAGATGATAAGGAGGCGCTCGAGCGGAAAAACGATCGCCTACAGGGTGGGATCGATGATCGTGAATCCGCGCGTGCGGCTGACGAAGCCGAGGCGGAGCGAATCGAAGCCGAGCAAGCTGAAGAAGAACGCGAGGCGCAGCGCGCGGCTGAGGAAGCGGCCCGCGAGGCAGAGCGGGTAGCTGCAGAGGGACAGGCTCGTCAGCAAGCGGAAGCTGAGGCTGCTGCTGCAGCAGCCGCGGAAGCCGAACGCCGGCGCAACACTGTCGATGTCGGCGGCATCTACGCCATCGGCCCGGATATCAATCCAGGGCAGTGGAGGACTGCGGGGCCAGACGCCACTGGGTTCTGTTACTACGCGATTCTGAACTCGCCGGACACCTTCGACATCGCGACGAACAGCATTTCGGAAGGGCCCTCGATCGCTCAACTGCCAGAGGGTAAGTACTTCGAGACCTCGGGCTGTCAGACCTGGACGCGCGCGTAGTGGATCGGCAACGTGGGGGCGGTCATGGTATGAGCGCGGTGGCGCCGAGGAGCTCTCAGAGCGCGAGGAACCGCTCGTAGCGCTGCGCGGTCGCGGCCTGCCAGCGGGGATCCGGTTCGACCTGCCGCCCCGTGCGCGCCCACCGGCGCCCGTCGACCATCGCCGTGGGCTCCTCCAGGCCCGCCGCGATCCGGGCGAGCCACGCCGAACCGAGCGCGCCGCCCTCGGGCACTGCCACGCAGTCGACCGGCAATCCCGTCGTGTCAGCCAGCGCCTGAACCCACTCGTCCACCCGGGTGCCGCCACCGGTGGCCACGATACGGCGGACGTCGACGCCGGACGCGTCGATCATGCGGCGGGCGCAGAATCCCGACGCTTCGTAAGCGGCGCGTCGCAGCGCGCTCGCATCGTGGGTCAGGTCGAGGTCGCGGACGGCGGCGCGACGCTGCGGATCCTGGAAGGGCACCCGCTCGCCACGGGGGTACGGCGCCCACAGCGGGACGCGCTCCGGATCGACGGTCGTGGAGCCGGGCGCGAGCAGGCGTCCGAGCCAGTCGAGGAACAGGCCGCCGGCATTGCTAGGCCCGCCGACGAGCATCGTGCCCGAGGCGGTATGCGGGATCACGTAATGATCGGCGACGGGTTCGTCGCGGTCGCTGACCACCCACACGATCAGGGTCGTGCCCAGGATCACCAGCACGTCGCCGACGTCGTCGGCGCCGGCGACGAGCTGCTCGGCGAACGCGTCGATGCAGCCGGACGCCAGCGCGGGGCCGTCGTCGCCGCCGACGCGTCCGGCGGCGTGGCCGGTCGGCACCAGCCTCGGGAGCTGGCCCGTCGTGATCCCGATCTCGGCGGCGGTCTCCCCGCTCCATTCGCCGGTTCCCCAGTCGAACAGCGGCGCGGTGGTCGCGGCGGTGGTGGTGTCGAGCACCGCCTCGCCGCCCAGGGCGCGATTGGCGACGGCCTGGGCGGGCCAGAACCCGGCGGCGTCGCCCGCCTCGCCGCGGCACCACCGCAGGAACGCGAGCGCCTCGCCTGCCTCCGCGATCGCCCGCGGCGCATCGCCGGCGCCGTCTCGTCCGCGCTCGTCTCCGTACAGGAGCCCGGGCGTGACCGGCACGCCCTCACCGTCGACCGCGGTGAGGGACGGGACCATCGCGGCCACGCTCACACCCCGCACCGAGGCGCGATCGACCGCGAGCTCACGGAACGCGGTTCCGGGCCCGCGCCGCCAGGCCTCGTCGGCGTCGTGCTCGAGCCGGCCCGGTGCGGGCACGAGGAGCCGGTGGGGCACGCGAGCGCGCGCGACGACGTTGCCGTCGCCGTCGGCGGCGATCGCCTTCACCGACGTCGTGCCGATGTCGATTCCGACCGTGACCTCAGCCACGGAGTGCCTCCAGCACCTCGTCGTGCAGCCGGCCGTTCGAGCTCAGGGCGTTACCGCCGTCCGACCGGGCCACGCCCTCGAGGTCGGTGAACCGGCCGCCGGCCTCCTCGACGATCACCTGGAGAGCGGCGTTGTCCCACAGGTTCATCACCGGCTCGATGGAGATGTCGGCCGAGCCCTCGGCGACGAGCATGTGCCCCCAGAAGTCGGCAAAGCCCCGCGCCGCCCAGCAGCGCACCGAGAGCTCGCGGAACTGCTCACCCAGCCCGTGCTCGTCGAATGACCGGCCCGACGTGTAGCAGAGCATCGCGTCCTCGATCGCTGAGACCGCGGAGACCCTGATCGGGTCACCGTCCGCGAAGGCGCCCTCACCCCGCGCCGCCCACCACCGCCGGCCCAGCGCCGGTGCCGACGCCACGCCCACGCGCATCTCGCCGTCGACCTCGAGCGCGAGCAGCAGCGCCCAGACCGGCACCCCCCGCAGGAAGCTGACGGTCCCGTCGATCGGATCGACGATCCAGCGGCGGGCCCCGCTACCGGTCACGCCGAGCTCCTCGCCCACGATCGCGTCGTCGGGGCGCTCGCGCGCCAGCCGGGCCCTGATCTCCTCCTCCACCGCCCGGTCGGCCTCGGTCACGGGCGTGCGGTCCGGCTTTGTCTCGACCCGCAGGTCGGCGGCCCGGAAACGAGGGTGGCTGATCGCGTCGGCGGCGTCGGCCAGCTCGAGCGCGAGCGCGAGGTCGGGGTCGATTGAGGCAATCTATCGACCATGAGCGACGACCCACTGCCCGACCACAAGGTCACTGCGGCCGCGGTCCAGGCGACACCGGCCTACCTCGACCGCGACGCCAGCATCGACATCGCGTGCCGGCTCATCGAGGAGGCGGGCGTCAACGGAGCCCGGCTGATCGTCTTCGGCGAGGTCTTCGTGCCCGGGTACCCCGACTGGGTGTGGCGCACCCAACCGTGGAACGACGCTGACTTCTTCGGGCGCCTCCAGGAGCAGGCGGTGGTCGTGCCGAGCGACGCGACCGAGCGCCTCGGCGACGCCGCCCGCCGCGCCGGCGCGTACGTCGCCATCGGGATCGAGGAGCGCGACCAGCACGGGAGCACCCTCTACAACACCCTCCTCTACCTCGCGCCGGACGGCAACGTGGTCGGGAAGCACCGCAAGCTCATGCCCACCGGCGGGGAGCGCCTGATCTGGGGTATGGGCGACGGTTCGGGCCTGGCGGTGCACGACACCGAGATCGGACGCGTCGGCGGGCTCATCTGCTGGGAGAACTACATGCCGCTGGCGCGCGCCGCGGTGTACGCCCAGGGCATCGACATCTACGTCGCCCCGACGTGGGACAACTCGCCGACCTGGGTACCGACGCTCCAGCACATCGCCAAGGAAGGTCGCATCCACGTCATCGGGGTCACGCCGTTCC
>JBPCMT010000008.1:0-5341 GCA_051001995.1 Thermoleophilaceae bacterium
CTCCGGAGGGCTCGCCGCGCCTCGCGCCCGTCAGCGCCGCGTACGCGCGCCGCGCGAGCCCGCCCGAGGGGCCGACGCGCACGACATGGATGCCTTCGCGCTCCTCGGCGGTGGGGGCGCCGTGCGCTCCGCGGACGGCGAGCACGGTGACGTCGAAGCCGAGTCGCTTCATCGTGAGTGCTGCGCGCAGGACGCGGGCGTCATGCTCGAACGTGTTTCGCACGACGAGCAGGGCGCGACCCTCGCGGGCACCCGCTTGCGGTTCGCTCAACATCGCCGGGCGAGTCTAGGTCTCGGAGCCCCCGTCCCCGCGCGCGGCCAGCGCGTCGCGGTACACGCCGGAGAGGATCTCTCGTTCGCGCGTCCAGTCGAGTATCGCGGCGGACGCGGCCGCCGCGCGGCGATGCTGGGCGTTGCGCCGCGGCTCGAGCAGGTCGCCCAGCGCCGCGGCGATCGCCGCCGGGTCGCCGGGATCCACGGTCGCCCCCAAACCGTGCTCGTCGACGAATCGGGCGATCATCGGCAGGTCGCTTCCGAGGATTGGAAGGCCGGCGAGCGCGTACTCGAAGAGCTTATTTGGCAGCGTGAGCCGGTAGCTGAGGCAGACCGGCTCGATCAGCGCCAGGCCGACGCCCGCGCCGCCCACCGCGTCGAGCAGCTCCTCCGGTGGGACCGGCTCGGCGAGCTCCACCCGATCCTCCAGCGAGAGCGAGCGGATGAGCTCCTCGAGCCCGGACCGGTACTCGGGCGCCGCCGGCCCGAGCAGGCGCAGCCTCACGTCGGGCGCGATCGCGAGGGCGCGGATCGACTGCTCGAGGCCGCGCCCCGGCTGGAGGCCGCCGACGTAGATCGCGGTGCGCCCGTCGCCGTCCACGGTTCGCGATGCCCCCGACTGCTCCGACTCCACCGCGCGCTCGGGGATGTTGCGGACCACCACGGGCGTGGGGATCCGGTAGCGGCGCGCGAGCTCGTCGGCGTAGGCCGGGCTCGTGGTGACGACGCGGTCGGCCACGCGAACGAACAGCGCCTCGCACGCCACGAGCCACCAGCGAGGCTCTGAGCGGAGGTTGCGATCGGCCCAGAGCTCGTGCGAGTCATACACCACGGCGGAGCGGTGCAGCAGCCGCGCCGCGACGCCGATCCACATCGTGTTGTAGTCGTTGCAGTGCACCAGGTCGGGTCGCATCGGGCGCAACGCCGCGATCGCGCGGGCGTAGTAGGCGAGGGTCGAGAGCCACCGAAACAACCGCCGCGCAGCGGCCCGCGCGGGGCTCTTTGGGCGCTGTCCCGCCGACGTCGCCGCCGCGCCGCCGCCGCGCCCCGGCCTCAGCCGCGAGATCTCGCGGTAGACCGCCCAGCCGAGCCGCGAGGCCGGTCCGATCCGTCTCACGGTGAAGCCGTCGTGCTCGGTAACCTGCTGGGCCTGCGTGAACGAGACGACCCCCAGCACCGTGGTCTCCAGCCCGAGCGCGACCAACGTGCGCGCCTCGCGCAGGACTCTCGAGTCGTGGTCC
Organism: Thermoleophilaceae bacterium; assembly: GCA_051001995.1. Lineage (GTDB taxonomy): Bacteria > Actinomycetota > Thermoleophilia > Solirubrobacterales > Thermoleophilaceae > CAWEHQ01. Next base: position 1,515 of record JBPCMT010000008.1, read on the forward strand.
ACGGCGTTGCGCACGAGCACCACGGCCACGCGCCGGTCGCGCTCGGCGTGAGTCGCGTCTCGCACGGCGCGCAGTGTAGGAGGCTGCCTCCCGGGCGCGGAAGCGCCGCCGTCAGGCGGGCCGCGGCATGAACGCCGGCAGAGCTCCCGCCGACCCGGTCTTCGTCGGAGGGGCGGCCCGAAGCGGCCTCCAGGCCGTCGCGCGGCTGGTCGGCGCCCACCGGGGTTATCGCTACCTCGATGCGCAGGTTCGCTTTCACTCCGACGACGGAGGGCTCCCCGACCTTCTCGCCGGGCGCGTCGGGCTCGAGCGCTTCCTCGAGCGGCTGCGCGGCTACTGGTGGTTCCACACCCGCGCCGAGGAGCGCGGCAGCGGCCTTCACCAGCTCGTTTCGCGCGCCGACTTCGACCGCGCGGTGGCGGACTTCGAGGCGTCGTTCGGCGAGGATCGCGCCGGTGCGACCCGCGCGCTCGTCCGCTCGCTGCTCGACCCGCTGGCGCGGCGCGACGGCGCCGACAGCTGGGTCGAGTGGAGCACGCGCTCGGTCGCCGCCTCTCCGACGCTGGCCGGGCTGTTCCCGGACTGCAAGATCATTCACGTCGTGCGCGACGGCCGCGACGTGGCCTGCTCGCTCATGAGCCTGCCGCGGGGCGCCGATTCCGTGGTCAGCGCCCTCGGCGGCTGGCAGCGCCAGGTGAAGGCCGCCGATGCTGGCGCGCGCGAGCTCGGCGGCGAGCGCGTCCTCACGCTCAACATCGCCGACCTCGCGATCGACGACCGCGAGCGCTCCTACGAGCGCCTGCTCGAGTTCCTAGGAGTCGAGGATGACCGTGGCATGCGCGAGCACTTCGAGAACAAGCTGCTCCCCGGCGCGGCCAACCCCAGCCGCTGGGAGATCGACCTCGCGGCCTACGAGCAGCAAGAGCTCGAGCGCGCGTACGAGCGGGCGCTCGTCGAGCTGGCCAGCGAGGGCGTGGCCGCGGCCGGCGACCTTACCCGCCGCGCCGGGCTCGAGGGTGCCGACGCGCCAGCTGCCCGCGCTCGCGGCTCGTAGCGCCGGACCGACGCGAACGTCACCGACCCGTCGCACGCTCGTCACTCGCGCACGTTCAGACGTGCGTCTCCGCTGCCCATCCTGGAGGGGTGGCTGACTTTGACCTCGGATACCGCAGGAAAGCTCAGCCACGTCGCAACCCGGCGATCGCAACGTTCGCTGGACGCCAGTACGGCGTCGTTTCATACCGGCAGCTCCTCGCGCTTGGGCTGGGACCCGCCGCCATTCAGCGCTGGGTCGAGGACGGGCGGCTCCACCGCGTGCACCGCGGCGTCTACGCCGTCGGGCACACCGCCGTCATGCCGCGTGGCCGCTGGTACGCCGCGGTGCTCGCCTGCGGTCCCGAGGCGCTGCTGAGCCACCGGAGCGCCGCCGCGCTGTGGGAGCTGAGGGCCGATGCCTCCGGCGGCGCCGACGTGAGCGTTCCCGGCGCCAGCCGGCGATCCCGGAGCGGCATTCGCCTGCACCGAACCCGGTCGATCGACGCTCGGGACAGAGCGATCAGGTACGGCATCCCGGTCACGAGCGTCGCGCGGACGCTCCTCGATCTCGCCGTGACGGTGGCGCCGCGCGAGTTCGAGCGCGCCTTCGAGGAGGCGGATCGCCGCGGACGGGTGAGCGTCGCCACGGTCGAGCGACTACTGGAGCGGAGCCCCGGACACCACGGCGCCGGGCCGCTCGCCGCCCTCGTCGCCGAGGACCGCGCCGCCGCCGCGTTCACCCGCTCGGAGCTCGAGGCCTGCTTCCTGACGCTCTGCCGGGACGCCGGGTTGCCCCGGCCGCTCGTGAACGTTCGCGTGGCGGGCTACGAGGTCGACGCGGTGTGGCCGCAGGAGCGGCTGGTTGTCGAGCTCGACGGCTACGCCTTCCACCGCACGCGGCGGGCGTTCGAGCGCGACCGGGCGAAGGACGCCGTGCTGCAGCGCGCGGGCTACCGCGTGGTGCGGGTTACGTACCGCATGCTCGCGAAGGACCCGGCGGCGGTTGCCGCCACCGTGTGGTCGGTGCTTCAGAGCCCGGCAGCGTCTTCGCTCGTCTGAGTCTTGGGGCGGCGCCGGAGCCGCAGCGGACCAATGCTGGGGCTGGCATCCTCCGGCGTCGGCACCCAGGAGATCCCGGCGCGGTGCAGCTCGCGGACGAGCTTGCGGTAGCGGCGGTCGATTCGGCGCGCGTCCGGCGGCGGCATCCGCTCGCGCCAGCCTCCGAGGTGGGCCGCGTCGGCTGAGATCTCGGCGTCGAAGTAGCGGTGCATCGTCGAGTGGTCCGCGATTTCGAGGAACTCGGCGACCCGCCCGAAGGTGCCCTCGCGGTCACCAGCCACCAGGTCGTCGAGGTGGACGATCAGCGCCCGGCCCGGCGGCAGCCGGCGCATCGCGACGTCGGCGGCGCGGATCCTCCGCCGCCAGTGGAGCAACGCTTCCTCGGGATCGTCGGTGAGGCTTTTCTTCTTGAGGTGGCCAGCCACGACGGCGCGCCCGTCTCTGACCATGTTCACGAAGCGGGCGTTCGGGAACAGGCGCAGGAGGCTTGGGGCGCTCTGCACGTTCCATCCGGTCACCTCGATCCAGGCCGGCTTGCCCTCGCGCTGCGCTGCGGGATCGAGGATCGCGCGGACGAGAATCCGGCTCGCATCCCAAGGATCGTCGGTGAAGTCGCGCTCGAAGCGCTCCAGCGCGGCCTCTCGCTGCGCCTCGTCCGCGACCCGGTGGAGCCCCTGCGAGTCGCGGTAGCCCCGCCGCCACCAGTGCCCGCGACAGAGCTCGAGGAACCGGTTCATCCCGACCTCGCCCGCGAGCAGGTCCGACAGCCCCTCCTTGAACGAGTGAAAGCGCGCCTCGGTGCCGATCAGGTGGTAGCGCGGGTCAGCGGCCACGAGCCGCCCGAGGGCGTGGGTGCCGCTGCGGGCGCTGCCGCCCACGAAGACCGGTTCCGGGAAGTCGGGGCGGGCGTCGACCAGCTACGCCTTGACGGAGATGGGGATCCGGACCGGGCCGATCCGGAAGCCCTCGTCCTCGGGCTCCGGCGCCCACCAGACGCCGTCGCGGTGGAGCGCTCGGACCACCTTGCGGTAGCGGCGGTCCACGCGGCGCGCGTCCTGGGGCGCCATCCGCTGGCGCCAGCGCCCCACGTTGGCGGCCTCCGCCGAGATCCGGCGGTTGAAGTACTTCCGCAGAGGAGCGTCGTCCTCGACCTCGAGGAATTCCACGACACGCTCGAACGAGCGCTCGCGGTCGCGGGCCGTAAGATCGTCGAGCTGGACGATCAGCATCGCGTCGCTCGGGACGGCGCTCATCGCGGCGTGCGAGGAGCGGACCATCGACTCCCACTTGGCGAGCGCCTGCATCGGGTCGTCGGTCATGTTGACCTTCTTCAGCATCCCGGCCACCACGGCCCGGCCGTCACGCACCATGTTGATGAACCGCGCGCGCGGGAGCAGCCTCAAGAGCAGAGGCGCCTGCTCGACCGCCTGCCCGGTGACCTCCACCCAGCTCGGCTTGCCGTCGCGCTCGGCGGGCGGGTCGAGCAGCGCGCGGATCAGGCGGCGGCTCGCCTCCCAGGGCTCCCGCTCGAAGTCACGCTCGAAGGCCCGAAGCGCGGCCTCGCGCTGCTCCTCGTCCACGAGCCGCTGGAGGCCCGGTCCCTGGCCGTATCCGCGCTTCCATCAGTTGCCGCGTATGCGCGCGAGGAACGCCGCCACCTCGACACGTCCCTCGAGCAGGTCGGGCAGGCCGCCGGGGCTCGCGTGAAAGCGCGCCTCGGTGCGGATCAGGTG
>JBPCMT010000009.1:0-14734 GCA_051001995.1 Thermoleophilaceae bacterium
CGCCGCACGACTGCCAGGTCGGCGATGCGCTCGGGGTCGCCGGCGTCGCCGTCCTCGTGCCGCCACCGCCGGACGGTGAAGATCGCGGGGCGGCCGACGAGCTTGACCGGCGCCTCGGGCTCGCCGATGGGTCCCGCGCGCCAGCGGTCATAAAGCTCCTCGACCAGCTCCCGCACCGGCTCGCGGACCAGGATGTGCAGCCGGTCACCGGCCTCGATCTGGGTCGAGCCGCGCGGAAGGAGCGCCTCGTCGCGGCGCACGATCACGTTCACGAGCGCCTCGCGCGGGAGGCCGAGCTCGTTCACCACGCGCCCGACGATCGCATCCTGGTCTCCGACGGGGTACTCGAGGACCTCAGCCCCGAGCCGGCGAATCGTCCCCACCTCGACGAGCGGCTGCCGTGGCAGCGCGGGCCCGATGCCGGTGAGCCCGAGCGCGCGCGCGAGCGGCTCGATCGTGGCGCCCTGGACGAGCGTCGAGACGAGCACGACGAAGAAGACGAGGTTGAAGAAGCGGTCCGCCTCCGGGACCCCCGCGATCACCGGGAAGGTGGCGAACACCACCGGCAGCGCCCCCCGCAGGCCGGCCCAGCCGACGAGAACGGACTCTCGCAGCGAGTAACGCGCGAAGGCGGTGGCGACGATCGCTGCGACCGGCCGGGCGAGCAGCGTCAACACCGCCGCGAGTAAAAGACCCTCGAAGGCGATGTCGACGAGCCGGCTCGGGAACACGAGCAGCCCGAGCGTGAAGAAGAGGGCGATCTGGGACACCCACGCCACGCCGGCATGGAAGTCCTCGATCGTCCGTCGCGCCGGCGTGCGCGCGGATCCGAGGGCCAAGCCCGTCAGGTAGACGGCCAAGAAGCCCGAGCCCTCGAGCAGGTCGGCCACCCCATAGGCGAGCGCCGCGGCCGCGATCGATGCGACCGGATAGAGGCCGCTGGTGGAGAAGCGCACGCGCCGAAGGGCCCGGACTGCGAGCTCTCCGAGCGCGAGGCCGACGGCCGCCCCGATCGCGAGCTGGGCGAGGACGAGCAGGGCCATGTCGAGGATCCCGTAGCCGGGCGTCTGGATCAGCTCGATGAAGCCGATCACGAGCAGGATCGCGACCGGATCGTTGAGCCCCGACTCCGCCTCGAGGGTGCGCGCCAGCCGCCGCTTGAGGCTCGAGCCACGCAGCACCGAGAAGATCGCCGCGCTGTCGGTGGTGGCGACGATCGACCCCAGGAGCAGCGCCTCGAGCAGCCCAATGTCGAGCAGCAGGTGGGCGGCGAGCCCGGTGATGCCGGCGGTCGTGAGCGTCCCGATCGTCGCCAGCGAGATACTCACGCCCAGGACCGGCCGGATCTCGTCCCAACCGGCGGCCAGGCCGCCCTCGAACAGGATCAGGACGATCGCGATGATTCCGATCGTGCGCGTCAGCTCGACGTCGTCGAAGGGGATCAGCCCGAGCCCGTCCGAGCCGATCAGCATGCCGAGCAGGAGGAAGAGCACCAGTCCGGGAACGCGCAGCCGGCCCGCCGCGAGCGTCGCGAGGATCCCGAGCGCGAGCAGGGCGCCCGCGACCAGGAGCAGACCGCCGTCGCTCATGTCGTGCCGTATCGCCGCATCGCCGCGCGAGTCTACGGTCGGGCGGGAAGCGGACCGGGCGCGCCTAGACTTGCCGCATGTCGATCCTCGAGCGGATCCAGGCCGATACCCGAAACGCGATGCGCGACCGCGACCGCGACCGCGTGGGTGCGCTGCGGATGCTCTCGTCCGAGCTCCAGAAGGCGCTCAAGGAGGGCGACGGCGGCGCCGACGAGGCGGCCGTGCTCCAGCGCGAGCGAAAGCGCCGGCTCGAGGCCTCGGACGCCTACCGCGAGGCGGGGCGCGACGATCTCGCGCGGGGCGAGGAGCGCGAGGCGGCGATCGTCGAGGAGTACCTGCCGCGTCAGCTCTCAGACGACGAGCTGGGCGCGATCGTGGGCGACGTGGTGGCCCGCGCGGGCGCCGCATCCCCGCGCGAAATGGGCAAGGTGATGTCGCTCGTCATGCCGGAGGTGCAGGGTCGCGCGGATGGCAAGCGGGTGAGCGCGATGGTCAGGGACAAGCTCTCCGCTTAACCGGTGCGGACCCAGCTCGAGCTCTCCAACGACGTGGCCACCGAGCTTGCGGGGGCCCACGACTCGATCATGAAGACGCTCGAGGACCACCTCGAGTGCGAGGTGTACCTGCGCGGCAACGTCCTGACCCTCGACGGCGGGGAGGGTGAGGTCGCCACCGGCGAGACGGTGGTTCGGGAGGTCTCGGACCTGGTTCGCCAGGGGCACGAGATTGCCCCGGGGACGATCGAGGCGATCAGCGGCGCGCTGGACCGCCACGAGAGCCCGAGCCGCATCCTCGAGGACGTCGTTTGGCGCCACCGCTCGCTGCGGGTGGCGCCGAAGACCGTCAATCAGAAGCGCTACGTGGACGCGATCCGCGAGCACACGGTCACCGTCGGCATCGGACCGGCCGGAACGGGCAAGTCGTGCCTCGCGGTCGCGATGGCGGTCGCGGCGCTCTCGCGCCGCGAGGTCAGCCGGATCGTCCTGACGCGGCCGGCGGTCGAGGCCGGCGAGCGGCTCGGATTCCTCCCCGGCGATCTGATGGCCAAGGTCGATCCCTATCTGCGGCCGCTGTTCGACGCGCTCTACGACATGCTCGAGCCCGAGCGCGTGAACCAGCACCTCGAGCGGGGGACGATCGAGATCGCGCCGCTCGCGTTCATGCGCGGACGCACGCTCAACGACTCGTTCGTGCTCCTCGACGAAGCCCAGAACACGAGTCCCGAGCAGATGAAGATGTTCCTGACGCGGCTCGGCTTCGGATCGCAGATCGTCGTGACCGGCGACGTCACGCAGATCGACCTCGAGGGCGAGCAGCGGTCGGGGCTCGTCGTGATCGGAGACATCCTGGGTGACGTCGACGGGATCGAGTTCGTCCGCTTCGGCGGCGAGGACGTGGTACGCCACAAGCTGGTCCAGCGCATCGTGACCGCGTACGACGAGTACGGCCGGCGCGCGCGGGACGGCTCCGGGCGCTGAGGCCGACCCTGGGCCCCGAGGTCGAGATCCTCGTCGGCGACGAGCGCGCACCGATCGGCCGGCGCACGCCAGGACCGGGGCTTCGATGTAACATGCGGGGGGCGCTCGCCGCGGTGGGCGGCGGGGAGGGCTACGTGGTGGTGGCGCTCGTCGCCAGCGAGGAGATCCGCAGGCTGAACCGCGCCCATCGCGGGCGCGACGAGGCGACCGACGTCCTCTCCTTCCCGGTCGATGCGCGCGCCGCGCCTGGCCCGCGCGAGCTCGGCGACGTGGTCATCTGCCCCGAGCAGAGCGACGATCTCGGGCGCGCGGCGGTCCACGGCGTGCTCCACCTCGTCGGCTACGACCACGAGACCGACGGCGGCGAGATGCTGGCGCTGGAGGACGAGGTGGTCGAACGGCTGAGCTGAGCACGCGCAGCGGCTTCGTCGCGCTCGCCGGCCGCCCAACCGCCGGCAAGTCGACGCTGCTCAACCGCATCGTCGGCGAGAAGGTGGCGATCGCCTCCGAGCGCCCGCAGACCACGCGCCGCGCGATTCGGGGCGTCGCGAGCGGCGAGGACTGGCAGGCCGTGCTCGTCGACCTGCCGGGGGTCCAGCGCCCGCGCGATGCGCTTACCGACAGGATGCAGCGGCGGATGCGACGCGAGCTCGAGGACGCCGACGCGGTCCTGTTCGTGCTGAACGGCCGGCAGAGCGTCGGACCGGGCGACCGCTTCGTCGCGCGCGCGATCCGCGCCGCGGAGGTGCGCCCGGTGACCGCGGTGAACAAGCTGGACCTGCTCGACCGCGCCACCGCCGCTCGGGCGCTGGCCGCGGCCGGCGAGCTCGGGCTCGACGGCGAGATCTTCCCGGTCAGCGCGCTGACCGGCGCCGGAGTGGCCGAGCTCGTGGCGGCGGTCGCGGACGTGCTTCCGCCCGGTCCCTTCATGTACCCGCCCGACGCGGCGACGGACCTGCCCGAGCGCGTTCGGATCGGCGAGCTGGTGCGAGAGCAGATCCTGCGGCGAGCGCGCGACGAGCTTCCGCACGCGGTCGAGGTGGACGTCGAGGAGCTCGAGGAGCGCCCCGACGGGCTGCTCGTGATCCATGCTCGGGCCTGGGCCGAGACCGAGTCCCAGAAGGGCATCCTGATCGGCGCCGGCGGGCGGATGGTGCGCGAGGTGGGCACCGACGCGAGACGCGAGATCGAGACGCTCCTCGACCGGCGGGTGCACCTCGAGCTGAGCGTCCGCACCCGCCCCGGCTGGCGGCGCGACGAGTCGCTGCTCGACCGGCTCGGCATCGAGTGAGCTTGGGGGTTGCGAGAATCACCGGCATGGAAGAGATTCGCTTCGACGACCGCGGGCTCGTGCCGTGCATCGTGCAGGACGCGCGCACGGGCGAGGTGCTCACGCTCGCCTACATGAACTCCGAGGCGCTCGAGCTGACGCGCGCGACCGGCGAGACGCACTTCTACAGCCGTTCGCGTGCCGAGCTCTGGCACAAGGGGGAGACGTCGGGCAACGTTCAGCGCGTGGAGGCGCTCCGCTACGACTGCGATGCCGACGCGCTGCTCGCGCTGGTTGCCCCGGCCGGACCGGCGTGTCACACGGGCGAGCGAACCTGTTTCCACCGCGGCGACCTCGACCCGGCCGTCCACGAGGCGCTGTCGACACTCGAGCGCACGATCGCCGACCGGCGCGAGCGCGCCCCGGAAGGCAGCTACACGGCGGAGCTGCTCGCCGACCCTGAGCGGATCGGCGCCAAGGTGCGCGAGGAGTCCGAGGAAGTCGCCCGCGCGGCCGCAGGGGAGGGCCCCGACCGCGTGGCGGACGAGGCGGCCGACGTGCTCTACCACCTATCGGTGCTGCTCGCGTCGCGCGGCCTGGGCATCGAGGCGCCGCTGCGCAAGCTCAATGGCCGTCGCTCCTGAACGCGGCGCCTCGGTCGGCCCGGGCCTCGACGAGGTCCGCAATCTCGCGCGCGAGCACACGCTGGTGCCGCTTCGCCACACGTTCATCGACGACTGCGAGACGCCGGTCTCGGCCTACCTCAAGCTCCGCGGCTCAGGGCCCTCGTTCCTGCTCGAGTCCGCCGAGCAGGGTCGGCGCTTCGGCCGCTGGTCGTTCCTCGGCTTTCAGCCGCGGCGGCTGATCCGCCTCCAGGACGGCGAGCTCACCGTGGGAGGGGAGCCGCGTGAAGCCGAGGATCCGTTCGCGGCGGTGTCCGCAGAGCTCGAGCGCTACCGGATCGCGCCGCTGCCGGGGCTGCCGCCATTCGCCGGCGGCGCCGTCGGGCTGTTCGGGTACGACCTCGCCCGGCGGGCGGAGCCCGCGATCGGATCGCCGGCGGCCGACGATCTCGGCCTTCCCGACCTGGCGTTGATGGTCTCGGACGTCCTGGTGGCCTTCGACCACCTGCGGCACGAGCTGACGGTGCTCGCGAACGTGTTCGTGGAGGGGGACCTCGAGGTGCGCTACGCCGAGGCGGTGGCGGCGATCGCCGACGTCCGCGAGCGGCTGGCGGCTCCGGTGCCGCGCGCAACCGCGGGCCGGCGGGACCCACCGGAGTTCGTCTCGAACCTGGGCGCGGACGGTTACGCGACCGCGGTCGACCGGATCAAGGACTACATCCGAGCCGGGGACTGCTACCAGGTCGTGCCGAGCCAGCGCTGGAGCGCCGAGTCACCGGTCGAGGCGTTCTCGATCTATCGCGGCCTTCGCACGGTCAACCCGAGCCCCTACATGTACTTCCTCGACTTCGAGGACTTCCAGATTGCGGGCGCCTCTCCCGAGTCGCTGGTGAAGGTCACTGGGCGCCGGGCCGAGCAGCGCCCGATCGCGGGAACCCGGCCGCGCGCGGCCACGGCGCACGGCGACCTCGAACGGGCGGACGAGCTGCTCGCCGACGAGAAGGAGCGCGCCGAGCACGTAATGCTCGTGGATCTCGGCCGCAACGACCTGGGACGGGTGTGCGAGTACGGCTCGGTCCGCGTGGACGAGCTGATGGAGGTCGAGATCTACTCGCACGTAATGCACATCGTGTCGTCGGTGTCGGGGACGCTGCGCCCGGACGTCAGCGGCATGGACGCCCTGCGAGCATCGCTTCCCGCGGGCACCCTCTCCGGCGCGCCGAAGATCCGCGCGATGCAGATCATCGACGAGCTCGAGCCGGTCAAGCGCGGCCCGTACGGCGGGGCCGTCGGCTACCTGTCGTACTCAGGCGACCTCGACACCTGCATCTACATCCGTTCCGCCGTCGTCAAGGATGGCCGCGTGCACGTCCAGGCCGGCGGGGGGATCGTCGTCGACTCCGAGCCGGGCTACGAGGTGCGTGAGACCGAGGCGAAGGCGGGGGCCGTGCTCGGGGCGATCGAGTTGGCGTGCCGCCACGAGGACTGGGCCTGAGCGTGACGGTCCTCGTGATCGACAACTACGACTCGTTCACCTACAACCTCGTGCAGTACCTCGGCGAGCTCGGCGCGCGGCCGGAGGTCGTGCGAAACGATGCGGCGTCGGCCGCGGAGCTGGTCGCGCGCCGCCCCGAGCGGGCGGTCGTCTCCCCGGGGCCGTGCGGCCCCGCCGACGCAGGGGTCTCCGTGGCGGCGATCAGGGAGCTTGCCGAGGCGGGCGTGCCGGTGCTGGGCGTGTGCCTCGGCCACCAATCGCTCGCGGTCGCATTCGGCGGGTGCGTGGTCCGCGGGCAGCCGGTCCACGGCAAGCCCGCCGAGGTGAGCCACGACGGGCGGACGGTCTTTCGCGGGCTCGCCAGCCCGCTGCTCGCCGGCCGTTACCATTCGCTGGTGGTGGATCCGCAGCTGCCGGAGTGTCTCGAGCTCTCGGCCCACGCCGACGGCACCGTGATGGGACTCCGCCACCGAGAGCTGCCCGCCGAGGGCGTCCAGTTTCATCCGGAGTCAGTGCTCACCGGCGACGGCCGCGCGATCCTGCGAAATTTCCTGACCGGCGCGGATCGGGCCTGACTCGGCCCAGGGCGCTCGGGTCGTCATGCCGAACGAGATCGTCACGAGAGCGCTCGACCGCGTCGCGCAGCGCGAGGACCTCAGCGCGCCCGAGGCCGCCGAGGTCCTGCGCGAGGTCATGGAGGGGCGCGCCTCCGAGGCTGAGAGCGCCGCCTTCCTCATGGCGCTTCGCACGAAGGGCGAGTCGGTGGCCGAGGTCGTCGGTCTGGCGCGCACGATGCGCTCGCTCGCCACGTCCGTCAACGCCGGTCGCGACGACCTGCTCGACACGGCGGGCACGGGCGGCGGGCGCCCCACGTTCAACGTCTCGACGACGGCGGCGTTCGTGGCGGCCGGGGCCGGGGTCCCCGTGGCGAAGCACGGCAACCGCTCCGCGACCGGGCTGTCCGGCTCCGCCGACGTGCTCGAGGCGCTCGGGGCGCGGATCGACCTCGAGCCGTCAGCGGTTGCGGAGTGCATCGACTCGGTCGGCTTCGGCTTCATGTTCGCGCCGCTGCACCACCGCGCGATGCGCCACGTGGCCCCGATCCGAGCGGCGCTCGGCGTGCGAACGGTGTTCAACTTCCTCGGGCCGCTTACCAATCCCGCCGGGGCGACGCGCCAGCTGATCGGCGTGTCCGACCGCGCCCATCTCGACACCATCGCCTCGGCGCTCGGCGAGCTCGGGGGCCACAGCGCGCTGGTAGTGTCGAGCGAGGATGGGCTCGACGAGATCAGCGCCTCCGGCACGACGCGCGTCGTGGAGCTGAGGGACGGCAGGACCCGCAGGCTCACGCTCACGCCCGAGGACGCCGGCCTGGAGCGCGTCCCACTCGACCGCCTCGGAGCGGGCACGCCCGAGCAGAACGCCGCGATCGCTCGCGCCGTGCTGGACGGTGGTCACGGCCCCGAGCGCGCCACCACGGTCGTCAACGCGGGCGCCGCGCTGTACGTCGGCGGTCGCTCGGACTCGCTGGCGGACGGGGCCCGCCTCGCCGAGCAGGCGATCGACTCCGGCGCGGCCGCGGCCGCGTTGGCCGGCTTCGTGGAGCGGTCCGCGGAGCTGGCGCCGCGGTGAGCGTTTCACTCGAGCGGCTGCTCGAGGCGACTCGCGATCGCGTCGCGCGGGCGCAGCGCGAGCGACCGTTCGAGGAGCTCGAGCGGCTCGCGGCCCCGGTCGCCCCGCGCCCGTTCAGCGAGGCGCTCTCGCGGCCCGGGACGTCGCTCGTCGCCGAGTACAAGCGCCGCTCGCCGTCGGCGGGCGCCATCCGCGAGGGTGCCGGCGTCGGCGAGGTGGTGGGCGCGTACGAGCGGGGCGGGGCGGTCGCCATCTCGGTTCTGACCGAGGAGCACCACTTCGGCGGCTCGCTGGCGGACCTCGAGGAGGCCCGCGCGGCGGTTGAGCTGCCGATCCTGCGCAAGGACTTCACGGTCGATCGCTACCAGCTCTACGAGGCGAAGGCCGCCGGCGCCGACGCGGTCCTCTTGGTCGCGCGGACGCTCGATCCAGCGGCGCTCGACGCGCTCCACGCGGAGGCTCGTGCCCTGGACCTCGACGTCCTCGTCGAGGTTCACACGGGGGCCGAGCTCGAGGCGGCGCTCGGTCTCGACGTCGACGTGATCGGCGTCAACAACCGCGACCTCGACGACTTCAGCGTCGACCTCCGGCGGACGTTCGAGCTGCTGCCCGACGTGCCGGCTGGAAAGACCGTCGTCTCCGAATCGGGCATCGTCTCGCGCGCCGATGTCGAGGAGCTGGAGGCCATCGGCGTGGACGCGGTCCTGGTGGGCGAGGCGCTCATGCGGGCCTCCGATCCCGAGGCCGCGGTGCGCGAGCTCGCCGGCGACGAGCAGCTCGAAGGCTGAGCCGCCCCGGTTTAGGCCGCTTTTACGTGGGGCAACTACAACGGTCTCCGTGACTCGCCGAAGCCGCATCTCGAACGTGCTCGCCGGCCTGGCAGGCGGACTCCTGGTCGCGATCGCGGGGCTCGTGCTGATCGCCACCGGCGCGATCGAGACCGGCGACGAGGGCGAAGACGCGGCGCTCACGCCGCAGCCCCTCACCGAGCCCGCCTCCGACGAGAGCGACGGGGGAGGAGGCACGACGGTCTCAGAGATCTACGACCGGACGAACCCCGGGGTCGTGTTCGTCGAGGCCGATGGGACCGCGACCGAGTCCCCGTTCGGCCTTCCCCCCGAGCGCGGTGGGACCGCCTCGGGCACCGGCTTCGTGCTCGACGATGAGGGCTTCGTGCTCACGAACGCGCACATCGTCGATCGCGCCAAGGACGTGACGATCACCTTCGGCGACGACGAGCAGGTGCCGGCGGAGATCGTCGGCACTGACCTCTCCAGCGACCTCGCGGTGCTCAAGGTGGACCCGGACGAGGTCGAGCTCCAGGCCGTCCCCCTCGGCGAGTCGGGCGCCGCGGACGTCGGCGACCCGGTGGTCGCGATCGGCAGCCCGTTCGGGTTCGAAAGCACCGTCACCACCGGCATCGTCTCGGCGATCCAGCGCGAGATCACGGCGCCGAACGGCTTCTCGATCAACAACGTGATTCAGACCGACGCCTCGATCAACCCCGGCAATTCGGGCGGCCCGCTGCTCGACGCGCGCGGTCGCGTGATCGGGATCAACTCGCAGATTGCCACCGGCGGAGCTAGCGGCTCGGTGGGGATCGGGTTCGCGGTGCCGATCGACACGGCCAAGGAGATCATCCCCCAGCTCAAGGAGGACGGCGAGGTCGAGCGCGCCTTCCTCGGGGTGACCACAACCGATGTGACCGAGACGATTGCCGAGGACTTCAACCTCGAGGCCGACCAGGGCGCGCTCGTGCAGGACGTCGTCCCGGACGGCCCGGCCGAGAAGGCCGGCCTGAAGGCCGGGAGCACCGAGACGGCCGAGGGGCTGGTGGCCGGCGGCGACATCATCGTGACCGTCGACGGCGCCGAGATCGCGGAGTCGGTCGACGTCGCCGAGGCGATCGAGGACGACCAGCCCGGCGACACGGTCGAGATCGAGTTCATCCGCGGCGGCGAGACCGAGACGGTGGACGTCGAGCTCGGCGCGCGCCCGACGCGCGTCGGCCCCGCCCCCGGCGGCGGCGGCGGCGGCGGCGGCGGGCTTCCCTTCCCGCTTCCGTAGGCGCGGTGACGGCTCGCGGTCCGGACGGGCGACCAGCCGTCTGAGACCATTGACCGCATGACCAGGGTCAAGATCTGCGGCCTCACGACGCTCGAGGATGCCCACCGCGCCGTCGACCTCGGCGCCTGGGCCATCGGGCTGATCTTCCATCGTCAGAGCCCGCGCGCCTGCGAGCCCGAGACGGCCGAGGCGATCGGCGCGGCACTGCGGCGCAGGACGCTCGTCACCGGCGTGTTCGTCAATGCGCCGCTCGACGACGTCGCGCTGGCCGCGGACCGGTGCTCGCTGGGCATGGTCCAGCTCCACGGCGACGAGGGTCCCGCCTACTGCCGCGAGGCCGCGCGCCGAACCGGGTGCAGGGTGATGAAGGCCGCACGGGTCGCCGACGCGGCGGCCATCCGCGCCCTCGAGCCGTTCCGGGTCGACTATCACCTCCTCGACGCCCACGCCGCGGGGCGGCGCGGGGGGACGGGGGAGACCTTCGCCTGGGAGCTTGCTGGGTCGCGTCCGGGCGCGATTCCGCTCGTCCTCTCGGGCGGTCTGACCGCGGACAACGTCGCGGCCGGGATCGAGGCCACTCGGCCGTTCGCCGTCGACACCGCGAGCGGCACCGAGGCGGCGCCGGGCCGCAAGGACCCGCGCAAGCTACAGGCCTTCTTCCGCGCGGTGGCTGCTGCCGACGCGGCCGCGGCGGCGGATGACCCACCCGCGGAGGACTCGGGCGCTGCCAAGGCGGTCGAGCCTGCCGAGGCGCCGCCGTGAGCGAGCGAGCCGCGAGCGCGGTGTCGCCCGCGGTCGACGCCGCGCGCCGCTTCGGCCGCTACGGCGGCCGCTACGTGCCGGAGACGCTGATACCGGCGCTCGACGAGCTCGAGCGCGAGTGGGAGTCCGCGCGCTCGGACGCCGGCTATCGCGCGGAGCTGGACGCGCTGCTCGCCGACTACGCCGGTCGCCCGACTCCGATCTATCGCGCGTCGCGCCTGTCCGAGGTCGTGGGTCGTGAGGTGTGGCTGAAGCGCGAGGACCTGCTCCACACGGGCGCCCACAAGATCAACAACGCGCTCGGCCAGGCGCTGCTCGCCCGGCGGATGGGAAAGCGGCGGGTCGTGGCCGAGACGGGCGCCGGCCAGCATGGCGTGGCGGCGGCGACCGCGTGCGCATTGCTCGGGCTGCAGTGCGTCGTGTACATGGGCACCGAGGACATGCGCCGCCAGCGGCCCAACGTCGAGCGCATGCGGCTGCTCGGGGCGGACGTCGCGGCGGTCGAGGTGGGCGCGCGCACGCTCAAGGAGGCCGTCAGCGAGGCGATCCGCGACTGGGTCGCCAGCTTCGACGACACCCACTACCTGATCGGTTCGAGCGTGGGGCCGGCTCCCTACCCGGCGCTCGTGCGCGACCTCCAGCGGGTGATCGGCGACGAGGCGCGCGCCCAGCTGCTCGGAGCCCGCGGCCGGCTGCCCGACCGCGTGCTCGCCTGCGTGGGGGGCGGCTCCAACGCGATCGGCACCTACACCGCGTTTCTCGACGATGAGGCGGTCGAGCTGGTCGGCGTCGAGGCCGGGGGCGAGGGGCTCGAGTCCGGCCGCCACGGCGCGCCGCTTGCCACCGGCGCGAGCGGCGTGCTCCACGGAGCGATGGCGGCCGTGCTTCAGGACGAAGAGGGCCAGATCCTGGAAGCCCACTCGGTCTCAGCCGGACTCGACTACCCCGGTGCCGGCCCCGAGCACGCGCATCTGCGCGATGCGGGCAGGGTGCGCTACGAAGCGGTCGGTGACGAGGATGCGCTCGCGGCGTTCCGGCGCCTGGCGGAGCTCGAGGGAATCGTCCCGGCGCTCGAGCCCGCGCACGCGATTGCCTGGCTGCTGTCGCACCCCGGGCCGCCCGACGGGCTCGACCTCGTGACGCTGTCCGGCCGCGGCGACAAGGACCTCGCCGAGGCGCTCGAGCGCTCGGGCGGAGTCGGCGACCTTGACTGAGGCGCCCGGCGCGGCCGCCAGGCGGCGGGCGGGCAACGCTCGAGGCGAACGGTCTGGCGCCGGCGAGGCCGCTGTCGCGACCGCGGGCGAGCAGCGGATCGCGGCGGCGTTCACGGCCCACTCGGGCCGTGCCGCGCTGATGCCCTACCTGATGGGCGGCTTCCCGGACGAACGGGGCTCCGGGCGGGCGGCCGAGGCCTGCGCCGAGGCGGGGGCGGACCTGATCGAGCTCGGCGTGCCGTTCTCGGACCCGCTCGCGGACGGCCCGGCCATCCACTCCGCGGGCACCCGCGCCCTGGCCGCCGGCGCGACCGTGGCGGGGGTACTGCGCGTCTGCGAAGCGGCGGCGCAGCGCCTTCCGGTCGTGCTGATGGTCTACGTGAATGCGGTGCTCGCCGGCGGGGCCGACGCTTTCTGTCGCCGGGCCGCCGACGCCGGCGCCGCCGGGATGATCGTGCCCGACCTTCCCCACGAGGAGGGCGGCGAGCTGCGCGCCGCCTGCGGCGGGGCCGGGCTGGCGCTGGTGCCGCTCGCGGCCCCGAGCAGCAGCGACGAGCGGCTGCGCCAGATCGGCTCCGAGGCGCGCGGCTTCGTCTACACGGTGTCGCTCGCCGGCACCACCGGCGAACGCGGCGAGCTACCGGCGGAGCTGTCCGACACCGTCGAACGCGTCCGAGCCGGCGCGACGGTCCCGGTCGCGGTCGGCTTTGGGATCTCGACCGGCGAGCAGGCCAGTCGCGTTGCCGACCTCGCCGACGGAGTGATCGTCGGAAGCCGCATTGTCCGGGCCGTCGAGCAGGGTGGCGCGAAGGGGGTACGCGAAGTGGTCGCCTCGCTCGCGCGCGCGCTCGCGTAAGGGGGCGGCCAGTCCGGGGCGGGCCTCGGTCGCTTCGATAGGGTCAACCCGTGGTTACCGCGCACCAGGCGACCGGCCCGGCCGAGGAGGAGGTTCGCTAGGTGGCGCTGCTCGTCGCTCTTACCGCCGGGCTCGCCATCTGGATCGTGGCGTGGGCCTTTGGGATCAAGGCCCTCGACGGCTTCCTGGTGGTGATCGCGCTCCTGCTGGTCGCGTTCACCGCGCGCCTGGTGGCGCCGTTCGTGCGCGAGCAGCTGGGGCGCGAGTAGCGCCCTCAGCCGAAGAACGCCTCGGCCACCTCGTAGTCCTCGACCGGGACGGTCCGTAGCTGGGCGACGGCGTCCGCCAGCGGCGCCAGCTCGATGCGCATCGAGCGAAGGGCGGGCATCATCCCCCAGCGGCGCTCGGTGGCGGCGTCGATAGCCGCGATCCCGAGCCGGGTGGCCAGCACCCGGTCGAAGGCCGTCGGGGTGCCGCCGCGCTGGATGTGGCCGAGCACGGTCGTGCGGGTCTCGAAGCCGGTGCGTTCCTCGATCTCGCGCTCGAGCCGCTGGCCGACGCCGCCGAGGCGGGCGTGGCCGAAGTCGTCGGTGTCGCCCTCGTGGCGCTCCAGGCCCCCGTCGCGCGAGACCGCCCCCTCGGCCACGACCACGATCGAGAAGTAGCGCCCGCGCGCGTGGCGGCGGCGCAGCAGCCGGCACGCCTCGTCGATGTCGAACGGGCGCTCGGGGATCAGGATCACGTCCGCCCCTCCGGCGAGCCCGGCGTGCAGGGCGATCCAGCCGGCGTGGCGGCCCATCACCTCCACGACGAGGATGCGGTGGTGGCTCTCCGCCGTCGTGTGCAGGCGGTCGATCGCGTCCGTCGCGACCTGCACGGCGGTGTCGAACCCGAACGTCATGTCGGTCGCGCCGATGTCGTTGTCGATCGTCTTCGGCACGCCCATCACTGCCATGCCGTCCCCGTGGAGCCGGGCGGCCACGCCGAGCGTGTCCTCGCCGCCGATCGCGATCAGCCCGTCGAGGTGCAGCGTCCGGATGTTCTCCGCGATGCGGGCCGCGCCGTCGGCCTCCTTCAGCGGGTTGGTGCGCGAGGAGCCGAGGATCGTTCCGCCGCGCGGCAGGATCCCGCGCGTCGACTCGATCGTCAGCTCCTCGTAGGCGTTCTCGAGCGGGCCGCGCCAGCCGTCGCGGAAGCCCACGATCGCGTGCCCGTAGCGGTCGATCCCCTTGCGGACGACCGCGCGGATCACGGCGTTGAGGCCGGGGCAGTCTCCGCCGCCGGTGAGGAGGCCGATCCGCATCACGTGAGAGGAGCATTCCGCATCGAAGGGAAAATACCCAGCGCTTGCACCGTAGGCGCGTAACTCATTAGGATGCGAGCCAGAACTGGAGTCTTGTTCAAAGGAGGGGATTGTCTTGCGAGCACGATGGTGGGCGGTTTTCAGCTGCCTCTTGGCCGTCATGGCGTTCGGCGTGAGCGCGTGCGGCGACGATGAGGAGAGCGGCGACGGATCGGAGCCGACGGGCGGGGAGGCGCAGATCGACCTCGTGGTCGGCGACTCGGTCCCGCTGAGCTGCGACCTGGCCGATTGCGGGCCGCCCGGCCAGAAGGCCGCCGACCTCGCGGTTGAGGAGATCCAGGCCGCGATCGACGAAGTCGGGGTCGACCACACAGTGGAGGTCGTCCACGAGGACAACGGCGGCGGCGCCGACCAGCAGGCGGCGGTGCAGAGCGCGCGCAAGTTG
>JBPCMT010000010.1:0-6641 GCA_051001995.1 Thermoleophilaceae bacterium
TCTTTGTGAGATCAGGGAGCGCCAGGCGGAGGGTGCCCCCGGGCCGCAGCACGCGTCGCAGCTCGGTGAGCACGGGCACCTGCAGGTCATAGTGGATCTCGGGGAGGGCGTGGATGCTCACTACGTACTCGATGCTGTCGTCGTCGAGCGGGAGGCCTTTGAGGATGTCCGCCGGGAGGTCGATCCCGGGGCCGTCCTTAATATCGGTATTGATCCATCCGGGCTCGCCTTCCGCGCCGCAGCCCCAGTTGAGGCGCCTGATCTGCGTCTCGACCACGGGATAGAACCTAGCCGACGCCGCTTCGCGGTCGAGCACCCGCGTCGGGAGGGGTCCACGACGAGCCCGACCGAGAGGCCGGAGCCCGCGGCCCGCGTTCCACCGCCGGGGCACGTCGGACCGCGAACCGGAGTCGCCGCCCGCGCCACCGGCGCGAGCGGCGAAACGGGGCGGTCGAGCTTGACCGGTTGGACGGGTCTGTCTAAGCTCGGTGGCAGCGTGACGAAGGACCGGGAGCGGCGTGTGATACGGCGGCCGCCGAAGGTGCAGCAAGTCGAGCGCTAGAAACGGCTGTCGACGGCCGAGCACAGGCGTACCCAGGGCGCCGTAAGCGGCCCTCAGTCTATGGTCACGGAGACACTCAACGAGCAGCGGTGGCCCGGTTCGACGAGACCGTGCGTGCGCGGGGAGTTCATCTGGTCAGCCTGTCCATCCGCGGGGGGCGGCCGGTGAACGCTGACGGGCGCGGTGCGGTCGTCGTGCTCGGCATGATGACCAAGATGCCGGTCGCGGGGGTCGTCTGGCAGACGCTTCACTACCTGCTCGGCTTCGAGCGGCTCGGCTACGACGCGTACTACGTCGAGACGCACGGCCGCACGCCCTCGATGCTGATGGTCCGGGAGGACGACGACGGCGCGGCGCACGCGGCATCGTTCATCGCCTCGCTGATGCGTCGCTTCGGGCTCGGCGACCGGTGGGCGTTTCGCGCGGTCTACGAGGACGACCGGTGCTTTGGGCTCAGCGAGCGCGAGCTCGAGCGCTTGTACGGCTCGGCAGCGCTGCTGATCAACCTCCACGGCGGCACGGCACCGCTCCCCGAGCTGTCGGCGACCGACCGGCTCGTATATGTCGAGACCGACCCCGTGCAGCCGCAGATCGAGCTCGCAGACGGGCTCGAGGCGACGATCGAGTTTCTCGAGCCGCACTGCGCGTTCTTCACGTTCGCCGAGAACTATGGCGCGCCGGATTGCGCGCTGCCCGTCTCCGATCGCTTCAACTTCGAGCCGACGCGCCAGCCGATCGTCCCGGAGCTCTGGGACGCAGCGCCCGAGCCCGCCCACGACCGCTTCACGACGATCGGCAACTGGCGCCAGCACTGGCGTGATGTCTCGATCGCGGGTGAGGCCTACACCTGGAGCAAGCACCACGAGTTTGAGAAGTTTCTCGACCTCCCGGCCCGGCTCGGGCCGCGCTTCGAGCTCGGGCTGAGCTCGTACGAGGCCGAGGACCGCGAGCTGCTCGAGCGGCGCGGGTGGCGGGTCGAGGAGGCGCTCGACTTCTCGACCGACCTGCACCGTTATCGCGACTACATCGCCGGCTCATACGGGGAGTTCACCGTCGCCAAGGACCAGAACGTGCGCCTTCGAACCGGCTGGTTCAGCGATCGCAGCGCGACCTACCTGGCAGCCGGCCGACCCGTGATCACCCAGGACACGGGCTTCGGCTGCGTGCTGCCGGTGGGCGAGGGGCTGTTCGGCTTCGACTCGCTGGACGAGGTGGTCGACGCGGTCGAGCGCATCGACCGCGAGCCGCAGCGCCATCGGGTGGCGGCGCGCGACATCGCCCGCGAGCTGTTCGCGCCCGAGGTCGTCATCGGCGCGATGCTCGATCACCTCGGGATGCCGTCCGGGCCGCGTTCGAAGGTGGCGGCGGCGCCGCGGAGGCCGTTCCCGTTCGACATGTCGCTGACGCCGACCTCGCGGCGGCCGGTCGAGCTTCCAGGGGCGACGGTCGAGACCGTGCTCGCCACCCCGGCGGCCGCGCAACCGGCGCCCTCGGTCGCGATCGGCGAGCTGGCATCGATCGTCGTCGTCTCCTATGAGAGCCTGGTCTTCACGCGGCTCTGCCTCGAGACGGTGCTCGCGAACACTGACGACCGCCGCTTCGAGCTGATTGTCGTCGACAACGGCTCGACCGACGGCAGTCGCGAGTACCTCGTCCAGTTAGCCGAGCGCGACGAGCGCGTGTGGGTGATCGCCAACAGCACCAACGCCGGCTTCCCAGCGGCCTGCAACCAGGGCTTGGCGGTCGCAACCGGCGATGCGCTGGTGCTGCTCAACAGCGACGCGATGGTCGCGCCCGGCTGGCTCGACGCGCTGCTGGCCCGACTTGACGGCCCGGCGGTCGGCCTCGTCGGACCGGTCACGAACCGGACCGGCAACGAGGCCCAGGTGCCGACGCAGTACGAGACGTGGGGCGACTTCCTGCGCGAGGCGCGCCGCCGCGCCGCCGCGCGCCGCGGCGAGAGCTTCGCGATAGAGACGCTGACGATGTTCTGCGTCGCAATGCGGCGCGACGTCCACGAGCGGCTGGGCCCGCTCGACGCGACCTACGGCGTCGGCACGCTCGAGGACGACGACTACTCGATGCGTGCACGGCGCGCCGGATACGAGCTGCTGTGCGCGGAAGACGTGCTCGTGCACCACTTCGGCGAGGCGTCCTTCGGCAAACTCTACGGAAGCGGCGAGTACGGGCGCATCATCGGGCGCAACCGCGAGCGCTTCGAGCGGAAGTGGGGTGAGCCGTGGGTGCCCTACTCGCGGCGCAGGGACGACGCCTACGCGAGGCTTATCGAGCGCGTCCGCGAGCGTGTGGTCGAGACGGTCCCGCGCGACTCGACCGTGCTCGTCGTCAGCAGCGGCGACGAGCAGTTGCTCGAGCTCGAGGGCATCCGCGGCTGGCATTTCCCGCGAATGCCGAATGGCCTCTACGCGGGCCACCACCCGGCCGACAGCGCCGACGCGATCCGCCGGCTCAACGAGCTGCGCTCGCTCGGCGCTTCGCACATCCTCTTTCCGCGACCGGCCTTCTGGTGGCTCGAGTTCTACACCGAGCTCGGGCGCGAGCTCGAGCACCTGCACACCCCCGTCCTGCGCGACGAGTGCTGCGCGCTTTTCGCGCTCGCCCCGCCCGGCGACGGCGAGCTCGCTCCCGCCGAGAGCGAAGAGCTGGCCCGATGAGCGCAGCGCGCGGGCCCGCGGCCCCGACGGCGGCGAAGCGGCCTGCGCACGGCGACTATCACGCGCTCGTCGAGCGCGTCCGCGAGCGCGTCCGCGAGAGCGTGCCGGTGGGCGCGCGCGTGCTCGTGATCAGCCGCGGCGACGCGGCCCTGTTGCGCCTCGAGGGGCGCGAGGCGGGCCACTTCCCGCAGTCGAAGACCGTTCTCTACGCCGGCTACCACCCGGCGGACGGAGCCGACGCGGCGGCGCACCTGACGGAGCTGCGCGCCCGCGGGGCCGAGTACCTCGTGATCCCGGCGACGGGTCTCTGGTGGCTCGACCACTACGACGAGCTGCGCCTGCAGCTCGAGCGCGACTGCCGCCTGGTCGCCGACTACCCCGCGACCGGCCGGATCTATGCGCTCGCGGCGGAGGCTAATCGCGAGCCGCGGACCGACGAGCAGCTCGCGGCCGCCGGTGCCGCGCCTCAGGTCGCCGCACTGATCGAAGCGCTGCTGCCCGATAGCAGCGGAGTGGTCCTGGTCGGGGCGGCCGCCGCAGCGGTCGACGTCGGGGAGCGGCCGCACTGGGTGCTCGGGCCGGCCGACGCCTGCTCCGACTCCGAGGGGCCGATCGCCGAGGTCGTCGAGCGGGCCGTCGCGGCACGCTCCCAGGGAGCGCGCTACGTCGTGCTGATCGATCCCGACCGGCCGTGCGACCGGCTCGACGGCGGCCTGCGGCGCGAGCTCGCCCGTTTCGCGCGGCCGCTCTGCCGCCAGCGGCTGGTGCAGGTCTTCGAGCTCGGCGCCGAGGGCTGACGTGGCGCGCAAGGTCCTCTACGTCTGCCACAACCACCCGAGGGTGCGCGCTGGCGGGGCGGAGACCTACGCCCACGAGCTGCACCTCGCGATGCGGTCGCAGCCCGTATGGGAGCCGACGTTCCTCGCCAAGAGCGGTCCCCCGCTCTCGCGCTCCGGACGTACCCACGAGGGGGCCTATGTGAGTCCCGTGGACGGCGCCGATGCGGAGTACTTCCTCTACGCCGACGGCTATGACTTCGACTGGCTCTACGGCACGATGCGCCACAGCAAGGAGCTCTACACGCGCCACCTGCGCGAGTTCCTGCTCGCGCTCGAGCCCGACGTCGTCCACTTCCAGCACACGCTCTTCATCGGCTACGACGCGATCCGCGAGACGCGGCGGACCCTCCCGGGCGTGCCGATCGTCTACACGCTGCACGAGTTCCTGCCGATCTGCCACAACAAGGGCCAGATGGTGCGGACCATGGACGGCGAACTGTGCGCCGAGGAGTCACCGCGCCGCTGCAGCGAATGCTTCCCGGAG
Organism: Thermoleophilaceae bacterium; assembly: GCA_051001995.1. Lineage (GTDB taxonomy): Bacteria > Actinomycetota > Thermoleophilia > Solirubrobacterales > Thermoleophilaceae > CAWEHQ01. The sequence continues at coordinate 4,561 of JBPCMT010000010.1, forward strand.
TTCTCGCCGCCGACGTTCCTGCTGCGCAAGCGCTTCATCCAGGCCCAGCTCGGGCTCGTCGATCTGTTCGTCGCGCCGAGCGCGATGCTGCTCGAGCGCTTCGTCGAGTGGGGGCTGCCGCGCGAGCGCATCCTGCTCGAGGAGTACGGGCGCCGCGCGCCGGTCGGCGGGCCCGCTCCCGAGCGCTCGCCGCCCCACGACCGGCTGGGGTTCTTCGGCCAGCTCAACCCGTACAAGGGCATCGACGTGCTGCTCGCGGCGATGGCCGAACTCGCCGGCGACGCCTCGCCCGCCGCGGCTCGGGACCGCGGTGACGGTGCTGAGGCACGCCTCACGCGGCCGCAGCTGCGTGTCCACGGCGCCAACCTCGACCTCCAGGAGCACGGATTCCGCGACCGTGTCGGCCAGCTGCTCGCACAGGCCGGCGACCACGTGAGCTCGCTAGGCGCCTACGGGCCCAAGCAGCTCGACGAGCTGATGGCGGCGGTCGACTGGGTCGTCGTGCCGTCGACCTGGTGGGAGAACTCGCCGCTCGTGATCCAGGAGGCGTTCGCGCACGGGCGGCCGGTCATCTGCAGCGACATCGGCGGGATGGCGGAGAAGGTCGCGCACGAGCGGAACGGCCTCCACTTTCGTAGCGGCGACGCGCGCAGCCTGGCCGCGACGATCCGGCGCGCCGTCGAGACGCCCGGCCTCTGGGAGCACCTGCGCGCCGGCATCCCGCCGGTTCACTCGCTCGACGAGCACGTCGCCGTGCTCGCCAACGCTTACGAGCGGCTGATCGAGCAGCGCCGGGCAGAGCTGGCGGCGTGATGCGGATGTCGCTCGAGCGGCCTACGGGAGCGGACGCGGCCGGCGACGAGTTGGGCTCGCGCTCGCTGCTGCGGGCGGCGTGGCTCGCGGACGACGTCCTGCTGCTCGCCTGCGGGTCCCGGGGTCGGTCCGCCGGCGACATGTCGCGGGCTTCGGCGCCGAGCAGGGTTGCCGCGCGCGCGCTCGCGCGCCCTTCCGAGCCGGCCGGCGCCGGTCGGTCCGCGGACTGCGTGCTCGCCGCGCGCCTCGCGGCCGACGCCCTCGACGATGCCGGCGCGGTGCTCGAGTTCGACGCCGGCGACGAGCGCCTCGTAGCCGCCGCCTCCGAGCTCGACGAAGCGCTCACCGACCTGCGGACGCTGCTGCGCGAGCAGCTCGCGTCATGGAATCCGACCGCGCGCAGCGCGCTCCTCGCTTTCGGCGCTTCGCTGGCGGCCGAGCACGGCTGGTCGCGGTCGCTCGTCGACGGCCTCCACCGGATGAGCGAGGCTCTGCGCGAGCGGCTGCCGCTCGCGGTCGTCGACGAGCGCGCCGAGCGCGTCGTCGCCGTCGAGCGCCTGCACCGCGTCGATGACCACGCGTTCTACGTCAAGGGCTGGCTCTGGGACTCCGCCGCGGCCGTCGAGCGACTGACGGCAGTGTCGCCCGCGGGCGAGCGGGTCGAGCTACTCGAGCGCGCCTTCCGCCACGCTCGCTCCGACGTGGCCGAGCGCTTCGACATCCCGGACGGCGAGCGGCCGAGCGATCGCTCCGGATTCGTCTGTCACTACGAGACGGCCGCGCCCATCCGCATCGGCGGCGACTGGGTCTTCGAGCTTCTCGACGGGACCGGGCGCGGCGTCGAGACCGCCGTCGAGCTGACCACGACCGACCCCCGGACCGCGACGCGCGCGATCGTCGCCGACATGACGCTCGCCACGCACGACGTCGACGCCCTCGCCGAAACGCAACTTCGGCCCGCGCTCAGCCGCCTCCAGGCGGCGCGCCGCGACCGCGTCGAGGCCGTCGCGAGCGAGAGCCACGGCGACCCGCCGCGGGACCCGGAGCTGTCGATCATCGTACCGCTGTACCGCCGCGTCGACCTGCTCGAGCACCAGCTCGTCCAGTTCGCCGACGACCCGACGCTGCGCCGCTGCGAGCTCATCTACGTGCTCGACCCGCCCAACAAGCACGAGCTGGCGAGCGACCTCGTGCGCGAACTCGCGCGCCTCTACGAGCTACCGTTCCGGCTGCCTACGCTGAGCGAGAACGCCGGTTGCGAGCTGGCG
>JBPCMT010000011.1:0-3091 GCA_051001995.1 Thermoleophilaceae bacterium
TGAGCATCCTGGTCGGAACCGACTCGAAGCTCGTGGTGTCCGGGCTCACCGGGCGCGAGGGCTCGTTCCACGGCCTCAACAACCGCCGCTACGGCACCGACCTGGTCGCCGGCGTGACTCCCGGCAAGGGCGGGCAGGACGTGGAGGGCGTGCCGATCTTCCACACCGTCCACGAGGCGGTCGCCGAGACCGGCGCCGACACGAGCATGGTGTTCGTGCCGCCGCCCTTCGCCGCCGACGCGGTGCTCGAGGCTGCCGACGCCGGCGTGGACCTCGTGGTTTGCATCACGGAGGGCATCCCCGTCCACGACATGCTCCGGGTCTACACGCACCTTCACCGCGGCGCCACGCGGCTGGTGGGCCCGAACTGCCCCGGGATCCTCTCCCCCGGCAAGGCGAACGTCGGGATCATCCCGGCCCACTTCTTCTCCGAGGGCAACGTCGGCCTCGTCTCGCGCTCCGGAACGCTCACGTACCAGATCGGCAACGAGCTGGCCCAGCGCGGCTTCGGCAACTCGACGATCGTGGGCATCGGCGGCGACCCGATCGTGGGCTCGTCGTTCGTGGACATGATCGCGCTGTTCGAAGCCGACCCCGAGACCGAGCTGATCGTGATGTGCGGTGAGATCGGCGGCGACGAGGAGGAGCGCACCGCCGAGTACATCGCCGAGCACGTCTCGAAGCCTGTCGTCGCCTACATCGCCGGCTTCACGGCGCCGCCGGGCAAGACGATGGGGCACGCCGGCGCGATCGTGTCGGGCTCGAAGGGCACGGCTCAGGCGAAGGCCGAGGCGCTCGCGGCGCACGGCGTCCGCGTCGGGCGAACGCCCACCGAGGTCGCCGAGGTGGCAGCCGAGACGCTCGCCGCGGCGGCCTGACTGCGCAGCCGCCGGCTACTGACCCAGGCGGCGTTATCGTCATTAGGGCGATGACTCCGACCACGATCTCCTTCGCCCGCGGGGCGCCGTCGCTCGACATCGTGGCCGCGGATGAGCTCCGCGTGGCCGCGGGCGTCGCGCTGGGAAGCGACCCCGCCGGCTCGTTCGCCTACGGCACGAGCGTCGGCTACCCGCCGCTTCGGCGCTGGATCGCCGAGAAGCACGGCGTGCCGGCCGAGCGGGTGATCGTCACCAACGGGTCCATGCAGGCGGACGCGTTCCTGTTCGAGCACGTCGTGGACGCCGGCGACCCGGTCGTCGTCGAGGCGCCGACCTACGACCGGACGCTGCTCTCACTGCGCGGTCTCGGCGCGCAGGTCATGCCGATCCCGCTGGAGGCCGACGGGATCGACGTGGCCGCGCTCGAGCGTGCGCTCGAGGGCGGCGCGCGGCCCAAGCTCGCGCATGTGATCCCCAACTTCCACAACCCGGCCGGCTGCACGCTGTCGCTCGAGAAGCGCCGGCGCCTGGTCGAGCTCGCCGAGCGCTTCGACTTCGTGCTGTTCGAGGACGACCCCTACGTCGATATCCGGTTCGAGGGGGAGGATCTGCCGCGAATGCTGGACCTGGACGAAGTCGACCGGGTCGTGTACGCGTCGTCGTTCTCGAAGACGGTCTGCCCGGGGATTCGCGTCGGATACCTGGTCGGGCCGGAGCGGCACATCGAGCCGATCACGAAGCTCGCCACCAGCACCTACATCTCACCGAGCATGGTCGCGCAGTCGATCGTGGCCGAGTTCTGCCGCTCGGGCGCGATCGACGGCTCGATCGCGACCGTCAAGGCCGCCCTGCGCGAGCGCCGCGACGCGCTCTGTGCGGCGCTGAAGCGGGAGCTCCCGGAGGCGCGCTTCGTCAGCCCGCAGGGCGGCTACTTCCTGTGGGTCGAGCTGCCCGACGGCGCCGACGTCGATCGCCTCCAGAAGGCGGCAGCGGCCCGCGGCGTGGCGTTCGTCAAGGGGGCGGACTTCCTGCTCGAGGGCGGCGAGAACACGCTGCGGCTGGCTTACTCGGGCGTGACGCCTGGGGAGATCGAGGACGGCGTCGGGAGGCTCGCGGAAGCCTACGGCGCCGTCACCGCCGCGGCCGCTTAGCGCCTGCGGATCGCCCCGCCCTCTCGCGCCGCGGAACGAGCGCGCGCAGCTCGGCCAGCATCAGGTCCGGATCCTCGAAGACGTCGCCGTAGGTGTAGCGGCGGAACTCGTCGCCGCGTGCCCGCGCCTCTCGCTCGCGACGGCGGTCCTGCTCCCAGGCGTGGCGAGAGCCGTGGTAGCGGTACCCGTCGAGCTCCACGGTCAATCGCTGGTCGGGCCAGCGGCAGTCGACCCGGCGCCCACCGGCCTCGCGGTTGGTCTGCGGGAGCACGAGGTCCGCTTCGCGCACGCGCGCCAGAAAGCGCGCCTCGAGCTTGCTGAGCGTGACGCGGGCGTCTCCCACCAGGACCCGCCGCAGCTGCGCCGCGCCGGCGCTGCGCCTTCGCCGGGCAAGCACGGCCTCGACCTCACGTGGCGTGGTGCCCTGCCTGATGCCCGCCTCGTGACATGCGCGCGCCAGCTCGTCGAGCGGCAGCACGCCGGCGAGGTCGACGAGCGTCCGCGCGGGGGTGGCGACCGGGATGCCACGGTAGGTCATGGCATCACGCGGGTCGGTGTGACGGGAGCGCCGAGTTCTCACACCCTCCAGCCGCCGCTCCGTGGGCGTCGTGACCTCCGGTGGCGGAGGAGCACCCTTGAGGATGCCGAGGAGGTGAGCGGCGGCCCGGCCACTCAACACCGCGCCCTCGCCGCCCGCTCGCACCGCCGCCAGGTACCGCGCCTCGAGGCTCGGCGCGCGGTGCCCGACGCGGTAGACGCCGCGGTGCTCGCGCAGCAGCGCGCCGGTTCCCACGCGCTGCCTGATCTGCTCGGGCGTGACGCCTGCACGCAACAGCTGCCCGCGCGTAACGACGCCGTGTGCGCGGCTCGCGATCCGCGCGAGCTCCTGCTCTACCGTCCTGTCCTGGTGTTGCACAGCAACACTTAGGCAGGATCCTGGCGAGGTTCGCCCCCTTCAGGGCACTTTGAACGCCTTCGGACGGTCGCGCCGTGCTAGCGCCCGTAGCGGTCGCGGCCGAGCACGAGCTGCTCGGGCAGCGCCGTGCGCGGCGGCGGCGAGGG
>JBPCMT010000012.1:0-2635 GCA_051001995.1 Thermoleophilaceae bacterium
CGATGATGCGCGCCTCGATCGGAATCTGCTCGCCCTTGAGCCGGCTCGGGTAGCCGTCGCCGTCCCAGCGCTCGTGGTGGTAGAGGATCGCCGGCGCGACGCCGCGCAGCGCCGGCACCTGCTGCACCAGCCGGTAGCCGATCCGGGGGTGCAGCTGGATCGCGCTGTACTCCTCCGGCGTGAGCGGGCCGGGCTTCAGCAGGATGCGCTCGCTGATCCCGATCTTGCCCATGTCGTGCAGCACCGACGCGTAGACGAGCTGCTCGCGCCGCTGCTCGTCGAGGCCGAGCCGCTCGGCGACCGCGCCGACGTAGCGCGAGGTGTCCTGCGAATGGCCGCGGAGCAGCGGATCCTTGGCCTCGATCGCCTCGGCCAGCATCGCGACGGTGGCGATGTAGGAGGCGCGCAGCTCGCCGTGCAGGCGATTGTTCTCGAGCACGACGGCCGCGTGGTCGCCGAGCGCGAGCAGCACCTCGTCCTCGTAGTTCTCGAAGCCGTCGGGGCGGTTGGCGCAGACGAGCACGCCGTTGAACTCGTCGCGGATGTAGATCGGGATCGCGACGAGGTTGTCGATCTCGTCGTCGGCGGGGCGGGTCGCGCCGTCGGCCTCACCCTCGGCGGGGGGCTTGCGCTCGGCGGCCTCCGCCGGCTCGTCCTCGCGGATCGTCTCCTCGCGGGCGAGCACCTCGTTCGCGAAGCGCTGTGCGATCGCGCTGTCCTGCGGGTCGCGCTCGAACCCGCGGGCGCTCACCAGGTCGAGCCGGCCGTCGGAGTCCTCGTCGCTCGCCGACAGCAGCAGCCCCTTGCTCGCGTCGAGCAGCTCCATCGCCACGCGCAGGACGAGCTCCCTGATGTCGCCGGTGTCGCCGAGCGCGCCGCGCTGCGCGTAGAGGCGCGACACCTGCTCGCGCAGCTCGCGGCTCCAGCTGCGCTCGGCCTCGCGCGCCCGCGCCATCCGCTGGGTGCGCATGCGTTCCTCGTGGAGCTCGTCCTCGCGCTTGCGCAACTCGGCGGCGTGCTGCTCGCGATCGCTCTGCAGCTTCTCGTCCCGCGCCTCGACCTCCGCCTGTCGCTCCGACGCCAGCTCCTCCGCTCGCTCGCGCGCGGCGGTCTCGGCCTCGAGGCGCTGCTCGAGCTCCGCGGTTCGTGCGCCGGCTTCTTCGAGCGCGGCGCGGTCGGCGCGCCAAGCCTTGAGCTCGGCGAGCAGGCCGAGGGCGACGGCCGCGATCGCCAGCAGCGCCAGGGCGTCGCGGAATCCGAAGCGATCGATGTCGATCACCACGATCACGAGCAGCAGCACCACCAGCGCCGCCGCGACGACAACGGCCGGAAACCACAGCCGGTGCGCCGGCCGGCGCTCCTCCGGACTCACGCGGAGGATGCTACGGCGTTTGGGTCGGACGAGCTGGGCGCGCAGCGCTGCGAGCGAGCTCGGCGCCGAAGGTCGCGCCCGCCAGATGGTCGTCGAGGTAGATCGACAGGCGGCTGACCCCGAGCTCGAGCATGCCGCGAGGCTAGCGCGGTGGCTCGGGGGCGACTTCTCAGCGTTACTCGGCGGTGTTCTCGCCCCCGGAGGAGGCCCCCTCCGCGCGTGCCCGCGCGTTGTCGAGCCGGCGCCGGAGGACGGCGCCGGTGGCCAGCAGGATCGCCGCGGCGCCGGCCGAGGTCAGGAGCGGCAGGCCGGTCAGGGGAAGCCCGTCGTCCTCGAGCGCCACGCTAACGTCGGCCGCCGCGCCCGGGTCGAGATCGCCGGAACCGGCGGTGCCGGTGCCCCCGCCGCCGCCGGTGGTCGCGACTTCCCCACCGCCCGCGCCGTCATTCCCCGCGTCCCCCGCGGAACCGCCGCCGCCGCCGGGATCGTCTCCGCGAGGGCGCCTGTCCCGGGGGCGGCCGTTCCCGTCGTCGGGCGGGCGGCGCGAGGCGAAGGGGCCCCAGATCGCGTAGGTCACGCCGGGCTGATCGTCCCTGTCGCCGTTCTGGTTGACGAACAGGGTCTTGCCGTCGGCGCTGAAGCACGCGCCGGCGAACTCGGTCAGGTTGTTGACGGCCTGGGCGAAGTCGACGATCCGCCCCCCCGGGGTGAGACCGCGGATGAAGTCGGGCGGGGTGCCGTTCTCGCAGATGAACAGATCACCCGTCGGCGCGACCGTCAGGTTGTCGGGGAAGTCGAGCACCTTCTGGCTCGGGGACTCATAGATCAGCGTGAGCTCCTCGCGGCCGGCGTGGTACTCCCAGATCTGGCCGAGCTCGGCGTCGCCGCCATTGGTGCAGTCGAAGTAGATCCGCGGGCCATCGACGGCGGTGCCCTCCTCGCGCGTGAAGCGGGCCGCTCCCTTGGCGAAGGCCTGCTGGCGGACGCCGCCCGTCACGGGGCTCACCGGCGGGTCGGGGTCGTCGATCGTCACCCACCGGACCGGCATCGGCCTTCCCACCGGCACCCCGCTGCGGAGGTCGGCGTCCGGTCGGCCACGGATCCTCAGAGCCTCGAGCTTGCCGCCGCTTCGGGCGAGGTCGCCCGGCCTGCGTGGGCGAACGGCGGGCGTGTAGCGGTAGAAGGCGACGGCCTGCTCGGGGTTGCCGATGTCGAAGTCCTCGGTCAGGTACAGCCTGCCGCGGCGCCAGGCCACGGCCTCGT
>JBPCMT010000013.1:0-4991 GCA_051001995.1 Thermoleophilaceae bacterium
CGTGATGCTCCCGAAGCTCGATGGGTTCGGGGTCTGCCGCGAGCTGCGCGCGCGCAGCTCGGTGCCGATCATCATGCTGACCGCGAAGGACGAGGAGTTCGACACGGTCCTCGGCCTCGAGCTCGGCGCCGACGACTACATCACCAAGCCCTTCTCGATGCGGGAGTTCCGCAGCCGCATCAAGGCGGTGCTGCGTCGAAGTGAGCGGCTCGCGGCGGCGCGCTCGGCCGAGCCGGGCGCGCGCGTTCTCGCGCTCGACGGACTGCGGATCGACTTCTCGAAGCGGGCCGTCGAGGTGCGCGACGAGCCGGTCAAGCTGACCTACGTCGAGTTCGAGGTGCTGTCGGTCCTCGCTCGCCAACCGGGCCACGTCTTCAGCCGCAGGATGCTTCTCGAGCGGATCTGGGGCGACGCCGCCTACCGTGACCCGCGGACGATCGACGTCCACATCAGGCATCTGCGCGAGAAGCTCGAGCACAACCCGCGCGAGCCCGAGTATCTGCTGACGGACCGCGGCTTCGGCTACCACTTCGCCGACCGATGAGGGTCCCGCGCGTGCCTTCATGGGCCTTCCGTCGTTTCGCTCGCGGGCGTCGACCGGGCATGCGCTCGCTCGCGAACAAGGTTGCCCTGCTGTTCGCGGGCGTCGTGCTGCTCGCGTTCGGCGTCGTCTACTTCTACATCGTCCCGCAGCTGCGGTCGAACCTCGAGGAGCAGCTGTTCGAAGAGCTGGCCGCGGAGGCCGGGGAGTCGGCCGGGACGATCCAGGCCGTGATGAACACGGACGACGTCGGCCCGGAGGTCGAGCGCGCGGTGCGCCGGGCCGCCGACGCGGCGTCCGCGCGGATCAGCCTGCTCGGCGTGCAGAGGTCAGACGGCGGAGGCGGGTCCTTCTACCAGATCGCCGACTCCGCGATCGACCGTCCGGGCGTGGTCCGTCCCGAACCGCTCGGCACCGTGCCGCCGGAGGAGCTCGCGCTGCCGCCGCCCGACGTGAGCATCGAGGTGGCGGACAGCGCCGTGGACTCCGAGTCGATCGACACCGGGCTCGGACGCACCCGCGGCGAGCTGATCGGGCAGGCCGCGGCGCCGCTCTCGGAGAGCCGCAGCGTGCCGCCGGAGTGGGTGGCGATCTATTCGCGCCCGACCGAGAACGTCGACGAGACCGTCGGAGTGATCCAGCGCCAGGTGATCGTCGCCGGGCTGCTCGCCGTCCTGGTGGCCCTCGCCGGCGGCTGGCTCGTGGCGCGGGCGGTGGCGCGCCGCGTGCGGCGGCTCGAGTCGGCGGCCAAGGAGTTCGCCGAGGGACGCACGGTGGAGCCGCTGCCGATCGACTCCGAGGACGAGCTCGGCCAGCTCACGCGGACCTTCAACGAGATGCAGGAGCAGCTCGCGCGCGTCGACCGCGCGCGGCGCGACTTCATCGCCAACGCCTCGCACGAGCTGCGGACTCCGGTCTTCTCGCTGGGCGGCTTCGCCGAGCTGCTCCAGGACGAGGACCTCGACGCCGAGACGCGCGAGCGCTTCCTCGCGTCGATGCGCGAGCAGATCGCCCGCCTCCAGCGGCTGGCGGCGGACCTGCTCGACCTGTCGCGGCTCGATGCCGGGGCGCTCGAGATCCATCCGCGCGAGGCGGACGTCGCCGAGGTGGCCGAGGCGGTGGCGAACGAGTTCGCGCCGGTCGCGTCCGAGCGACGGGCCGACCTGCGGCTCGACCTTCCCCGCGGGGGGCTCGAGGCGTATTGCGACCCCGACCGCGTCGCCCAGATCGTGCGCATCCTGGTCGACAACGCTCTGCGCCACAACCCGGAGGGCACGCCGGTGAGCCTCGCTGCCGGCCACGGTGAAGGCTGCGCCGAGCTGACCGTCACCGACGCCGGCGAGGGCCTGCGCGACGCGGACCCCGAGCGCGTCTTCGAGCGCTTCTATACCGCCGACGCCTCCCGCGGCTCAGGGCTCGGGCTAGCGATCGCGCGCGAGCTGGCCGAGCGGATGGGCGGGTCGATCCGCCTCGGGAGCTCCTCCGGCGAGACCACGTTCACGCTTTCCGTGCCCTCGGAGGCCGGCCGGGAGCCTCCCCGCGACGGCCATGCGACCGGCGCGCCGCAGGGGGACGAGCGCGTCGACTCGGGTGCGGTGGCCGAGGACGCGCGGATGGTGCGCCGGTGAGGCGCTCAGCGCTCGCTCTGCTAGCCCCGCTCCTGGCGCTGGCGCTGGCGCTGGCGGCGGCGGGCTGCGGCGCCGACGAGAGTGGCTCGCCGCCGCCGCGGAGGAGTCGAATGCGCCGCCGACGGTCGAGCGCAACCGGATCGAGGTCGTCGAGTCGCAGGGCGACGGCGGCCTGGACGCGGCGGCGCTCTACGAGGGCCTCTCCCCGGGGGTCGTGACCGTGATCTCCGTCTTCGGCGACGGACAGGCCCCGCTCGGCGGGGACGACGGGTCGGGGCTCGGCTCGGGGTTCGTGCTCGACGATCAGGGACGGATCGCGACCAATGCCCACGTCGTGTCCTCGGGGCTCGGTGGCGGGCTCGAACCGGCCGAGGAGGTCTACGTCGAGTTCGCCGATGGAAACCGCGTGGCCGCGCGGATCGTGCGCACCGACCCGTTTGCGGACGTCGCGCTGCTCGAGATCGACCCGGCGGGGCTGTCGTTGACGCCGCTCGAGCTCGGCTCCTCCGAGCAGCTCAGCGTCGGCCAGCCGGTCGCCGCGATCGGCAGCCCGTTCGGCGAGCGCCAGTCGCTCTCGGTGGGAGTGATATCGGCCGTCGATCGCGATATCCAATCGCTGACCCGCTTCCAGATCGGAGACGCGATCCAGACCGACGCCGCGATCAACCAGGGGAACTCGGGCGGACCGCTCCTGGACGCCCGCGGGCGCGTGCTCGGGATCAACGCGCAGATCCGCTCGACGAGCGGCGGGGGCGTCGGCGTGGGCTTCGCGATCCCGGTCGACACCGCCCAGCGCTCGCTCCAGCAGCTTCGCGAGGACGGGACGGTCTCCTACGGCTTCCTCGGCGTCGGCTCGCAGGACCTCTACCCCCAGCTCGCCGACCATCTCGGCGTGGACGCCGAGGCGGGTGCGCTCGTGGTGGGCGTCGCCGACGGCAGCCCGGCCGAGGAGGCCGGCCTCGAGGTCGGCGACGAGACGACCGAGTTCCAGGGCCAGCGCGACATCCCGGAGGATGGGGACGTGATCGTGGCCGTGGACGGCGAGGAGCTCGATGGCGACACCGGGCTCGCCGACCTGATCGAGGGCAGGGAGCCCGGCGCCGAGGTCGAGCTCACCGTGGTGCGCGGCGACGAGCGCCGCGACGTGGACGTCACGCGCGACGCGCGCGAGCTTCGCTCGGGACCAGGCTGATGCCCTCCGGCGCCGAGCGCACGCGGCGCGACACGTCTGTCCAGATGGTTTAGGAGCGCCGCCGGCGCGGAATGTCGGAGGAGCATGACAGGCGTGCGCGACAGCGCGCAGGGGCCGGACGGCCAGGTGGTCTCGCTCGAGGTGCCGGCGCGTCCGGGGTATGTGGTGCTCGCGCGGCTCGCCCTGTCGGCCGTGTGCCGGCTGACGCCGCTCGGGGACGAGGACGTGGCCGACCTGAAGCTCGCGGTGACGGAGGCGGCGAGCGCCTTCGTGGGCGGCCCGAGCGAGCAGGCCGGCTCGCTCTCGCCGACGCCGGCGCCCGCGGGCCCGCTCAAACCGGTTGCCGATCCCGCGGGCGAGGGCACCCTGCGCTTCGAGTTCGAGCTGGGCGAAGACGACCTCACGATCGCGGTCCGATGCGACGGCGGGGGCGATGTCTCCGCGGAGGAGCGCGAGCTCTCCCACGCGATCATCGCTGCGACCGTCGATGACTTCCACACCGACGCGGGGACGATCCGGCTCGTCAAGCGGCTCGTCGCGCCCGCCGGATAGGCTCCCTCGGCCCGCCCGCGGACCGCGGCAGGCTTCCGTCCGCGCCCAGGGCGCCCCGCCTGACCACCACGAGGAGGAGCCTTGCTTTCACCGGTACCGGTCGGGTCGAAGACACTCGCCGACTACACGCACCTCGTTGGCCGCCCGCTGACCCACGAGATCCGCGAGCTCGCCGCGGAGCTCGAGGGCCTGCGCGTCCTGCACCTCTCCGCGACAGCGTTCGGCGGCGGCGTCTCGGAGATCCTCTACGCGCTAGTGCCGCTGATGAAGGACGTCGGCATCGAGACCGAATGGCAGGTGATCGTCGGCCGGGAGGAGTTCTTCAACGCCACGAAGATCCTCCACAACGCGCTCCAGGGCCACCCGCTCGACCTGAGCCCCGAGGAGTGGACCGTGTGGGAGCAGTACAACGAGATGAACGCTCGCGAGCTCGAGGGCGGCTGGGACGTGATCATCGTGCACGACCCCCAGCCCGCGGCCATCCGCCGCCACGTCCCCGAGAAGGCGAGCAACTGGGTCTGGCGCTGCCACATCGACCTCTCGACGCCGCACCCGCCCACGATCGCGCGCATGGTCCCGGTCATCGCGGAGTACGACGCATCCGTCTTCCACCTCGAGCAGTACGTGCCGGAGAGCCTGGCCGCGGCGAACGGCAGCGTGCACATCTGCCCGCCCGCGATCGACCCGCTGTCGCCGAAGAACATGCGTCTCTCGCCCGAGGACGCCGCGTTCGTGTGCGACCAGTTTGGCCTCGACATCGACCGTCCGCTGATGTGCCAGGTGTCGCGCTTCGATCCCTGGAAGGACCCGATCGGCGTGATCGACGCCTACCGACGCGTGACCGACGCGAGGCCCGACGTCCAGCTCGCGCTGGTCGGCTCGATGGCGACCGATGACCCCGAGGGCTGGACGTACTTCAACTCCACGCTCGAGTACGCGGCCGGCGACCCGGACATCATGATCCTCAACAACCTGAACAACGTCGGGGCGATCGAGGTGAACGCGTTCCAGTCGCAGGCGGACGTCGTGATCCAGAAGTCCACCAGGGAGGGCTTCGGCCTCACGGTGTCCGAGGCGC
>JBPCMT010000014.1:0-3662 GCA_051001995.1 Thermoleophilaceae bacterium
AGGTCCACGGCGGGTCGGGGTACGTGGACGACTATCCCGTCGAGCGCTACCTGCGCGACGCTCGGGTCACGACCCTGTACGAGGGGACGTCGCAGATCCAGAAGCTGATCATCGGTCGCGCCGCCACCGGCGTGAACGCGATGACCTGATGGCCTGTCCCGGCGAGCCCGGGCGCGAGGAGGCTCCCGCCCGCCTCGGAGTCGTCGGCGCCGGGACGATGGGCGCGGGCATCGCGCAGCTCGGATGCCTGGCGGGAATGGAGACATTCCTGCACGACCCCGTCGCGGACGCGCTTGCGCGCGGCGCCGAGCGAGTCCGTGAGGGGCTCGAGAAGGGCGCCGAGCGCGGACGCTGGAGCGCGGAGGACGCGCGCGCGGCGGCCGACCGCCTCCGCGCCTGCGAGCCGCTCGAGGACCTCTCGCCGTGCGAGCTCGTGATCGAGGCGGCGCCCGAGCGGCTCGAGCTCAAGCGCGAGCTGCTCGGCCGGCTGTCGGAGATCTGCGACGGGGGCACCGTGCTGGCGACGAACACCTCGTCGATCCCGGTGACCGCGCTCGTCTCGGCCGCGGCACGCCCGGAGGACGTGGTCGGCATGCACTTCTTCAATCCCGCGCCGCTGATGCGGCTGGTCGAGGTGATCAGCGCGGACGGCACCGGCGAGCGGGCGCTCGCGGTGGCGCGGGCCGCCGGAGGGGCGATGGGGCGGCGCGTGATCGAGGCGAGCGACGGCCCGGGATTCCTCGTCAACCGCTGCGGGCGGCCGTTCGGGGCCGAGGCGCTTCGCCTGGTGGCGGAGCGGGTGGCCGCACCGGAGCAGATCGACCGCGTCTGCCGGCTCGGCGGCGGCTTTCGGATGGGCCCGTTCGAGCTGATGGACCTGGTCGGCATCGACGTCGGCCTCGAGGTCGCGCGCTCGTTCCACTCGCAGAGCTTCGGGGAGCCGCGCTGGAGGCCGAGCCCGCTCCAGGAGCAACTCGTGGCGGCCGGGCGGCTCGGGCGCAAGGCGGGTCGCGGCTGGTACCGCTACGACGACGGGCCGCACCGTGCCGACGACCCCGACCCGCCTTCGCCGGGCGGCGGGGAGGGCCGCGTGGTCGCGATCGAGGGAACCGGCGCGCTGGCGGCGAAGCTGCGCGAGCGCGCCAGGGCGGCCGGTTGGGAGGCGCGCGAGCCGGAGGAGCTCGCGGGCGTCGCGCCGGAGCTGGTCGTGGACACCTCGGTGCCCGCGCCCGCGGCCGATCCGCTCGCCGCGGCGCTCGGCACGGCGACCGACGGCCCGCCGCTGCTCGCGGTGTGCGCGGACCGCAGCCTCGCGGGCCGCGGCGAGCCGTTGGCGTGCGGGTTCAACCTCCTCCCTCCGCTGTCCGAGACGCGCCTTGTAGAGCTGACCCGCCTGTCCTCGACCCCGGACGCGACCGTCGCGGCCGCCGAGGCGTTCTTTGGCTCGCTGGGCCTGGCCGTCGAGTGGGTCGCGGACGCCCCGGGACTGGTGCTCGGACGCATCGTCTGCCAGCTCGTCAACGAGGCCGCGTTCGCGATCGGCGAGGGCGTGGGCTCGCCCGACGACGTGGACGCCGGCGTCACGCTCGGCCTCAACCACCCGCGTGGCCCGGTCGCCTGGGGACGCGCGATCGGCCTCGACCAGGTGCTCGCGACGATCGACGGGCTCTGGGAGGAGCGCCGCGAGGAGCGCTACCGGGCGGCGCCGCTGCTGCGGCGGGCGGTCGCGACCGGAGTCGACCTGGCGGACGCCGCCTGACGGCACGGACGCGCCGGTGTCGGGCGATCGCCCGGCTCAGGCGGCGCCCGGCCGGTAGGTCCCGAAGCTCCAGACGTTTCCCTCGGGGTCCTTCGCCGCGTACTCGCGCGAGCCGTAGTCCTGGTCGGTGAGCTCCATCCAGATCTCGGCGCCGGCGGCCTTCGCGCGGTCGTGGTGGGCGTCGGGGTCCTCGACGACGGCGTAGATCAGGCTCGGCCCCGTGGCGAAGCGGTCGTCGGAGCCCCGATCCGAGCCGAGCATGACGATGCCGTCGCCGTGGGCGAGCTCGGCGTGGTCGATCGTTCCGCCCTCCCCCTCGTGCACCGACTTCCTCTCGAAGCCGAAGGCGTTCACGAGCCACTCGATCGCGGCGGGGCAGTCCTTGTATCGCAGAACGGGAATGAGGTTCATTTGCGTCTCCTCGGGTCGTTTCGGCGAGGCTATGCGGCCGCAGCGGTGAGGTCTTGTACGGACGGGACCTCGCCGGCCGCGATTCCGCCGCCGCCCGGCAGCAGCGCCGCCACGTACTCGCCGGGAGTGACGCCGGCGAACTGGCGGAAGTCCCGGGGACAGGTGCCGGCGACTGCAGCCGAGCTCCTCGGTGAGCGTGCCCACGGGCATGGCCCCATGGGTTTCCCTCAGCCGGCTCCAGGCCCACGCCACGTCGGGCGAGGGCGGCGTCGACTCCTTGAGGCGCTTGGCGATGGCCGCGTCGAGGAGGTCGAAGCGGGCGGCCCAACCGGGCGCGTCGTAGAGACGCTCCACGAGGCGGCGTCCGTCGGCGCCGAGCAGGTCGTCGAGCTCGACCACGCGCCCGGCCACCTCGTGCATCGGCACGCCGAGGAGCATGTGCGCACCGAGCGGCGTGAGGTCGACCTGCACGCCGTGCTGGCTTCCCGCGTACTCGGTGAGCGCGGGCCCGTCGTCGAGTCCCGCGAAGAACGACCTGCACCGCTGCCTGGCCGAGGCGGGCCTCGCCGGGCAGAAGACATCGATCGAGGGCCCGAAGCTGATGATCAGCACGGCGTCGGCAGTCGCCGGCTCGCGGCGGCGAAACGGGTCGACCGAGTGCTCCCGATAGCCGCTGTACCTGCGGACGTGGGGTCCGAGCCCCGCGTGAGGCGCCCGCTCGACCATCTCCCAGCGCGCGGCCTCCGACTCATGGCGCTTGACATGGATCGGGGGCGAACTCACGAGCCGAGGCTAACGGCGTGCGCACCGATTACTCTCGCTGCGCGCCGTGGCCACCGCCGACCTCACCGTCATCGCACTCGGCCGGCCCGACGCCGGCGCGAGCGAGCACATCGCCGAGATCCAGCGCCGCCTCGCCGCACAGGATCGCGTCCGCTACCGCCTCCATGCGATGGGCACGTCGCTCGAGGGCTCGACCGCGGACATCCTCGCGGTCGTGGCCGAGCTTCACGCGGTGCCCTTCGACGGCGGCGTGCCGCGCGTCTACACCGTGCTCAAGCTCGACGAGCGCCGCGACCGCCCGGACCAGACGCTCGACGACAAGGTGCGGTCGGTGGAGGAGCGGCTTGGCGAGGGCGCCTGAGGTCGAGAGCTGGGCGGTCTCCCGAATTCCAGCCCCCCCCACGGCGCTCGAGCAGCGCAGGCAGCTCGCGGACGTGGCCGAGCCTCGTTAGACCGGGGTCACCGCCGAGCGTAGGTAGTAGGTCCGCGACCGCGCCGTGGATTCTTCAACCCGGGAACGCCAGCCCGTGCTCCTGCACCAGCTGGGGGATGCTCGCGGGGTCCACCTCGAACCCGTACCGCCCGAGCAGCTCGCCGAGCAGGCGCTCGTCCGGCGGGCCGTCCTTGACCAGCTCCGCGATCTCGACGAAGTAGCGCTCGAAGCCCGCCGGCGAGATGATCTCGAGGATGCGGGCCGGTTCGTCGCCGG
>JBPCMT010000015.1:0-6049 GCA_051001995.1 Thermoleophilaceae bacterium
GCCCTCGAGGACAGCCGACTGAGCAAGGTCGCGATCGTCTCGCGCGACGATCCGTTCGTACTTCGGATGGCGCTGATCGTTCGTCACGTCTCCAGCGAAGTGCCGATGGTCGCGACGATCTTCGACCCGACGATGGCCGATCAGCTGGGGAAGCAGATCGAAGGCTGCCGAGTGACGTCGCTCGCCGACATCGTTGCTCCGTCGCTCGCGGGTCCCTGCATCGACAGCGGGCTCACCGCGGTCAGGACGGACGGGGACCGACCGGTGGGACTGCGCGAGAGCGACGAAGGCGTCACCGAGGTGCCTCTCCCGCCGGTCAGGCGCCGTCGGGTCGCGTCACTCGCGCGTGCCGTGTTCCAGCCGTATGACAAGGCTGCCGGCCTGCTCTTCTACGGGGCGCTCGGGATCCTCACCGTGCAGCTGATCGAGACCTTCAGCGCGATGATCGTGCTCTCGCAGCCGTTCGTCGACGCCTTCTACGGCGCGGCGAGGACCGTGGTCACGGTGGGCCCAAATGAGGCGATCGCGACCGGCCCGGGCTGGTTCAAGCTGTTCATCTCGGTAACCATGCTGCTCGGCCTCGGACTCGCGGCGGCTTTCACCGCCGGCCTCGTCGAGCGTGTAATCGGCCGCCGGCTCACGAGCCTGCTCGGGCGTCGCGCAGTGCCGAGAAGCGATCACGTCGTGGTCGCCGGGCTGGGGGAGGTGGGCCTGCGCCTGTGTCTCTTGCTTCGCCGCTGCGGCGTGGGGGTGGTGGCCATCGAGGAGCATCCTGACTCCGAGATCGTCGGCCTGGCGCATGAGCTCGACCTGCCCGTCGTGATCGGCCGCCTGGCCGACCCGTCCTTGCTGCAGCGGCTGTCGCTCGAGAGGGCTCGGGCGCTCGCCGCCGTGACCGACAACGACCTGGCGAACATCGCCGTAGCCGTTGCCACGCGGACGGTCAACGAGAAGCTTCAAGTCGTCCTCCGGGCCGGCGACGGCGAGATCGCCAACGAGACTCGCTCGCTGTTTGCCGTCGGCCTCGTTCGTGACGTCCACCGCATCGCCGCCGTCGAGCTCGCGGCGATGGCGCTCGACTGGAACGCGGACATGGTCGTCTGCAAGGACGATGAGGCCAACCTCCTCTTCGTCGACGGGAGCCTCAAGGAGCTCTCGATTGACACGGTGACGCAGGCCTGAGGCGCTTCGCCGCGTGGGGATTGCCGTGCATCGGTGTTAGGTTCCCGCGCATGAGAAAGATCATCAGCACCCTGCTGCTGCTCGCCTACGTCGTTGTCGGCGTGGTGGTCGCGGAGTCGAACAACTACCTGCAAGGGCTCGACTCGCTCGAGTCGATCCTGTCAGCGATTCTCGCGGTCTTGCTGTGGCCGCTCGTGCTGCTCGACGTCGACTTGCGCATCGGCGAGGGGTCGATCAGCGAACCGTCAGACGACAAGCCCTCGGGCGGCGAGGGTTCCGGGGACAAGCCTTCCGGCGATAAGAAGAACTGATCGATCACCGACTTCTCGCGCGCATCGCTGCGCGTCGGCCGAGGCGGAGCGGTCGCTGGTTCGAATCCAGTCGTCCCGACTGATATCAGTGCGGCGTCGGTTCGCCGGCGCTCGCGCGCCAATCCCGCCCGATCTCTCGCATCAGCGGCGGGTAGACGATCAGGTGCCGGAACGGCATGATCGCGGCCATGTAGGCGGTCCCGAGCAGCCCGTCCGGCTTCACCAGAACGGCCATCTGGCCGCGGTAGCCGCCGGTCCCGTCCGCGACCCAGCCGATGTGCATCACCCCGTGAACGGTCCGGTTGACGATCTCCGCCGCCCACTCGTCGTCGAGCAGGTAGAGCGAGGTGAAGGGAAGCCTGTCGAAGTCCGGGCCGGGGGCCTCGCGCAGATCCGCCGGCAACCGATCGCGGAGCGTCGGCCGCCGCGAGCCGTGGCCGGCGTCCGCGTCGTCCCAGCCGAGCAGCTCTCCGACCTTCCACCGGATCGCGAACAGCGCGCGAGCGGCGCGGGAGGGGTTCGTCGACGTGTCGCCCGCGGCGATCTGCTGGACCAGCCGAGGGAGGTCGTCCGGCCCCCCTGGCGTCGGCAGCGCCCACACGTCCTCCAGCCGGAATCGCGGGTGAGCTCGTGGATCCGCCAGGGCCGGGAGGTGTGCGCGCTGTTCGGGAGCCGGTGACTCATTCGTCGCGTACCTAAAGGGAGAGCACGGTCGCGATCGTGAAGCAGGTGGTGGCAACGCCCGTGATGATCACCGGGCCGTAGAAGAAGAAGCGCAGGGAGACGGCGAACAGGGCCGCGGAGAAGGCGATCGTGAGCGGTCGGATGGCGTCGATCTCCTCGACCAGCTTGAAGTCGTGGGTGGCGATCAGCAGGCAGACGAGCCCGAAGCTGAAGAGGCCGAGGCCGAAGGTGATGTTGATCCCGAGCCAAACCCTCCACATCGACGGCGCCGCCTTGCCGACCAACCGGATACCGGTGTCTTCGATCGCCGGCTTGACCGAGCGCTCGATCGGAGCGAAGGACCTGGGGCGCACGGTGTCACGTAGCGCCAAGAGCGCATGCGCACCCCCGGCGAGAATCAGCGGGATCGTGCCCGCGGTGAACCACGCCTGCGCGGCGCCCGCGCTCACCGTCGGCACCCGGCGTGGTGATCAGCAGGTCGTGCGGCCCTCGTTGGAGGGTGCCCATCGCGGAGAGATCGCGAGCTGTAGGGCGGGGCGGTTATCCCGCGCACGGGAAGTCCTCTCGCTGGAAAGACAGTGTCATAGGTACATACGCGCATGTACGTACTTCGGCTTAGATGAGCAGCCGAGCGACACGCGCGCCGGAGTCAACTCGCCAGCGACCCAGGCTGAGCCGGGTCCGCCCTCGAAGGCAACATCGCCTCGTCGAGCGAGCGTTCCGTCGGCCGCGCTATCGCTCGCCGACGTCGTCGCTGAGAACCGGCTTCACGTCGACGATCGGCGTCCCGTCCACCGCTTCGAGGTTGCGCACGCGGACTCTGCCGCCGTCGATCGAGGCGATCTCCACCCGATGTAGTCCGGTCGGATTCGGTCGGTGGGGGGAGCGCGTGCTGAACACCCCCTGCTCCGGTCTCGACACGTCGCCGCGCGGGTGCACCCGCAGGACGTCGCGGCGCGCCCGATCGAGCCAGGTGAGGACGATCACCTCGTGCCCGGCTCGGATCCCTTCGAGGGCATCCAGCACAGCGGGCTCGAAGACGAGCCACGCGTCCGGCGCTCCCTCGTCGCCCTGCTTCGGGGCCGACGCGGGGTCGGTCAGAGGCGACTCGACCCTTCCGATCGGAGTGACCTCGAAGCCGGGCACTGTGGCGGTCACCCTAGAGCTCCGCCGGCCGCCGCTCGAGGAAGCGCCGCTTTCGATGTCGGACGAGCCGATTTCGGCACGTAACCCCGACCGGGTCACCGAAGCTTCGCCCGCGTGCAGCGGGGTGAGATCATCCGGCGCGGGCCGCCGATGATCTTCCGCCAGATCCCCCACGACGACCTCGGGTGCGCGTCGTACCTGATCGGCGACCACGGCGCCGGCGTCGCCGCGGTCGTGGACCCCAAGTTCGCGATCGACGAGTACCTCGAGCTCGCCCGCTACACGGGCGTGACGATCGAGCACATCCTCGAGACCCACAACCACGCCGACCACGTCTCGGGGCACGGGCGCCTGGCGACGGCGACCGGCGCGACGATCCACATCCACCGCGACGCCGAGCCGGCCTACGCCCACGAGCCCTTCGACGACGGCTGGGAGCTTCACCTCGGCGCGCTCACGATCCGAGCGGTCCACACGCCTGGCCATCGGCCCGAGCACACCGCCTTCGCGCTGATCGATACGAGCCGCGGCGACGAGCCCTGGGCTGTCCTCACCGGCGATTCCCTGTTCGTGAACGACGTGGCTCGCCCCGACCTCGCGATCGACAGCGAAGACGGGGCGCGCGCGATCTTCCGCTCGCTGCACGACAAGCTGATGCCCCTGCCGCGCGAGGCCGAGGTCTGGCCGGGTCACCTCGGCGGCTCGCTGTGCGGCGGTCCCGGCATGGACATGAAGATCTCCTCGACGGTCGGCTACGAGCGCTCCCACAACGAGATGCTGCGAATCGACGACGAGGATCGCTTCGTCGAGCGAGCCGTAGGCTCGCTCGGTCCGCAGCCGCCCAACTTCGAGGCGATCGTCGAGCTCAACAGAGGGGCGCTCCTGACCGAGGGCGTCGAGGTGCTTCCGCTCACCCCGCGCCAGCTCGAGCAGAAGCGCGCCGGCGGCGCCCTGCTGATCGACGTCCGCACCGATCTGCAGTTCGACGACGCCCACGTCCCGGACGCCGTCTCGATACCGGCGCTGCAGGCGGGCTTCGGCACCCGTCTCGCGTGGATCGCCGATCGCCGGCAGGAGATCGTCTTCGTCGGCCGCGACGACGACGACGCCCGCAGGGCGGCGAGGCTGGCGCTCGCGGTCGGGATCCGCATGCTTGGGGGCTTCCTGGCCGGCGGGATGACCAGCTGGCGCCAGGAGAAGCGCCCGGTCGAGCGGATCGAGCGGCTCGAGCTCGCGAACCTCGCCGAGCGGATCGAGCGCGACCCAGAGCTTCAGGTCCTCGACGTGCGCGAGCAGTCCGAGCGCGACGAGGGCTACATCCCCGGCTCGCTGTTCACTCCGTGGCACGACATCCGCAGGTTGCCCGAGGGAGTGGACCCGAGCCGGCCGGTGGCGGTGCTGTGCGCCTCCGGGCAGCGCGCCGCCGTGGCCTCGAGCCTCCTCCAGCGCCATGAGGCGCGACGAGTCATCCACGTCATCGACGGTGGCGTCCCGAAATGGGGCGAGCTGGGCAACCGCCTCGAGACGCCGGCGTAAGCGCCGGGTACCAAGCGTCGCGACCGCCGAGCGACGCCCCGGTTAGGGTCACGCCGAGATGGCGAAGGACGCGCGCACGGTGCATCACCCGATCTTCGCGCGAGTGTTCGCGCGCCTCAGCGCCCACACCGCGGAGAAGGGCGAGGCGGACCACCGGCGAGACATGCTGGCAGGGCTCTCGGGTCGCGTCGTCGAGGTCGGCGCCGGAAACGGTCTCAACTTCGCGCACTACCCGAGCGGCGTGGAGGAGGTGCTGGCCGTCGAGCCCGAGCGCTACCTGCGCGGGCTGGCCGAGACGGAGGCGAAGCGCGCGCCGGTGCGTGTGCGGGTGGTCGAGGGCCTGGCCGACGAGCTGCCGCTCGAGGACGCCTCCGTGGACGCCGGCGTTGCGTCACAGGTCCTCTGCTCGGTGCCGGACCAGCGCTCGGCGCTCGCGGAGCTGCGCCGGGTCATCCGCCCGGGTGGCGAACTTCGCTTCTACGAGCACGTGGTCTCGCACAAGCCACGCATCGCCAAGCTGCAGCGCGTCGCCGAGAAGAGCGGCTTCTGGCCGTTCGTCGGCGGCGGCTGCCACCCCGCCCGGGACACCGCCGCCGTGATCGCGGCCGGGGGCTTTGAGATCGAGTCGTGCCGCCGCTTCGATTACCGGCCGGCGCTCGTCGAGATCGTCGTGGAGCCGAGGATCCTCGGCGTCGCGCGGCGATAAGCCACGCCTAAGTGGCCGCCCCCGCCGCTGTCCTTCGAAGAATGGTCAGTACGGCTGTACACCTCTTGTGACCATTTCTCGAGGGCAATACGGCACGGCCTAGGCGCGGGCTGGCTGATGTCGTCGGACGTGTGCAAGCACTGCACGCACGCCGCGTGCCTCGACGTTTGTCCCACGGGAGCGCTGTTTCGCACCGGCGGCGGGCGGCGCCGCGCTGTCGGCGGGGGCGCTCTCGGCGCGCTTCAGCGTCTTCAAGGCCGGGTTCGCGTCGGCCGCCGACCCGAAGTACGTGGTCGGCCCGCAGAGATCCCGGATCGCTTCCGGCGCGTCCCGCGGGGCGTCGCGGCTCGCGCCGGCGCGTGCGCCCGCGGCGGCTGCCGTCGAAGGGTCGCCGGCCACGTCGAGCTGACGCCCGGCGCGGCGGGCCGCGCCTGTGTGGCGGGCTCGGCCAAGCGCACGAGTCGCCGCATTCGCTCGCCTGGGC
>JBPCMT010000016.1:0-7076 GCA_051001995.1 Thermoleophilaceae bacterium
CGAGGAAGACCGTCGACATGCCGCCCGCACCCAGGCGATCGTCGAGGCGGTAGCGGTTGGCGACGGCGGAAGGGGTGCTCACTCCTTGCTTCCCTTCTCCTTCTTGGACGAGCCCCCGGACTCGGCCTCGGGCGGAACCTGGCCGTTTCCGCCTCCGCCGCTGTTCCCCGGCGGCTTCTCGGGCGGCACCTCTTCCTCCTGGGTCGTCTCCTCCTCGGTCGTCTCCTCCTCCGTGGTCGGCGGCGGGACCGTCTCGGTGGTCGGTGGCGGGACCGTCTCGGTGGTCGGCGGCGGGACCGTCTCAGTCGGAGGGGGCTCCTCCACCGGCTCCTCGCAGTCGTCCTGGAGCTCCACGAGCTCTTTGCCCTCCTCGCGCAGCACGGTCCTGACGTTTTCGTCAACCTCGCTCTGGACCTCGTTCACCTGCTGGGCGAAGTCCTCGAGCGTCTGCGCCAGCTGGTCGCACTCGCCATCCTCGAACCGCTTCTCGGCGTCGTCGAGCAGGTCGAGCAGGCTTTCCGAGCGGCCCTCGGTCAGAAGGCGTGGCTCCTCCTCGCCTCCGCAGCCGGTCGCCAGGAGCGCCACGAGGAGCGCCGCCAGGACTGGTAACAGGTGTCGTAAGGTCCGCCGTCGGATCATTGGCCGTAGTAAAGCCGGTCGGCCAGCGCGGCGGGCAGGCCCGCCTCCCTGATCGCATCCGCGGCGCGGTCGATCGGATACTCGACGCGCCGCCAGGTCGCGCTCCAGGCCTCGAGGTCGAGCAGCAGCCACGCCGCCCGCGGGTCTCCGTCGCGCGGCTGGCCCACCGCGCCGGGGTTCAGCAGCCACGCCTCCTCGGAGAGGTCCGCGACGGCGCCGGCCGGGGCCGGCTCCCCGCTGGCGCGGCCCGCGGGCGGCCGCCGGAAGCTGAGCGCGACGTGCGAGTGGCCGATCGCCGCCACGCGCGGCTCCATCGAGTGCATCGAGGCCTCGGCGACGTCGTTGGAGAGAACGTACTCCCACACGGGGTCGCGCGGACTGGCGTGAAAGAGCCCGATCGCGTGGCCGGCGTCGTAGGGCGCGAGCCGAGCCAGGAAGTCGCCGGCCTCCGAGCCGAGCCGGTCGCGCGTCCAGCGCGCCGCCTCGGCGGCCCCCGGGGAGAAGGCCGCGATGTCGATCCGATCGAGGACCACGAGGTCGTGGTTGCCCACCAGGCACAAGTCGCAGGCGTCGGCCGCGCGCGCCACGCATTCGTCGGGCTGGGCCCCGTAGCCCACGAGGTCGCCGAGGCACCAGGTCTGGTCGGCGCCGGCGCCGTCGATGTCGTCGAGCACCGCCTCGAGCGCCGGCAGGTTGCCGTGCACGTCAGAGATCAACGCCACGCGGCGGGGCGCCGCGCCCTCGTCGGGCTTCACGGCAGCGGGCTCTAGAGTTTCGTCGCTATGCGGGCTCATCGCTACGGGCTGCCGCTGGCGGCGGTCGCGGCGGTGGCCGCGGTGGGAGTCGCCACGCTGCTGCTGCGCCCGCGCGGCGGGCTGATCGAAGCGGCGGCCGTAGAGCCCACAGCCTATTTCAGCGCCGAGCAGCTCGAGCGGGCGCGCGAGTACAACGGCCCGCAGCGGCTGATCGCGCTGGGCGGATTGGCGCTGTCGGGCGCCACTCTCGCGCTCCTGGCGCTGCGCCCCCCGCGGGCGCTGCGGAGCATGTCCGAGCGGCTCGCAGGGCGCCCGCTGCTCGGCGGCGCGGCGATCGGCGCCGGCATCCTGGTGGTCCTCGCGATCGTCACGCTGCCACTCGGCGCGGTGGCGCACGAGCGCGCGGTGGACGTC
This sequence comes from Thermoleophilaceae bacterium, assembly GCA_051001995.1. Lineage (GTDB taxonomy): Bacteria > Actinomycetota > Thermoleophilia > Solirubrobacterales > Thermoleophilaceae > CAWEHQ01. Next base: position 1,809 of record JBPCMT010000016.1, read on the forward strand.
GGCCTCTCCACGCAGAGCTTCGGCCCGTGGCTCGGCGACCAGGGCAAGTCGGCGGCGATCGCCGGCCTGCTCGCCGGCGCCGGGGGGCTCGTGGCGGTGGCGCTCGTGCGGCGCTTCCCGCGCCACTGGTGGGCCCCGGCGGGAGCGGTCGTGGTGGCGGCGAGCGTCGCTCTGACGTACGCCGCGCCGCTCGTGATCGACCCGCTGTTCAACCGCTTCGACCGGCTTCCGGATGGCGAGCTGCGCACCGAAGTGCTGGAGCTCGCGGAGCGCGCCGAGGTCGAGGTCGGCGAGGTCTATCGAGTGGACGCGAGCCGGCGCACGACCGCGTCGAACGCCTACGTCGGCGGCCTGGGCGAGACCAAGCGCGTGGTGCTCTACGACAACCTGCTCGAGGATCTGCCGCCGGACCAGGTGCGCTCCGTGGTGGCGCACGAGCTGGCGCACGTGAGCTACGACGACGTGCCGCGGGGGCTTCTCTGGGTGGCGATCGTGGCGCTGCCCTCGATGCTGCTGGTCCAGCGGTTGACCGAGCGCTTCGACCGTGGGCGCCCTGCCGGCGCCCGCGCCGGCAGCACGCCCGCCGCCGGCGCGCCCGCCCGCGGCATTCCGGCCTTGCTACCGGCGCTCGCGCTCTCGCTCGCGCTGGTCTCCTTCGGCGGGCAGATCGCGGGCAACTGGCTCTCGCGCCAGGTGGAGGCGCGCGCCGACGCGTTCGCGCTCGAGCTGACGAACGACCCGGCCGCGTTCGTCGGCCTCCAGCGCTCTCTCGCGGCCGAGAACGTCTCCGAGCCGGACCCGCCGCAGCTCCTCCACGACCTCTTCGGCACCCACCCGACCACGGTCGAGCGGATCGGGTTCGGCCTCGGCTTCGCGCGCGAGCGCTGAGCCGGCGGCGCGCGCTACTCGGGCTGCTCGGGGGGCGCCTCGCGCGCCGGCGGAGTGCCGGTCTCCGGCAGGTTGCGGATCCCCTCGGCTGCGCGCCACTTCGAGTACTGGTCCTCCATCGCGTCGATCAGCTCGCGGAAGAACTTCGCCGACAGGTTGACGCGCGAGACCACGACGCCCGGCACCTCGTCGTCGTCCACCTCGTGGTCGACGCGCGCGAAGGTGACCGTGAACTCGTAGTCGGAGTGGCTGACGTTCGCGAAGTTCGAGTAGACGCCAGCCATCACCTCGGGCGAGGTGTGGATGTTGATCTGGCGCTCGCGCCCGTCGTCCGCCACGGCTCTAGTATCGCACCCTCTCGGGTCCCGGGAACGGCCCGCTACTGCCGCCATGCGCACCCTCGTCCTCGCCGTCGGGCGGCTCCGTCCGCCGTTCGTAGACGACATCCGCCATTACCAGCGGATGCTCGCGCGCCATACGCGGCTCGAGCTCGTCGAGGTGCGCGAGGAGGAACGGGTCGAGCGCCGCATCCCGGAGCGGGCGTTCGTCTGCCTGCTGGACTCGGCGGGCGAGGCGCTCGACTCGCCCGCGCTGAGCCGGTTCCTGGAGCAGCGGCGCCAGTCGCGGACCGACCTCTGCTTCGTGGTCGGCGGCCCGCGCGGCCTCGACCTCCCGCGCTGCGACCTGCGGCTCTCCTTCGGCCCGATCACGTTGCCGCACCAGCTCGCGCGCGTCGTCCTGCTGGAGCAGCTCTACCGGGCGCACAAGATCCTCGCGGGCGAGCCTTACCACTACTGAACGGTTTGCTCGCGGCCGCCCGACCGCATGGCGGGTGCGCGATGATCGGGGCGAGATGGCCCGCAGACCGCCGACCACCGAGCCGCCGCCGGCGGCGCTCACCGATCCGCTCGGGCGCCTGCGGGCGTCCCTGCGGCAGGCCGCGCTGATGCTGGCGGGCGATGCCACGCTGAGCGACCTCCGCCTCGAGCGCCCTCCGCGGCCGGACCTCGGCGACTACTCGACGAACGCAGCCATGCTCCTGGCGCCCGCGCTCGGAGGGCCGCCGCGCGACGCCGCGCAGCGGCTGGGCGAGGTGCTTGCCGAGCAGCTCGGGGACGAGCTCGAGCGGACCGAGGTCGCGGGCCCGGGCTTTCTCAACCTGTTCATGTCGAGCGGCTGGTACCGCGCGGCGCTCGGGGAGATGGTGGCCGCGGGCGACCGCTTCGGCGCGGGTGTCCCTGCCCCCGCCGAGCGAATGCTCGTGGAGTTCGTGAGCGCCAACCCGACCGGGCCGATCACCGTCGCCAGCGGTCGCCACGCCGCCTACGGCGACGCGCTCTGCCGGATCCTGGCCTTCGCCGGCCACGATGTCGAGCGCGAGTACTACGTCAACGACCACGGCTCCCAGGTGCTCCTGTTCGGCGAGTCGATCGGCGCTCGGGCGCGCGGTGCCGAGCCGCCTGAGGACGGCTACCGAGGTTCCTACGTCGCGCAGCTGGCCGACCGGATCGAGGACGCGGCGAAGCGCGACGCCGGGGAGCTGGCGGTCGTCGGCGTCGAGCTGATGGTCGCCGACGTGCGGGCCACGCTCGAGCGGTTTCGCGTCTCGTTCGACCGTTTCTATTCGGAGCGGTCGCTCTACGACGACGGCGGGCTCGAGCGAGCGGTCGATCGCCTCGACGACCACGACTGCCTCTACGAGTCGGAGGGCGCGCGGTGGCTTCGCACGACGGCCTTCGGCGACGACAAGGACCGCGTCGTCACGCGCTCTTCGGGCGAGCCGACCTACCTCGCCTCGGACATCGCCTACCACGCCGACAAGCTCGCCCGCGGATTTGACCGCGCGATCGACGTGCTCGGCGCCGATCACCACGGCTACGTCGGACGGCTGAGGGCGGCCTGGGAGGCGCTCGGCGGCGACCCCGGCCGGCTAGAGCTCCAGATCATGCAGCTCGTCAACCTGCTCGAGGGCGGCGAGCGCGCGCAGATGTCAAAGCGCAAGGGCGAGTTCGTGACGCTCGACGAGCTGATCGACGACCTCGGCGTGGACGCCGCCCGCTACTTCCTGCTCCAGCGAAACCACGACACGACGCTCGACCTCGACCTGGCGCTGGCCCGCGAGCAGAGCCAGGAGAACCCGGTCTACTACGTGCAGTACGCGCACGCGCGGATCGCGAGCATCCTGCGCAAGGCGGGCGAGGAGGGCGCGGCGGCGACGCCGGCGGACGAGCTCTCGCGCAGCACGGAGGACCCCCACCCGTCCGCGCGGGCGCTCGTCAAGCGCCTGCTCGAGCTCCCGCTGGAGGTCGAGGCGGCGGCGGCGCGCCGGGCCCCGCACCGGCTAACGACCTACGCGCAAGAGGTCGCGCAGGGCTTCTCGGCGTTCTACCGTGACTGTCGCGTGATCGGCGCCGCCGAGGAGGGCGGCGACGAGGGCCTGCGGCTGGCCATCTGCCAGCAGGCCGGCCGCGTGATCGCGCGCTCGCTCAGCCTGCTGGGGGTGGCGGCGCCGGAGCGGATGTAGACGCGTGGCGGGCGCGCCCTAGATGTCGTAGCGCTCGAGGTCGCGGTCGAGCCGTTTCTCGTCCTCGCTCGCCGGGGCGGCCGCGCCCACGCCGGCCAGGCTTCCGCGGCTACGGCGCCAGCGAACCGTGGCGATCGCGATGCCGGAGGCGCCCGCGAGCACGGCAAGAGCGGGCAAGAGATAGCCGAGCAGGTCGAAGCCATCGTCGCCCGGGGTGGCGAGCACGGCTTCGCCGTACTCGGCCACGAGGGCCGCCTTGATCTCCTCCTTCGACTGGCACTCCTCGATGCGCTCGACGATGAACGCGCGCTCCCGCTCGGCCTGGGGAGCCTCGGTGGCGAGCTCCAGTGGGGTGCCGCAGACGGGGCACATGACCTCCTGCTCGACCTCGCCGAGCGTGGTCTGCGGGCACTGCGCCGCGGCGAGCGCGGGCAGGACCATGAGGCCCGCGACCGCGACGCCGAGCGCCCTCACGAGCCTTCGCAGTGGTGTCGATCGACGACTCACGGCCCGCTTTCAGGGTAGTGCCGGCCCGATCGGCGGCGGTAAGATGCGGGCACGGAGTCGGCGACGGCTCCGGTGCGCGGACGTAGCTCAGCTGGTAGAGCGCGAGCTTCCCAAGCTCGAGGTCGCGGGTTCGAGACCCGTCGTCCGCTTGGCGCGAGCGGCGGCTGGAGCGGCGCCCGTCGTGTGTTGTGATTCCTCCGCGAGATGGTCATCAAGGAAGTCTTTCTCGATGACCATCTTCCAGAAGGAGGATTCCACACACCCCGTGGAGCGGCCGCGACGCGGGCGCGAGGCGAGCGGCCGCGACTAGGGCGCAACGCGAGCGGGCCCGGTCGCGAACGGGCCCGCTCGGCCGAACGACGAAGCCCCGCTCGCGCGGGGCTTTGTCTCGCCTCAGTCCTGCCGCCGCGGCGCCCGAGAGCGACGCGGCCCCGACCTCAGAAGATGAGGACGAGGATGATGATGATCAGGATCAGAGCGATCAAGCCGCCACCGATGTACATCGCGTCCTCCTTTCGGACCGATCGTACCCACGGGGCGGGCCGCCAAACGGTGGCGACCAGGACCCCCAGTGCGGAGAAGTCTCCCTCCGGGAGCGGACGAGTGCACCCGCTCGTGACGCCGGCATGCCTCCGGAGCGGATACAGGAGACCGTTCGCGAGTTCGCGCCCCTAGCGCTCCTCTTCGGTGGAGGGCCGGCGGCGCGTGCGCTTCGCCTGTGAGCGCCGCCGCTTGCCCTCGAGGCGCCGCTCGCGCGCGGCGCGTCCCGGTCGCGTGGGGCGTCGCGGCCGCGGGACGGCGAGCGCCTCGGCGAGCCGATCGCGGAGCCGCTCGAGCGCCAGCTCGCGGTTGCGCGTCTGGCTGCGGGTGTCCTGGGCGGACGCCGACACTCGGCGCCCGAGCCGTTCGACCAGCCGCCGCTTCTGCCCGCCTGCGAGCGACGCCGACGCGTCGACGTCGAAGACTGCCTCGACGCGTGAGGCGGTCACGTTGGCATGCTGGCCGCCGGGACCGGATGAGCGGCTCGCCCGCACCTCTATCTCCGCGAGCGGGATAGCGACCCCGCGACGCACCGGCATCGGGTCGTCCATCCGCGAGATGGTGCCGGAACGCGGAGGAGCGGGCCAGTCAGGCGGCCCGGCGGTGCTCGGCGAGGTCGTCGGCGCGGTTTGCCGAAGCGGGCTCCGCCCGAGTGGCGGGCACCCGGCGAAGCGAAGGCGACGAACGTCGTTGCTCGTAGTGGCGCCGGCTGATCCCCTCGAGCGTGGGGACCGCGGTCGCAATCCCCACGACTCCCGCGAACACCCCGTTCACCTGGCGCACGCCCTCGAGCACAGACCACCTAACCG
>JBPCMT010000017.1:0-3728 GCA_051001995.1 Thermoleophilaceae bacterium
CGGTGCCCGATGTGGGAGATCCCGCGCCCGACATCTCGACCCCGACCGTGGCCTCCGCCGGCGGCGCGATCGAGGAGATCGACACGCGCGTGCCGGCGGCGCCCGAGCTGCACGACGCCGACTTCGCGGACGTGGTTGGCGAGAAGCCGGTCGCACTTCTCTTCGCGACCCCGGCGTTCTGCATGAGCGCCGTCTGCGGACCGGTCGTCGATGTCGCGCTCGAGGTGCGCGCCGATCGCGATGGCGAGGACGTCGAGTTCATCCACCAGGAGATCTACGAGGACAACGAGCTCGAGGCGGGCTTCGTTCCGCAGGTGCGCGCGTTTGGCCTGCCCACCGAGCCGTGGCTGTTCACGATCGATCGCGACGGCCGGATCGCGGCGCGGATCGAGGGGGCGTTCAGCGCCGCCGAGCTCGACGAGGCGATCGACGCGGCGAGCGGGTAGAGCGCTTTCGGGCGTCCGCCGCGCGTTGGTAGCGTCCGGTCGAAGAGGGCCGGTAGCTCAGCTGGTCAGAGCAGCGGACTCATAATCCGTAGGTCCCAGGTTCGAGTCCTGGCCGGCCCACTCGCTGCTCGAGAGAGTGGGGGCGACGAGCCCCGCTCCTGGTGACCGGGCCTGGTTGAGCTGCCGTTAGCGGCCGCTTAAGGTCGCGCTGGCCCATCCGTCGGCCGGCTTAGAGCGGCGGGCGTGGCCGACCCCTCCGGTACATGGCTGCCGGAACCTCGACTGCCGAGCGCGTTCCGATGCGACGGCTGAGCCGCAGCGTAGCGCTGGGAATCGTCCTGTGCGCGACGCTGGTCTCGATCGGGACAGCTCCCGCCGCCTCGGCCGCGGAGCCCGGCGTCCACGCCCATCTGCTGTGGAGCCGCATGACGAGCGCTACGGTCGAGCGCGACCTTGACCGGCTGAAGGCGATCGGCGTCGAGTACGTGCGCGTCGACGTCGGCTGGTCCTCGCTCGAGTCAAAGGGGCGGGGCCAGATCAGCAGCTGGTACCTCGAGCGGATCGACCACCTCGTCGCCGAAGCCAACCAGCGCGGCCTCGAGCTCCTGCTGACCTTCACGGAGACGCCCTGTTGGGCGTCGAGCGCCCCCGACTCGCTGAGGCAAAACTGCGCGGGCTCGTGGTGGGAGCGCAGCGTCCAGCGCTACCCGCCGCGCGACGCCGCCGAGTACGCGCGCGCGCTCGCCTTCCTCGTCGGACGCTACGGCGACCGGGTCGCCGCCTGGGAGGTCTGGAATGAGCCAAACCATCCGGACTACCTCAAGGGCGGAAACCAGGTCGCCGAGTACGCCGCCATCCTCAGGGCGGCCTACCCCGCGGCGAAGGCGGCCCATGCCAGCGCCGTGATCGTCGGCGGCTCGCTCGCCGGCTCTGACTTCGAGTTCACCGAGGCCCTGTTCGCTCGCGGTATCAGGGACCACTTCGATGCCTGGTCGATCCATCCCTACAGCGAGGATCGCTCGCCGCTCGACCCCTGGCTCGACGCCTACGTGAAGAACAGCTTCATCCGCGGGATCCCGGCCGTCCGCCAGACGCTGGTCGAGCATGGCGACGCGGCGCCGATGTGGCTGACCGAGTTCGGCTGGAGCACCTGCACGGTGCGCAACCAACCCGAGGCTTACAAGAACTGCGTCAGCGAAACGAGGCAGGCCGAGTGGCTGAAGCAGGCCTACCGGCAGATGCGCGAATGGCCCTACGTGAGAGTCGGTGTTTGGTACAACGCCCAAGACAAGTCCGAAGACCTCTCTCACAAGAGCGACAACTTCGGGCTGCGACGCTACGACGGCTCCAGGAAGCCGGCGTACTGGGCCTACCGGGGGATGTTCGGCCCGTAACGGTTCGAGCGCGTTCGCCCCGGCGCCCCACGACCCTCACCCGAGGACGCCCCGGCCGCGACCTCAGCGGCCCCGCCATGGACCGCGACGAAGACCCCGCGCGGCTCTGACGCGAGCCAGTGCCCGCCCGACGACCGGGGCGAGCCGCGCGCGCAGGCGCCACCAGCTGCTGCGCTCGATCGTCGCGAGCCGGCGCCCGACCCGATCGCGGCGCCGGGACAGCGTCCGCCGTCGCAATCGGGCCTTCTTCGCGCGCCGCCCAAGCCGCCGCCGCGACCGGCGCAGCCGCTGGTTGCGCGCGTCGGCGCGGTCGAGCCTGTTGCGAAGGCGGCGGATGTCCTCGCGGAGGTCGTCGGCGGTCTTCCAGCTTGCGTCCACGTGGTGGATCGCGTAGGCGCCCGGCGTCTCGGCGTCCTTGGTCGGCGAGCGCCGGTGGTGGAAGTGGTAGAAGGCCTCGGGCGGGAAGATCGTCACGTCCCCGGAGGCCGTGAGCACCTCGGTCACGAGGCGCGGTCCGGTCGCGCCGCTCACGTGCCCGCTGCCCGAGCGGCCGCTCGCCTCCTCCAGCAGGCGCCCGAACGCCGGGTGGCCAGGGGCGCAACCCAGAATCGCATTGCCGAGCTTGCCGGCGCGTACCGCGCCCGCGAACGCGTCGGCCTCCGCGATCAGGGCCTCGATCGAGCGCAGGGACTCCATGTCGGTGTCGACGTAGACGCCGCCGAAGTGCACCAGCACCTCGTAGCGCACGAGGTCGGAGCGCTCGCCCGGGTTGCGCCCGCGCTCCACCGCGTCGGGAAACCGCAGGTGCGGGAGGTTCGAGTCGGTCCACAGCCGCATCTCCCAGTCGGGGTGGTGGCGGCGCCAGCTCTCGCCGTAGCTCTCGAAGCGCTCGGGCATCGGATCGGAACCGAGCCAGACGCGGTGCAGGACGCGGGGGATCAGCGGGACACGGCCCAGTAGCGGGTCAACGCGCGGCGGCCTCCTGCCAGCCGAGCTCCTCGCCGAGCAGGGTCTCCAGGCGCGCGTTGGGCTCTGAGAAATGGGAGGCCAGACGCTCCCTGATCTCGCTCGGCACCGACGGGTAGTCGCGCTGGTTGTAGGCGTCGAGGCTCGCGGCCGGCTCGTCGCCGAGGTCGAGGAACTCGTGGACCCGCCGCATCTCCCGGCGCGGGTCCTCGAAGAAGCGGTCACTGTTGATCGCGAGCAGCTGCTCAGGGGGGAAGACGGAGCGCCAGAACGCGAGCTGGTCCGCGTAGACGCCGCGCGTCTGGTAGCTGAAGTGGCGGTGGTTGTGGCTGACGTAGCCGGGCTCGGCGCGAAGTCGCTCTGCCTCGCCGGCGAGACGCTCGTCCTCGCGGTCGAGCGCGACCGCGAGCGGCAGGTCCTCGAAGCCGTTGCCGAGCTCGTGGTAGTAGTGCGACACGGCGCGGTCGACGGGGTCGCGCAGCAGCGCGAGCAGCCGCACCTCCGGCAGGACCTCTCGGATCCGCTCGGGGGCGAGCGGGTGGAAGAGGTAGTACGGCGACGCCTCGCCGGTCAGCGTCCGCCGCCGCCCGAGCGTCCCCGAGGAGCCGGCGGGAAACTGCTCGCGGTACCAATCGACCCCGCGCTTGAACTGGATGTCGAAGAAGTGGACCTCCTTCGCTTCCGGAAGCTCCACGCCCGGCGACTCTCCGAGCCAGCGAAAGAGCGAGGAGGTGCCGGCCTTCTGCGCGCCGATGATCAGGAAGTCCGGGAGCGCGCCGCGATCCGCGCCGTCGCCCCGCGACCGCTGCGGGAACAGCCGCCGCACCGCTCCGGTGCGGCCCCCGCCGGCACTCTCGAGCGCCTCCTCGGCCCGCTCGCGCGCCTCCTGCGCCGCCCGCATGCGCCGCCGCAGCGAGCGCAT
>JBPCMT010000018.1:0-6836 GCA_051001995.1 Thermoleophilaceae bacterium
CGGTCGACCCGTTGTCCACCACGATCACCTCGAAGTCCCCGGCGGGACATTCCTGCTCGAGCACGCGGGCCACGGTGGTCTCCAGCGTCGCCCTGCGGTTGCGCGTCGGTATTACGACCGAGATCACAGCGATCGAGGCTAACGCGCCGCCAGGCCGCGCTCAGCCGGTCGGCGTCACGCGGTAGGCGTCGAAGACCGACTCGATGTTCCGGAGCCGCTGCACGCACGACTTGAGCGCGGTCCTGTCCCCCACCTCGACCACGAAGCGGTCCTTGACCATCGGGTGGTCGACCGTGCAGCGGGCCTCGAGGATGTTGACGCCCGACTCCGAGAACGCCTTCGAGAGGTCCTCGAGCAGGCGCGGACGGTCCCAGGCGTCGACCTGGAGCTCCACGCGGAACGAGGTGGCGCCCTCCCCCTCCCACCCCACGTCGACGAAGCGCTCCGGGTTGCGCATCAGCGCCTTGGCGTTCGAGCAGTGCTCGTGGTGGATCGTGATTCCCTTGCCGAGCGAGATGTAGCCCACGATCTCGTCGCCGGGCACCGGCCGGCAGCACTTGGCAAGCCGCAGCATCACGTCGTCGGCACCCTCGACCTTGATGCCGTAGTTGGTCGAGGACGCCGTCTGCTTGGCCTGCTCGCCCTTCTTCTTCGCGATCAGGTCCTCAGCCGCGCCGCGCGGCGCCACCGCCGCCTCGCCCTGCTTGAGACGCTGGAGCAGCTTGTTCGTCACGACCTGCGCCGAGATCTTCGACTGGCCGAGCGCGATGTAGAAGTCCTCGCCCTTCTTGAAGCCCATCTCGCGGATCACGTCGGCGAGCAGCGGCGAGCCCGTCATCTTCTGGGGCGGCAGCCCCTGGCGCTTGAGGCTGTCGGCGAGCTGCTCGCGCCCGTGGCGCTCGGAGTCCTCGCGCCGCTCGCGCTTGAACCAGGCGCGGATCTTCGACTGCGCGCGCGTCGTCTTGGCGAGCGACAGCCAGTCGCGCGAGGGGCCGCGCTCCTTCTTCGACGTCAGGACCTCGCAGATCTCACCGGAGCGCAGCTGATAGTGCAGCGGGACGATCTTGCCGTTGACCTTCGCGCCGACGCAGCGGTGGCCGACGTCGGTGTGGACCTCGTAGGCGAAGTCGAGCGGCGTCGCTCCGGCGGCGAGCGACTTGACCTCGCCCTTGGGCGTGAAGACGAAGACCTCGTCCTCGAACAGGTCGACCTTGAGCCCCTCCACGAACTCCTGCGGGTCGGCGAGCTCCTTCTGCCAGTCGAGCAGGTGCTTGAGCCACTCGACGCGGTCCTCGACGGTCTGATCGCCGTTCTTGTAGAGCCAGTGCGCCGCCACGCCGTACTCGGCGGTGTCGTGCATCTCGCGCGTGCGGATCTGGATCTCGAGCGGACGGCCCTCGGGCCCGATCACCGTCGTATGAAGCGCCTGGTACATGTTGAACTTGGGCATCGCGACCCAGTCCTTGAAGCGTCCGGGGAGCGGCTTCCACAGCGAGTGGATCACGCCGATCGTGCCGTAGCAGTCCTTCACCGAGTCCACGATCACGCGCATGGCGGTGAGATCGTAGATTTCGTTGAACTCCCGCCCCTTGCGGTTCATCTTCACGTAGATCGAGTAGAAGTGCTTGGCGCGGCCGGAGATCTCCGCCTCGATGTCCACCGCCCCGAGCTCCTTCTCCAGGTAGCCGCCGGCGCGCGAGACGTACTCCTCGCGCTCGCGCCGCTGCTGGTTGACGAGGCCCTTGATCTCCTTGTACTTGCGCGGGTGCAGCGTGGCGAACGACAGGTCCTCGAGCTCCCACTTGATCGCGTGGATCCCGAGCCGGTGGGCGAGCGGGGCGAAGATCTCGAGCGTCTCCTTCGCCTTCTCCTGCTGCTTCTGCTTGGGCATCCCGGCGATCGTCCGCATGTTGTGCAGGCGGTCGGCGAGCTTGATCAGGACGACCCGGATGTCCTGGGCCATCGCCACGATCATCTTGCGGTAGTTCTCGGCCTGGCGATCGTCGCGGCTCGAGAACGTGATCCCGGTGAGCTTCGTCACCCCGTCCACCAGGCTCGCGACCTCCGCGCCGAACTCGGCCTCGACCTCGTCGAGCGAGACGCTCGTGTCCTCGACCGTGTCGTGGAGGAGGGCGGCGCAGAGCGTCTGCGAGTCGAGGCGCAGGTTGGCGCAGATCTTCGCGACGTCGACCGGGTGGGTGATGAAGTCCTCGCCCGTGCGCCGGCGCTGGTCGGCGTGGCGGTCGAAGGCGAAGACGAATGCGCGCTCGATCAGGTCGCGGTCGATGCCGGGCCCGGTGGCAGAGTGCTCGGAGACGACGGCGAGCAGGTCGTCGAGGAGCGCGCGCGCCTCGGCGTCCAGCGCCGGCCGCTCGGCGACCGCGGTCGTCTCCGCCCGCGGCTTCTGACGGCGAGCCTTCGCCGGTTGCGTGCCGTCACCCTTCGCGCCTCCCGACCCCCCTCCCGCGGCGGAGGATTTCGCCCCCTTGCGGCGGCCCTTGGCCTGCGCGCCGCGCTCGGACGGCCTCTTTGAGACCTTTGCCACGCCTCGATTCTAGTGCCGGGGGAGGCCGCGTTCGACGCCTCGGCCACCCCGAGAGGACGAGATCGAGGCCGTTAACCTTCGCCGCCTGCCCGACTCGACGACAGCCCCCGCGCGGCCGCACGCCGCCAGCTCGGATGGCGGCGCCCCGAGCGACACCGCCTCCCCGGCCTCCGGCCGTCAGGCGTCCAGCGCGCTCGCGAAGCCGGGCACCGGCGCGCTCCCGAACCTTGTGATCCTCGGTGCCCAGAAGTGCGGCACGACGGCGCTGCACTACTACCTCGTACAGCACCCGCAGGTCTCGATGTCCCAGCCCAAGGAGCTCAATTTTTTCATCGAGGAGCTCAACTGGAAGAAGGGCGTGGACTGGTACCGCGGCCACTTCGATCCCGAGGCGAGGATCCGCGGCGAGTCCTCGCCGGACTACACCGCCCACCCCTGGTATCCCGGCGTACCCGAGCGGATGCACGCGTTGATTCCCGACGCCAAGCTGATCTTCGTGGTACGTGACCCGGTGGAGCGCATCCGCGCCCAGTGGATCCACAACTACTCGAACCGGGCACAGGACAAGCCGCTCGCGCCCGCCGTAGTCGAGCCGGGATCGACCTACATCCCGCGCAGCAGCTACGCGATGCAGCTCGAGCGCTTCCTCGAGCATTACCCCCTGTCCCAGATCCTCATCCTCGACCAGGACGAGCTGCTCGGGCGCCGTCGCGAGTCGCTGCGCTGGGTATTCCGCTTCCTGGGGATCGACGACGGGTTCTGGCACCGGCGCTTCAAGTCGCTCAGCCTCGAGACCGCGAATCGCCGCCGCCGGACGCCGCTCGGCGCCTTCCTGGCCGACCGGCTGCCGCCGCGGCTTTGGCGGCGCGTGCGCGACCGCCCGCCGTTCTCGTACCCATTCGAGCACACCGAGATGGACGATGGGCTCCGCGCCGAGCTCGCCGCGGCGCTCGGCCCCGACCTCGCCCGTTTCCGCGAGCTCACCGGCCGGCGCTTCGCGAGCTGGTCCGTCTAGCGGGTCGCGGCCGCGGCGCTCCCGGCGGCCGGGAGGGCGTGCGCGGCCGGCCGGCGTCCGGCCTCCCCGGCGAGGTAGCGCTCGCCCTCCGCCAGCCGGCGCAGGTAGGCGCGGTGGGAGGCCGAGCGCTCGAGCGAGGTTCGCTTGGCCTCGAGGGCGCGGCAGGAGCGGCTCTCGTAGCGAGCGAGCCCCAGCTCGGCGAGAACGCGCACGATCCGTCCGCAGACGGCTCCCGGCCGCGGATATGGGCCGTCGCCGACGAGCAGCGCCCGGAGGTCGTCGCCGGCGGCCGAGCCGGCATCTCGCAGCCGGCGATAGACCTCGACCATCGCCGATCGGAGGTCGAGGCCGGCGCGCGCGACGTGCAGGGCGAACTCGACCTCGGCGGGGCCCCAGGCAAGATGGATGTATCCGGGCGCGCCGACAGCGCCCAGGTCTGCGGCCGTCACCGGCGGGTCGAGGGCTACCACGTGGGCGAATGGCTCGGCCAGAGCGGGGTCGTTCAAGAGCGACGACCACGCCACGATCGGGAGCGTGCGCGTCCCTGCCTCGCCCTCGCCGGGCTCGAGCGCCGGCCGGGCGAGCCCGCCCAGGAGCCGCTCGAGGGTGGCGCGGCGGCGATCGACGTCGGCGCAGACGAGCAGGACCGGCTCGCCGCTTGAGAGCAGCTCGCCGGCGAGGGCCGCGATCCCCTCGCCGCGGCGATCGCGGAGCGCCCGCGGCGAGTCCAAGGGCGGCTCCGGGGAGCTCACGTCGAGGTCGACGGCCAGCTCGCGCTCCAGCTCGTCCCAGAACGGCTCAGCTCCCACGGGGGCGCAGGATCCGGCCTCGACCGGGCAGATCGCCTCGAGCACGACGCGTGCCTCGACTCGGCCCCTCCATTCGTTCAGCTCGAGCCGCACCGCGGCGTCGCACGGCTCTGCCCCCACGAGCCTGAGCGCCGCGGGCGTGCGGCGGAACGCCACCGCCTCCGCCCGCGACCCCGAGCTCTGGAGCGTGAAGCGGGCGTGCTGGGACTCGTCGCCCATCCCGCGGACGTTCGCGCACTGGGCTCCCGGCACCAGCAGGACCGGCGCGCGGTTGCCGTGACCGAAGGGCGCCAGGCGGCGGAGCTCCTCGGCGAGGCCGAGGCCGAGCGACGCCCCCGACACGACAGCGTCGGCCTCTGCGACCGGCACGAGGTCACGGGGAGAGAGCGATCCGGCCGCGTGCCGGGCGAGGTCGCGCCGGAACGCGTCGACGCGATCGGCCTCGATCTCCAGGCCGGCGGCCGCGCGGTGGCCGCCGAACCGCCGCAGGTGGCCGGAGCACGCGGCGAGCCCGGCGTGGAGGTCGTACGCGGGGATGCTGCGACCCGAGCCGCGACCGCCGTGAGCGTCGAGCGCGATCAGCACGCACGGCCGGTGGTAGCGCTCCGCCAACCGCGAGGCCACGATTCCGACGACGCCGGGATGCCAGCCCTCGCCCGCGATGACGTACAGCGGCGCGTCGGCCTGCTCGCTGCGGGCGGCCTCGGCGGCGAACAGGATCCGCGTCTCGACGTCGCGGCGCTCGGCGTTGAGGAGGCTCAGCTCCTCGGCCACCTCGGCGGCGCGGTCCTCGTCGTCGGTGAGGAGCAGCTCCAGGGCGGCGTCGGCTCGGCGCAGCCGGCCCGCCGCGTTCAGCCGCGGGCCGATGCGAAAGCCGACGGCCCGCTCGTCCACGGCACCGGGCTCGAGCGACGCGGCGCCCATCAGCGCCCGGAGCCCGGGCCTACGGGTCCGCGCGAGGGCGGCGAGCCCCTCTCGCGCGAGCGTCCGGTTCTCGCCCCGCAGCGGCACGAGATCGCAGACCGTTGCGAGCGCGACGAGCTCGAGCTCGCGGTCGCCCGCCGGCTCCAGCCCGGCCATGGACCGCAGCGCCGCGGACAGCTTGTGGGCCACCCCCGCCGCGCAGAGACCGTCGAAGGGGTAGGAGCCGAGGCCTGGGTGGACCACCGGGCAGTCCGGCAGGCGCTCGCCCGGCCGATGGTGATCGGTGACCACCACGTCGAGCCCGTGGGAGCGTGCGGCGTCCACCTCCGCTACCGAGGTGATCCCGCAGTCCACGGTCACGAGCAGGCCGGCGCCCGAGGCTGCGATTCGCTCCACCGTGGCCTCGGACAATCCGTATCCCGCGAGCCGATCCGGAAGGTGCCACGCGGGGTCGGCGCCGATCGCTCGCAGGGCCTCGACGAGGATCGCCGTTGAAGACACGCCGTCCACGTCGTAGTCGCCGTGGACCACGATCCGGCTGCCGCGGCGTACGTGCTCCAGGATCACGTCGCAGGCGGCCACCATGTCGGCGAGGAGCCACGGATCGTGACGCTCGTCGGCCGCGAGGAACCGGCTCGCCTCGGCGGGGGTCAGGCAGCCGCGGCGGGCGAGGATCGAGGCGACCGTGGGTGAGAGAGCCAGCTCACGGGCGATCGCGTCGGCGGCGTCGATCGAGTACGGCCTGGCGGCCCAGCGCGCGGCGGATACGGACATCGGCGGCATTCTGCTTTCGGGGGGCGACGGAACCGCGCCGGCGCGACCTCGCCCCCTCGCCCCCCTCGCCCGTGCGGCTCGGTTCGCCTACGAGAGATGGTCAGCAGAGATGCTCAGCCTTGCTGACCATTCTCCAGGAAGCACCGACCTCGACCCCAGGCGGGTCGCCGGGGTGGGTGAGCCGGTCGTTGGCGCCGGTCAGGCCGCCGCCGCGGCCTCGCGCTCGCGGCGCGCGCCGACGGCGTATGAGATCGCCAGGCCGATCACGGAGCCCGGGATCGCGATCAGCGCCTGGACGAGGCCCGTATCCGAGTCGCCGGGTACGGAGAGCCCCGACACGACGAAGCCGAACAGCGCCGCGCCCACCACCGCCGCGACGAAGGCGCCCACGATGCCCCCGCTGAAGCGGTCGGGAACGAAGACCGTGAAGTGCCAGATCGCGATCCCCATCATCACCCAGACGAGCATGCTCACGAAATCCACTCCCCCTGGCCGCTCATCGGCGGCCGTGCTTCTTTCGGCGGCGGGCGCCGCTGCCCGAGGACTTCGGCGAGCGAGACCCGGCGGTGCTCGTCACGCGCGATTCTCCGTCGCCGTCGACGGGGCGCTCGTCGCCGCCGTCGGCGGCCGGCTCGTCAGCGCCGTGGCCGCTGCGGTCGGGCGCGGAGGCGGCCGTTTCACCGATCGCCGACTGCGGGGCCGTGGGCGTGGCCCGACCGCCGCCGTCGGCGCCGTCCGGACGGTCGTCGCCGGTCGTCGTGCTCGACGC
>JBPCMT010000019.1:0-8365 GCA_051001995.1 Thermoleophilaceae bacterium
CAGTTCGTCCCCGGGCAACCCGTAGCCGTGCCGAGCTGGGTGAGGAAGGCGTTGCACCCCGCCGTGAACTGAGCCGGCGGCGAAACGGGGAAGCTGCCGATTCCTGGGAGCCCACCTGGGCCGTTGCAGGCTCCGAACGGCGCCGTGTCGGGGAGCGAGCCGGCGACGTACATCGCCTCGTTGTAGTTCGTGGGGTAGTTGTGGTTGGCGCTGTTGATGTCGCTCGAGACCATCGTCAGCGCCATGCCCCTCTGGTCGGCGTACTCGAACGCCGAGCGGGCGAAGCGTGAGTTCAGCAATCCGCCGACCGCGCCCTCGGCCACGGCGGCGCCGTTGTCGGCGGCGTAGACCAGTCCCAGCGAGAACAGGTTGGTGTCCACGACGAACGTGTCCCAGACGCGCAAGGGCATCACCTGGCAGTCGGGGCACATGCCGGTTTCGTCCACCCCGTTGTTGGTTTCCGCGGCCGCCTCGAGCGCCCGTCCGCTCCCATGGCCCTCGGCGCTGCAGCAGCTCGAGGCGTCGAAGGGGTCGTTGTCGTCGTCGAAGAAGTCCCAGCCGGCGATGTCGTCGGCGTAGCCGTTGCCGTCATCGTCGGGGTCCCCGTCGCTGTCGAGGTCCTCCGAGAACGTCGCGATCAGGTCGGAGGGATCGAGCAGCTCGTCGGACTCCGTGTCGCCGGCGTCGATCTCCACGTCCGGATCGCAGGCGTAGTCGGTCACGTTGACCGCGCCGTCGCCGTTGGCGTCGTAGCCGGTGCCGTCGAACTCGTTGCACTCCTTGGCGCCGAGCAGCGGCGTGTCGCGACCGGTGCCGGGCAGCGGCAGCTCGCCGGTGTTCAGCGCGACCTTCTCGACGAGCTCCTCGGTCTGCCACTCGATCCCGGTGTCGAGGATCGCGATCACCGTCTCGGGGCTGCCAGTCGAGTACTTCCAAGCGGTGTCGGCGCGGACGCCGGAGAGCTGGGAGCACTCCGGGTCGCCGGCGTCGCGGTTCGCCTCCTTGCCCTGCTCGTCGAGCTGCGGGCAGTTGCCGCTACCCGGCGGAAATTCCCTGTAGCTCGTCCGCTGGCCGAGGAGGTCGCGCGCGGAGTCCGGGTTGAACCCGAACGACCCGAACTGCTCCTCGAAGTAGCTGCCGCATGTCTCCTGTGGCGCATCCTCGTCGTCCGCCTCGCAGCGGTCGAACTCGGGGTCGTTCGGCGTGTTCTCACGCGGACTCTCCGACGGAGAGGTGGTGCCCGGGTCCCCGAAGTCCGCGAGCGCCGGGACGGCGAGCAGGGTCGTCAGCAGGACGGTCGCGAGGCACGTCGCGACCGCGGACCTGCGAGACGCCAACCTTCCCCCTCCGTCGTTAGTCACGCACCGCCTCCCTGGGGACGCTCAGGCTACCGGCTATTCGCGATCCCGTCTTCGGGAACCCGCGCTGTCAGTCGGCGACGAGCGCCTCGACCAGCGCCGCGGCCTCGCGCGCCATCCGCGAGCGCGGCACCACCCGATCGAAGCCGGCCTGCTCCGCCCTCCGGCGCGTGTCCTGGTCGACGTGCGAGTAGAAGCCGAGCGTGGGGACGCCCTCGAGCTCGCGGCCCATCTTCATCGACTCGACCAGCACCGCACCGTCGAAGTCCTCGGTGGTGAGATCCACCACCAGCACGTCGCGCCGCGCCGCCTCGGCGCGCGCCGCATCCTCGGTGTCGAGGCGGCGCACGTCGTGGCCGGCGGCGGTCAGCGCGCCCTCGACCTTGGAGCCGAACAGGAGGTCGGGGCAGAGCAGCGCGACGCGCGCCACTATTGTGCCCGGCGCTTGCGGAACTCCTCGCGGACGGACTCGGGCCGTCCCCACATCGGGACGACCTCCACCCGCCCGGAGCGCGACTCGCGCACCGCCAGCTCACCGACGATCCCCTGCTCGTCGAGCAGCCTGAGCGTCCCGCGGACGGTCTCCGGCGCGGCCGCGTGGCCGAACTCGCGCGCCACGTGGAGGCGCCAGTGCCAGTCGTGATGCGAGTGCCCCTGCGCGTTGATCTGCACGAGCATGGTGGCGGCCTCGACGTAACGCTCCTCGTCGAAGATGCGCAGGTCGAGCTGCAGGTTGGTCCAGTCGGGCGGCAGCGACGCGACCACGCGCTCGAAGTCCTCGGCCAGCGGCACGCGACAAACACTACGGCGTCCCTACCATTGGGGGCGTGAGCGCAACCGTCACCAGCGATCAGCACCGCCTGCTGCGCGAGGACGTCGGCCTGGTCGATCGCTCGGACCGGGGGAAGCTGCTGCTGGAGGGGAGCGAGGCGGCCGAGTTCCTCCAGGGGCAGGTCACCAACGACGTCGAGGCACTCTCGCCCGGCAGCGGCTGCTACGCCGCGCTGCTCACCCACAAGGGGAAGATGCGGGCCGACATGCGCATCCTGCGCGGCGAGGACTGGCTGCTCGTTGACACCGAGCCGCACGGCCTCGCACCGCTCGCCAAGACCGTCCAGATGTACAGCATCGGCCGCGACGTGCAGGCCGCCGACGTGACGGTCGAGCGCGTCCTCGTGTCGCTCGTGGGGCCGAAGGCGCGCGAGCGGCTCGAGCCGGCCCCGCCCGCGACCGAGCACTCCTTCGTCGAGGGACCGCACGGCCTCCATGTCGCCACCGACCTCGGCGTGGATGTGATCGCGCCGGCCGCGGCGGCGGACGCGGTGCGTGAGGCGCTCGGCGTCGAGCCGGTGTCGCTGCAGGCAGCGGAGTGCGTTCGCATCGAGTCGGGCCGTCCCCGGCACGGCGTCGACGTGGACGAGACGACGATCCCCCAGGAGGCCGGCCTCAACGAGCGGGCGGTGAGCTTCACGAAGGGCTGCTACGTGGGCCAGGAGACGGTCGCGCGACTCCACTACAGGGGGAAGCCCAACCGCGCGCTCCGCGGGTTGCGGCTCTCCGGCCCCGCGCGCACGGGCGACCAGGTCGTGGCCGGCGACAAGGAGGTCGGAGCCGTCGGATCGGCCTGCGTCTCCCCCCTCCACGGCCCGATCGCGCTCGCGGTGCTGCGCCGCGAGGCCCAGCCGGGCGACACGGTGTCCGTCGGCGACGGCGGCGTGACGGCGGAGGTCGTCGAGCTTCCCTTCCCCGCTGCCCCGGCCTGAACCCCCGGGGCGCTACTGCCGAATCATCCTTGCGTTGGGATAGGGTTTCGCGCGCGAGGGTCGTCCAGAGGACGCTTAGCGCGGAGGAGGCCGTGGTCGGCGCCCCGTGGGGTCGCGACGGCCCGGGGATATGAGGTGATGCCAAACACAAGGGGGACTCGGCTTCGGGCGATCGCCGCCAGCGGCGTGCTCGCGGCCTTCGCGCTCTCGTCCTGCGGCGAGGACGACTTCGCAAACGAGCCGCGTCCCCCGGCACAGCTCGCACTGAGCGGCGTGATCACCGATCAGCGCGTCACGGTCTCTCCGAGCAGCCCCGGCGCCGGGCCGATCCTGCTCACGATCTCCAACCAGAGCGAGATGTCGCATCGCGTGACGCTCGAGGGCGAGGGCGAGGATGGGACCGAGATCAGCGAGACCACGGGTCCGATCAACCCGCTCGACACCGCGACGATCCAGCAGTCGCTTCCCGTGGGCGAGTACACGGTGACCGCCAACTCAGACGGCGCGAGCGGCATCCGGCCGGCGCAGCTGGTGGTCGAGCGAGATCGCGGCAGCTCCTCGGACGAGCTCCAGCTTCCGTAGCGCCCCGGGGCTCTCATGCGGGGCGGCGTGCTGCTCGCGCGCCGCGCTCGCACGGTCCCGGACGGGCGCTGACGATACGATCCCGCCGCCCCAGACCCAGGAGCGCAACGACCCATGGCCCAAGTGGACTTGACCAAGGTGACCGACGTCGCCACCGAGCCCGGGACGCTTCCGGAGACGATGACCGCGTGGGTCATCCGCCAGGAGCGCGAGGGCGAGCCGCGCGACGCGTTCCAGCTCGAGGAGATCGAGGTCCCCGAGCCGGGCGCGCTGGAGGTCGTGGTCAGGGTCATGGCGGCCGGCGTCAACTACAACAACGTCTGGGCGGCGCTCGGCCAGCCGGTGTCGGTGTTCCGCTACCACGCGGAGGAGGACCATCACATCGGCGGCTCGGATGCCTCGGGCGTCGTCTGGAAGTGCGGTCCGGGCGTGACGCAGTGGAAGCCCGGGGACGAGGTGGTGATCCACTGCAACCAGGCCTCCTACGAGGACGTCGAGGTCCACGGTCTCGACCCGCTGGCCGCGCCGTCACAGAAGATCTGGGGCTATGAGACCTCGTGGGGCTCGTTCGCCCAGTTCACGAAGGTCCAGGCGCAGCAGCTGATCCCGAAGCCGGAGAACCTGACCTGGGAGGAGGCGGCCTCCTACGGGCTCGTCTACTTCACGGCCTACCGCATGCTCGTGGACCAGTGCGACCTCCAGGCGGGCCACCGCGTCCTGATCTGGGGCGCGGCCGGCGGTCTCGGCGTCTTCGCCACTCAGCTCTGCAAGGTCGCCGGCGCCGAGGCCGTCGGCGTCGTGTCCTCGCCGGCCAAGGGTGAGCTGTGCGAGAAGCTCGGCGCCGTCGGCACGATCGACCGCAACGAGTACGCCGGCATGATGCGCCGCGGCGGCGAGAGCGCCGACGAGGAGAAGGCCCGCTTCGGCGAGTCGCGCCGCTTCGGCAAGCGCGTCAAGGAGCTGCTCGGCGGCGCCCCCGACATCGTCTTCGAGCACGTCGGCCAGGCCACGTTCCCGACCTCGGTGTTCGTGGTCAAGCCATTCGGGAAGGTCGTGATCTGCGCCGGCACCACCGGCTACAACCTCGACTTCGACGTCCGCTACCTGTGGATGCGCCAGAAGCAGATCATCGGCTCGCACTTCGCCAACGCCTACGAGGCGATGAAGGCGAACCAGCTGATCGAGCAGGGGCTGATCCGCCCGGTCCTCTGGCGGACGATGGGCTTCGACGGCGTGGCCGAGGCGCACCAGTTGATGCGCGAGAACCAGCACCTCGGCAAGATCGCGATCCTCGTGGGCGCCGAGAGCGAGGGGCTCGGCAAGACGGCAGAGGGGCCCGGCGCGATCCGCGAGGAGGTAGGCGCCTGATCGGCGAGCCGGGCGCGCGGCGCCGCGACGAGGAGCCCTCGTGATCGGCGAGCCGGGGACCGGGATGGTGGAGATCCGCTGGGTCGCCAACCCGTTCCGGGCCGACAAGTTCGAGCGCGCGTGGCTGCCGGCGGCCGAGGCGGCGCTCGACTACGGCGCCCGCTCCTGGGCGTTCGTGCGCTCGCGCGAGGACCCGCAGCAGTTCGTCCAGTACGCCGTCTTCGTTGACAAGCTCTCGTTCGAGCGCTACTGGTACTCGGAGGAGATGGCGGAGGCGCGCGCCGCGGCGGCCGGCCTCTTCCAGGTGCCGCTGCTGCCGATCTGGCTGGGCGTCGTGGGCTCCGGGACGCTCGCCGAGCAGCCGGCGGAGCGCTGAGGACGGCGTTTGTCGGATTGACCACGCCCCAGGGGTGGTCAATCCATCAAGCGTCGAGGTTCCCGCCCTAGCCGCGCTCGAGCGGCGCCATCGTCAGCCCGGCTTCGCTCAACTGCTCCCAGTAGTGCTCCGCGGGCTCCTTCTGGCCCGACCAGACGATCGCCTGGCCGCTGTTGTGGATCTTCTCGGCGATCGCGTAGCCGTCGTCGAGCGTGACGCCGGGCACCACCCGTGACAGCGCCGCGGCCACTCCGTCGAAGGTGTTGTGGTTGTCGTTTAGGACGATGACCCTCCACTCGCCGCCGAGGTCGCCGCTCGGGTCGCGGACCTGCGGAACCTCCGTCGTCTCGACCGTCACGCGCCCCCCTCCCCGCGCCCGGCGGCGGCCTCGCGCTCCTCGCGCTCCTCGCGCTCCTCGCGCTTGCGCCAGTAGCGCTCGAGGCCGAGCCAGAGCTGATCCGGCGGCGCAGCCTGCGTCAGGCGCTCCCCGATCTCCGCGTCGACGTGGGCGCGTAGATCCTCGACGAGGGCGGATACGAACGCGCCCTCATCCGAGCCGTGGGCGAGCGCGGCGTGGCGCTCGAGCGACTCGCGCACGCGCGCGACCTGGTCGGAGACGTCCTCGGTCCGACCGAAGTGCGTGAGGCAGAGCGACGCGGGCGACCAGTCGAGCACCACGTCGAGCGACTCGTCCCACGCCTCCACGTCGATGTCCGGCGGGGGCGTGGGCGCCACGGTGAACTCGCTCGGCGGCACGCGCACGCCGCCGAGGTCGCCGACGTAGGCGTCGCCGCTCGCCTCGTGCAGGTAGGCGACGTGGTGCGAGGCGTGGCCGGGCGCGTAGGCCACGCGGAAGCCCGCGACGCTCTCGCCGCCCGCGAGCACGTTGATGCTCTCCTCGGGCACCGGCGCGACCTCGCCCCACAGCCGGTCCATGTCCTCGCCGTAGAGCTGGCGCGCGCTCTTTAGGAGCCTGTCCGGGTCGACCAGATGCGGCGCGCCACGCTCGTGGACGTAGACCGGCAGCTCCGGGAAGCGGCGCAGCAGCACGCCGGTGGCGCCCGCGTGGTCGAGGTGGATGTGGGTCAGAAGCAGCGCCTTCGGCGGCTCGCCGCCGAGGCCCTCGAGCAGGGTCTCCACGCACGATGCCGGCCCCGGGTCCACCACCACTCCGTCCACCTCGTACGCGCCGATCACGCGGTCGCGGCCGAGGTGCATGAGGTCGATCAGCCGGCTCACGCCGCATGACCATAGCGGCGCCCAGGCGCCTTCCGAGCCCTGCCTTCAGTCCGCGAGCAGCAGCTCCGCGTCCGGCCCGACCGTCACGTGGATCGCGCCCGGCTCGTACACCCAGTCGACCACGGCCAGCGCTCGCAGCCGCTCGAGCACGGCCACCAGCGCGCGCTCCCCCGACCGTGAGAGGTCGCGCGCCACGTCGAAGGCGAAGCCGGTGGTGTGCAGCGAGTAGCCGTCCGTGGCCTCGGGGTTGGCGGAGCCGAGGAGCTCCTGATAGGGCTCGTCACGGACCGAGCTCGTGAGCGTGAGCGTTACGCGCTGACCTGCAATCTCGCGCACCTCCCGCGCGGTGTAGACGACGGCCGCGAGCGCCTCGGGGCGCAGGCCGCGGTAGAGCGAGCGCGTCTGGGCCAGCTGCGGCGCCAACTCGCCCATCTGGCGATCGACGCGATAGCCAAGCCGCCCGGGGCTGCTCTTCAGCGCCACGAGCTCGCCGTCCTCGTACGCGCCGTCGAGCGCATCGGCATCGACGAACCGCTCGGTCTCACCCGGCGGGCGCAGCACCTCCTCGGCGCTCGCCTTGTTGCCGTGGAGCCGGTCGAGCCGGCGCAGCTCCGCGCGGTCCTCGCGGAAGAGCCGCATGATCTCGCGCGCCGCCTCGAGCCGGAAGAGGTAGGTGCGCGAGTCGTCGCCGAGACCACGCAACAGGCTGTAGGTGGCCGGGTTCCGCGTCGGGGAGGAGTCGAAGAACAGCCGCGCGTAGGAGAGGTCGCGGTCGGCCACCGCCCGTCTCGTGCCGCCGGTCACTGGGTCGGGCGAAAGGTAGGCCTCGATGACGCTGTCGAGGTTGCCGATCCCCATGTGGTACGAGGTCGTCGCCAGGTCCTCGCGGCCGAAGTGGTCCTCCGCCAGCGCGGGGGAGCGCGCCACGCCCGCCAGCGCCGCCTCGGGGTCGAAGCGCTCGTCCACCGCGCGCCGGCGCCCGAGCAGCGCCCGCGCCCGCTTGCGTGCCTCGTCGAGCTCCCCCGGCTCGTTCGCGGCGGCCGCCCGCCGCTCCGCCTCGGCGGCCCGCTCGGTGAGCCGCTTGCTGAGCCCGAGGTCCACCGACATGCCGAGCAGGTCGGTGGCCGTCGAGGGCAGGATCTGCGCGAGGCCGGCGGCGCTCTCGGGGTCGGGCCCGGCGATCACGTCCGGCCTGCCCGCGCTCTCGAGGAACACCAGCGCCTCGAGCGTCGACGGCGTCACCCCCTCGGCCTTCGCCGCGGCCGCGATCTCGTCCTCGAAGCCGATCGTGCGCCGCGCCGTCGCCTCCACCCCGTCGGGGCTCAGCTCGTAGAGCACGTGAGACAGGCCGCGCGTGCCGCGATCGAGGAACTCACCGGCGCGCTCCGCCTCGAAAGCGAACGGGTCGCCCTCGGCGAGCTCGACGCCGTCGGCGATCGGCCGGCCGCCCTCGTCGAGCACGACCAGGAGCATCACGACGGCGGCCGCGCAGGCCGCGAGCAGCCCCGCGGCCCGTGCCCATCCGCTCATCCCGGCGAGGCGGCCCATGTACAGGTGATAGCCGATGGCGCACGGCGGCCGTGGAGGCCCGCTCTTAGAATCATCGCCATGGCAGAGCATCGACTGCCCGAGCCGGACCCCCCCTGGGTGATGCGGACCTACGCCGGGCACTCGACCGC
>JBPCMT010000020.1:0-4160 GCA_051001995.1 Thermoleophilaceae bacterium
GTGTCGTCGCTGTGGTGCAACGTGCACGGCCATCGCCACCCGCGCATCGACCGGGCGATCCGCGCCCAGCTCGACCGCGTGGCGCACTCGACGATGCTCGGGCTCTCACACCCGCTCGCGATCCGCCTCGCGCGGCGGCTCGTCGAGCTCGCCCCGCCCGGGCTGAGCCGCGTCTTCTACTCCGACAGCGGCTCCACGGCGGCCGAGATCGCGCTCAAGATGGCGTTCCAGTACTGGCGGCAGGCCGGCGGCGAGAGTTCGCGACGCACGCGCTTCGTGTCGCTTCGCGAGGCCTACCACGGCGACACCGTGGGCGCGGTCTCGGTCGGCGGCATCGACCTTTTCCACGGGATCTACAAGCCGCTGCTCTTCGACGCGCTCGCGGCGGAGCCCGGTGACGCCGCCGACATGGAGCGCGTCCTGTCAGAGCACGACGGCGAGGTGGCCGCGGTGATCGTCGAGCCGCTGGTGCAGGGCGCCGCGGGGATGCTCGTGCACCCCGAGGGCTATTTGCGCGACGTGCGCGAGCTGTGCGACCGCCACGGCGTCTTCCTGATCTGCGACGAGGTCGCCACCGGCTTCGGGCGGACGGGACGGATGTTCGCCTGCGAGCACGAGGGCATCACGCCGGACTTCCTATGCGTGGCCAAGGGCATCACCGGCGGCTACCTGCCGCTGGCCGCCACGCTCACGACCGAGCGCGTCTACGAGGGCTTCCTCGGCGAGCACGAGGAGCTGCGCACGTTCTTCCACGGCCACACCTACACGGGCAACCCGCTCGCCTGCGCAGCGGCGCTCGCGAGCCTCGAGGTCTTCGAGCACGAGCGGACGCTGGAGCGCCTCGGGCCCAAGATCGAGCTTCTGCGGCGGCTGCTGGTGGACGTCGAGCAGCTCGGCGCGGTGGCCGAGGTGCGCCAGCGCGGACTGATGTGCGGGATCGAGCTCGGCGGCTACCCGCCCGCCGCGCGGATGGGGCACCGGGTCACGCTCGAGGCGCGCGCCCGCGGCGCGATCGTGCGCCCGCTCGGCGACGTCGTGATCCTGATGCCGCCGCTCTCGATCTCGGAGGCGGACCTCACCGCGCTGGTCGAGATCGTGGGCGAGTCGGTGGCGGCTGTGAGCGCCGGCGAGCCCGAGCTGCGCGCGGCGTAGCGGGGCGGGGCGGGCCGGCCGCGAGCCTGAGGTTAGGGGCGCTATAGGCCCTCAACCTCAGGCTCGGTCGCGCGCCTAGCCCTCGTACAGCTCGAAGTCCTTCTTGCGAGCCCCGCAGACGGGGCAGAACCAGTCGTCCGGGATGTCCTCGAACGCGGTGCCGGCGGGGATGCCGCCGTCCGGGTCGCCCTCCTCGGGGTCGTAGATGAAGCCGCACGACTGACACATCCACTGTTGCTGGGTGGAGACGCTCATCGCCCCGGAGGTTAGCGGCGCGGCGCGCCCGCTCTAGTCTTTTGCGCGTGCGCATCGACCGCCCGCCGCCCGGCGAGGAGCTGAACCGAGGCGTCGAAACCGAGCCGCGCGTGGCCGCATCGGTGATCGTGCTGCGCGACGCCGCTTCCGACGGCGAGGAGCCGGGCGTCGAGGTGCTGCTCGTCAAGCGCAACCCCGAGGCGAGCTTCATGGGCGCCGCCTGGGTCTTCCCCGGCGGCTCCGTGCACGAGGAGGACGGCGGCCCCGAGGGCGCCGCCCTGCGCGAGCTCGACGAGGAGGCGTCGGTCGCGCTCGAAAGCACCGGCGACCTGGTCCCGTTCTCGCGCTGGATCACGCCCGCCGAGGTCAAGGTGCGCTTCGATACCTGGTTCTTCGTCGCGGTGGCGCCCGCGGACACCGAGCCGCGCTGCGACGGCCACGAGTGCGTCGACGTCCGCTGGATGTCTCCGGCCGCGGCGCTCGGAGCCGGAGAACGCGGCGAGATGCTGCTCGTCTTTCCCACCATCAAGCACCTCGAGCAGCTCGCGGAGCTGCGATCCGTGGAGCACGCGCTCGCGACCGCCCACGACCGCGAGGTCACTCCGATCCTCCCACGCGTCCTGACCCGCGACGGCGCCGCGCACGTGGTCCTCCCCGGCGAGCCGGGCTACGAGGACTAGCCCCCGAGCGCGCGAGCATCGACCGAGCCGTGCCCTTCAGCGTCCAGATCGGCCTGCTGCTCGCGCTCGCGACCGCATTCGCCTCGGTCGTCGGCTTCCTCTACAAGCATCGCGGCGCCGTCGAGTCGCCGCCGGTGGAGTGGCGGCGGCCGATCCGGACCTCGCTGTGGCTCCTCCGCTCACGGTGGTACGTGCTCGGACTCGGCATCGCGACCGTGTCGTGGGGCCTCCACGTCGCCGCGCTCTCGCTCGCGCCGATCTCGCTCGTCCAGTCGGTCATCGCCGGCGGCCTCGTTCTGCTCACGGTGGTCGCCGACCGCCTGTTCGGCTTCCGGGTGACGCGGCGCGAGTGGATCGGCGTGGCGCTGACGGCGCTCGGGCTCGCGTTCCTCGCAGCCACGCTCGAGGGGACCGCGGGCAGCGAGCACAGCGACTACGACGCGGGCACGCTGGCCGCCTACGTCGGCGTGATGTGCGGCTGCGGGTTGGCGGTCGCGGCGCTCGGCTGGGGCCGCCGCGGCGGTGGCCTGGCGCTGGCGGTCGCGGCCGGCCTTCTGTGGGCCGGGTCGGACGTCTCGATCAAGGCGCTGAGCGCGAGCATCGACTCGGGGCTCGCCGTGCTGCTTCACCCGCTCGCGGCGGTGATCGCGCTCGCCTCGCTCGTGGGCCTCGTGCTGTCGGCACGCAGCCTCCAGGACGGCAGGGCGGTACCGGTGATCGCGGCGACCAGCGCGGCGGCCAACCTGTTCACGATCGCCTCGGGGCCGGTGGTCTTCGGCGAGCCGCTGCCCCAGGACACCCTCGGCCTGAGCCTTCGCCTGCTCGCGTTCGCGCTCGTGATCGTCGCCTGCGCGCTGACGCCCGCCCCCGTCCGGGCGGCGGCCGCCGAGCCGGCGTAGGATCACCGGCGTGGCGGCTCGCGACGGCCTCACGGTGGCGGTGACCGGGCCCACCGGCGATCTCGGCATCGCGCTGGTCTCGAGGCTCGAGCGCAGCCGGCGCGTCAGGCGAATCGTCGCGATGGCGCGCCGGCCGTTCGACCCGTCCGAGCGCGGCTGGCGCAAGACGGAGTACCGCCAGGGCGACGTCCAGGACGCCGCGGACGTTCGCGCGGTCGTCGAGGGCGCGGACGTCGTGGTACACCTCGCGTTCTCGATCCTCGGCGAGGGGGCGGCCACGCGCGCGATCAACGTCGACGGCTCGCGGAATGTGTTCGAGGCGGCGGTCGAGGCCGGCGCGCAGCGCATCTGCCACGCGTCGAGCATCGCCGCCTACGGCTTCCACGACGACAACCCGACGTGGGTCCGCGAGGACGTGGCGCCGCGCGGCACCGCCGAGCACTTCTACTCGCAGCAGAAGGCCGAGGTCGAGCAGGTGCTGCGAAGCGTGCTCGACGTGAACGACGGGAAGACCGTTGCCTACGTCTTTCGACCCTGCATCGTGGCGGGCCCGGAGGCGCAGATGCCGCTCGAGGAGATGCTGCCCTACATCCGCCTCTCCGAGCGCATGCCGCAGGCGGTCATGCGGCTGCTGTCGTCGATGCCGATGCTGAAGCCGGTCCTGCCCGACCCGGGCGTCCGCTTCCAGCTCGTCCACGAGGACGACGTGGCGCAGGCGTTCGTGGCCGGAGTGCTCGGCAAGGGCTCGCCGGGCCCCTACAACCTCGCCGGCGGCGGGACGATCACGATGGCGGACATGGCCGACGCGCTCGGGTGGTACTCGATCCCGCTCCCCGAGCTGACCGTCGAGGTCGCGGCGGAGGTCGTGGAGCGGCTGCCGCTCGTACCCGAGTGGGCGTCCTGGATCCAGGCGGTGCGAAAGCCGCTGCTCGTCAAGTGTGACCGCGCCCGCAAGGAGCTCGGCTGGCGGCCGAAGCACTCCACGCGCGCGACGCTGCGCGAGCTGGTCGAGGGCCACCGCGCCGAGCAGCGGGCGCGCTGAGCGGCGCCGTCGGCGCGGGCCGCGGTCGCCGCGCGCGTTACGCCGCCTCGGCCAGGTCCGCCCGCCCCGCCTCCTCGAGCAACCTTCGATAGCGCGGGAAGACCGGCTTGACGAGCGGGACCAGCTTCAGGA
>JBPCMT010000021.1:0-48033 GCA_051001995.1 Thermoleophilaceae bacterium
CGCTTCGGGCGCTCAGAGCACCACCGCGCTCTCCCGGGCCTTGGCGCAGATGTCGTCCGGCTGCGGACCGACGCGCGGCACCGCCCGGAACAGAAGCGCGCGCAGTCTATCGAGGTTCTGGGAGAAGGCTTTGAACGCGGCCTGCGCCGACACTGCCTCGATGCCGGGGTCGTCGGCGAGCCCGACGTCGTAGTCGGTGACCAGCGAGACGTTCGCATAGCAGAGCTCGAGCTCGCGGGCCAGCCACGCCTCCGGGTACTGGGTCATGTTCACGACGTCCCACCCAGTCGACGCGAACCAGCGCGACTCCGCCCGCGTCGAGAAGCGCGGGCCCTGGACGACCACCACCGTGCCGCCGTCGACGACCGGGATGTCGAGCTCGCGGGCGGCCTCGACCAACGTCCGCCGCAGGCCGGGGCAGTAGGGATCGGCGGCCGAGACGTGCGTGGTCTCGGGGCCCTCGTAGAAGGTGTCGGGCCGGCCGTGGGTGCGGTCGACAAACTGGTCCGCCACGACGAACGTCCCGGGCGCCAGCTCGCGGCGCAACGATCCGCACGCCGACGGACCGACGATCCGCCTGACTCCCGCCTCTCGCATCGCCCACACGTTGGCGCGGTAGTTCACCCGGTGAGGCGGCAGGTGGTGGGCGTCGCCGTGGCGCGGCATGAAGGCGGTCCTGACGCCGTCGAGCTCCCCTACCCGCACGGGTGCCGACGGGTCCCCGTAGGGCGTCGCGATCACGAGCTCCTCGTGGTCGTCGAGGAGACGGTAGAGACCCGAGCCGCCGAAGACCCCGATCATGCCGGAGCCCGGCTCACTAGCGCCCGGGCGTCCAGATCTTCGAGCGCGCCTTGGCGCGCTCGACCTCGTCCGGTGTCGGCTGGCCCGCGCCGCCGCGCTTGGGGGCCTCACCCGGCGACGGCGGCCCAGCGCCCGGCGCCGGCTCCGCGGGGGCACCGGCCGCAGGCTGCCCCGAACGCGCGTCGGCGCCGCCCGCCTCGCGCGCGAAGGCCACCTGGAGCTGGCTGAGCGCCTCCCGCACCGCGCGCTCTTCCTCGGGCCCGAGCAGCGGCGTGAGCGCCCGCGTCGCCTCGATCGCGAGCCGGGCCTGGTCGAGATCGCGCTCGTCCTGCGCCTCGGGCGCGAGCCCGAGGCGGCGACCGCCGAGGTTGACGAGCGTCGCAACGGTCTGGAGCAGGACGTCCTCCACCCTGATCCGCTTCATCTGCTCCTCCATTGCGGCGCGCAGCTCCTCCTCGGTGGGCTGCCGTCCGCCCGGTCCCGCTTCCTGCTCCTTCATGTCGTGACTCCCTCCGACTGGTAGGTGCGTTGGGTCTCCGCGACCTCGGCCGCGTAGACCTCCTCGATCGTCGCGCCGCCCTCGAGCGCGCGGCGCTGACGCGTGGCGCCGTCCTCTCGGGGCAGCTCCAGGTCGATCCCGAGCTCCGCGCGCGCCGGGGCGGTCCACTCGAGCAGCCGCTCGCCCGTCGCCCCGGCAGGCAGCTCCTCGCCGCGCTCGAGGTCGATCATGCTCGCTCCGGCGCCGTGGCGGATCGCGCGCCACATGTTCTCCTCGATCAGGCGCGCCGCCGCGGGCGGCGGACCGACACCATCGTCGTGGTCGAGCGCCGCCTGGGTCACGCACGCCGCCATCAGGCCGGCGAGCGCGGTCGAGTCCTCGGCGCTCGTCTGGGCGTCGCACATTCGCACCTCGATCGTCCCGAACCGATGGTGGGGGCGCACGCTCCACCAGAGCTGGGTGAACTCGGTGATCGAGCGCGTCCGCGCGAGCACGTCGACGTAACCGGCGTACGTGGCGAAATCGCCGAACACGTCGGGGACGCCGCAGCGCGGGAAGGAACGCGTGAAGAGCTGCGAGCGCGCGGACGCGAGGCGCGAGTCGCGACCGTCGAGGAACGGCGAGTTCGCGGACACGGCGAGGAGGTCCGGCAGCACCGCCCTGAGGCGGTCGCAGACCGCGATCGCCCGGTCCGCGCCCCTGATGCCGACGTGCACCTGGACGCTGAATGTGTTGTTTCGCCACGCCACGTAGCCGAGCTGCTGATCGAGCAGGCGGTAGTGCTCGGTGTCGATGATCCGCTGCTCCTGCCACGGGCTCCACGGATGGGCGCCGGTCGCCCCGAGCAGGACGCCGCGATCGGCCGCCAGGCCGAACAGGCGACCACAAGCGTCGCGCTGGCTCTCCAGCGCGTCGGCGAACGTGGCGCCCTTCGCCGACCGGATCTCGATCTCCGAGGCGATCAGCTCCCCGGCAACGGCCCAGGCTAGGACGGAGTCCGACGCCGCCGCCTCGTTGAGCTCGTCGAAGCGCTGAGTGAGCGCATGGGTCTCGGGGTCGACGATCGCGAACTCCTCCTCGATCCCGATGGTGAAGTCGTCGGAGGCGTCGAACACCTCGCGCGTGCGGGCCATGTCGAGCATCCGCTTGCTTCAGGCCTGGGGACCAGGTCAGGTTAGGTAGAAGTAGAGCGCGTAGAGGAGGTCGACCGCGGGGCTCGAGGTGTGCACCGTCACCTCCGGGGGGACCTGGAGCAGCGCTTCCGAGTAGTTGAAGATGATCCGCACGCCGGCCGTGACGAGATCGTCGGCCACCGCCTGGGCCGCCTCGGTGGGGACCGCGAGGACCCCCACGACGATGTCCTCCTCCTCGACGACGGTCGGCAGCTCGTCGTAGTCGCGCACCCTCAGCTCTCTGCCGATCGGCTCGCCGATCTTCTCGGGGTCGCGGTCGAAGATCGCGACGACACGGAAGCCGTGGTCCGCGAAGATCGCGGAGCTCGCTATCGCCTTGCCGAGGTGGCCGGCGCCGAACAGGGCGATGTTGTGCTGGCCGCTCGTCCGCAGGATCTTCCGGATCTGCGCCAGCAGCGAGTCGACGTTGTAGCCGACTCCGCGCTTGCCGAACTTGCCGAAACCGGAGAGGTCGCGCCGGATCTGCGTCGAGTTGATGTGCGTGTACTCGGCAAGCTCCTGCGACGAGATCGTGTCGCGGCCCATCTTCCTGGCCTGGGTGAGGACCTGGAGGTAGCGCGAGAGCCGCGCCGCTACCCCGAGCGACAGGCGCTCACCGTCGCGGCCGCCCAGCCCGACGGCGGTCCCGTACGGCTCGTTGAAGCTCACGCGAGCACTCTAGTCACTGGCTGATTGCTCGAGGCCGTCGAGCATGCGCCCGAGCGTCGCGCCGTCCACGAAGTAGTGAAAGCGCTCCTCGCCGTCGACCGCGACCACCGGGATCCGCTCGCCGTAGGCACGCTCGAGGGACGGGTCGAGCGAGACGTCGACCTCGCGCAGCTCGACCGGCCGCCCGTCGAGCGCCGCCGCCACCGCCGCGCGCGCGTCGTCGCAGAGATGGCAGCCCGGCTTCCCGTAGAGGGTCACCATCACCATCGCGTCTACGCGGAGCGGGCGAACGCGTCGAGGTCCAGGTAGCCGGGGTACTCGATCGGCTCGAGAAAGCGGGCGGCGCCGGCGATCATTGCGGCGTTGTCGGTGCAGAGCGAGAGGTCGGGGACCGACACGCCCACATCCATCTCCTCCCCCAGCTCGGCCGCCCGCCGGCGCAGCTCGGAGTTGGCCGCCACGCCGCCGCCGATCGACAGTCGAGCGACACCCTCGCGCTCGAGCGCTTCGCCGGTCCGCGCGAGGAGCGCGTCGATGATCGCGCGCTGGTAGGAGGCCGCGAGGTCGGCCGCGCGCCGCTGCGTCTCGGCCTCGCCGAGGTCACGCGTCCGGTAGAGGAGGGCGGTCTTGAGACCCGAGAAGGAAAAGTCGAGGCCCGTGCCCGGCCGCGAGCGCGGAAACGCGAACGCGTCGGGATCGCCCTCGCCGGCGATGCGGTCGATCGCGGGGCCGCCAGGGTAGGAGAGCCCCAGCATCCGCGCGCCCTTGTCGAAGGCCTCGCCGGCCGAGTCGTCGAGCGAGCGTCCGAGCACCCGATACCGAGCCGGCTCGTCGACGCGCGCGACGAACGTGTGGCCGCCGCTGGCCACGAGGCACATGTACGGCGCCTCCAGATGCTGCGGCGCGAGCGTCGCCGCCGTGACGTGACCGTGAAGATGATCGACCGCGACGAGCGGGAGCTCGCGGGCGGCCGCCAGCGCCTTTGCGGATGACAGTCCCACGAGCAGTGCCCCGATCAGCCCCGGCCCGGCGGTCACGGCGACCGTTCCAACCTCCTCGAGCGTGACGCCGCTTCGCTCGAGCGCGTCGTCGACCACCGGCGAGAGCGACTCCAGGTGGCGGCGGGCGGCGATCTCGGGCACGACTCCGCCGTAGCGCTCGTGCAGGAGGCCCTGCGAGGCGACGACGTTGGAGCGAACCTCACCTTCGCGCGTCACGACGGCGGCGCAGGTATCGTCGCAGCTCGTCTCGATCGCGAGGATCGAGGGTGCCGCGCCGGGCTCGCTCACGCCGCCCCGGCCGGGGCGGCGCCGTCCGGGGCGCGCCACATGATCAGGGCGTCCTCGCGGTTGTCGTGGTAGTAGCCGCGCCGGCGTCCGGCGGGGCGAAAGCCGAACCGCTCGTACATCGAGATCGCGGGCCGGTTGGACATCCTCACCTCGAGCGTGTACTGGG
Organism: Thermoleophilaceae bacterium; assembly: GCA_051001995.1. Lineage (GTDB taxonomy): Bacteria > Actinomycetota > Thermoleophilia > Solirubrobacterales > Thermoleophilaceae > CAWEHQ01. Next base: position 4,597 of record JBPCMT010000021.1, read on the forward strand.
CGCCGCCGTCGTCCTGCTCGAAGAGCCGTTCGAGCAGCGCGGTGGCGACCCCGCGGCGACGGCGGCGACCGTCAACGGCGATGTTCATGACGTGCCAGACGCGCTCGTAGCGCGAGCAGATCACGTAGCCGATCAGGCGGTCGTGGCGCAGGGCGGCGAGGCAGATGCCCGACGGCTTGGAGAGCTCCAGCACGAACATCGCGAGCGACCACGGGGTCGGAAAGGCGCGGCGCTCGATCGCCATCAGCTGCGGCAGGTCCGCGTAGGCGAGTCGCCGGATCGCCGGCGACACGTCGCCGGCCTCGGCCGAGACGATGGTGTTGGTCGCTGACTCGGTCATCGCTGCGGGGTGGCGTCCGGTGCTCGTAGGTATCGCGGTTGCACGGCCTCGGGAGCCACGGCTGGGGCTCGGGTCGCGAGCCGGCAGATACTCGCCGCGCTGACAACGTGGCAGCGCGCCCCGGGCGGTGCGACCGCGATCGACGCTGACTCCAGAGCCTCCCGGCATCGTAGCGAGCCGTCGCCCGCGGCCAGCGGCGGCTCGAGTCCCTCGCGCCGCGCGCCGGCGACGCGCTCGATGAGCCCCGCGACGCCGGTGACGAACGGCGGCCAGCGCTCCTCGCCCTCGACGTGCAGGGCCGCGAACACCTCATCCCGGCGCGCGTCAATCACGGGCAGCGCGACGCGAGCGTCGATGCCGGCCGCGAGCGCGGCGAGCGAGCCAATGGGCCGGAGCGGCAGGTCATGCGCGTGAGCCAGCGATCGCGCGGTGGCCAGGCCGATGCGAAGGCCGGTGTAACCGCCGGGCCCCACCCCGACCGCCACCGAGTCGAGGTCGGCGAACCCGACCCCCGCAGCGCGCATCCGTTCGACCACGCGCGGCAACAGCTCGCGGGCGTGCGCCGGTCGCTCGAGCAGTGCCGCGGTCTCGGGCCGGACCTCGAAGTGCTCGCCATCCTCGCGCTGCACGCAGACGCTGGTGGCCGCGGTCGAGGTGTCGAGCCCGAGCACCGTCATCCGCGGCTGGTGTGGCTCACGAGACATCGAGCCGGCGCCGGTCGCCTCCGACGTGCTCGAGCGCGACCCTGACCGTGGCGGCGGCCAGCGCGCCCGCCGCCACTCTCGGCCACTCGATGAAGGCCACCCGCTCCTGGGTGAGGTAGTCGTCGAGCAGGCCGGGCTCCTCGACGCCGAGCGTCTCGAGCCGATACAGGTCCAGGTGGGCGACCTCAAGCGGTCGTCCACGGACCTCGCCCCAGTAGAGCTGGCCGATCGTGAACGTGGGGCTCGTGACCGCCTCGCTCACGCCGAGCGCCCGGCAGGCTCCACGGACGAAGGTGGTCTTGCCGGCTCCGAGCTCGCCCGAGACGAGTACGACATCGCCGACGCCGAGCCGCGCGGCCAGCTCGGCGCCCGCGGCCTCGGTCTCCTCGGCGCTGCCGGTCTCCTTTCGCACGGCGTCAGTCTTACCCCGGACTCAGGCGGCCGACTCACGGCCCTCCGAATGCCCGTTCGACGCTACCCGAACAGCCCGAGCTGAGGGGCGGGCACCCGCTCGGGCTCTCGGCCGCCCGGCATGGGGCCGGCCGCTGCCGGCTCACGCGCGGCGCTCCCTCCCTCGAGCGGCGGTGCGACGCTGGGCTCGGGCCGCGGCTCGGCCAGCAGATCGGGTAGGCGGCGGAAGTCGTCGCGAAGCTGACGGCGCGCGGCGTCGCTTCGCAGCGCCGCCGCGGGGTGCAGGATCGGGTACAGGCGCACGGTCCGTCCGGAGAGCTCGCGCTCCTGCGGGCGGCCGCGAACGCTCGTGATCCCGCGCGGGCTGCCGGTCAGGAGCTTGGTGGCGAAGTTGCCGAGCGTGCAGACGACGCGTGGCTCGATCAGCTCGATCTGGCGGAAGAGGTGGGGCTTGCACGCCTCGATCTCGTCGGGGTGCGGGTCGCGGTTGTCCGGCGGGCGGTGCTTGAGCACGTTCGCGACGAACACGTCGCCGCGGCTCAGCCCGATCTCGGCGAGCAGCTCGTCGAGCAGCTTCCCGGCCCGGCCGACGAACGGGATCCCCTGCTGATCCTCGTGGAAGCCCGGGGCCTCGCCTGCGAACATCAGGTCGGCGTCGGCGTTGCCGTTGCCGAAGACCAGGTTGATGGCGCACCCCGCCAGCTGACAGTCGCGGCAATCTCCGAGGCGCCGGTAGAGCTCCACCAGCCGCTCGCGGCGCTCCGCGGGCGGGCGCCCGGACGCGCCGGGCTCCGAGCCGAGGGCCGATTCGCGGGGGAGCGCGGCGACCGAGTTCTCAGCCATTGCCGCGAAGCGTAGTTAGCCGGTCGGCTATCTGCCGATCACGAACTGTCGCTTCTGCCCAAGCGAGAAGTGGGTCTCCCCGGGCGTCGTCTCGACCGGGCACAGCATCCCGTAGCTGCCTGGCTTGAGCGTGACCTCGAGCGTGTCCGGCGAGTCCTCCTCCGCCCTGGCCTCGAGCGAGCCCAGCTCCCTCGCGGTGCCATCCTCGCCGTGCGTCCTCAGGACCTCGGAGAAGGTCGCGTCGTCGGCGATCCGGACCAGGATCATCACGTGCGGCTCCTGTCCGACGTTCTCGAGGCTGAAGATCGACCTCCCCCTCAGTGGCTTGCGGGAGAGCTCGAACGAATACTCGTCCGCGGTCACCCGGACCTCGGTCGGCTTGGTGGCCGCGTCGGCGGCGGCAGTCGCCTCCTCGGCGGACGACGCCGCCTCCCGGCCGGCCTGCGTCGCGTCCTCGGCTGCCGCGGCCGCGTCCTCGGCTGCCGCGGCGGCGTCCTCAGCCGCGGCGGCCGCGTCCTCGGCTGCCGCGGCGATCTCCTCGGCCGAGGTCGGCCCCTCGACCGGCTCCCCCTCGCCGCAAGCTCCGGCGAGCAGCGTCGTGCACGCCAGCAGGGTGGCTGCGACCGTTCGCCTGCTTGTCACCGGGGCATCCTCCTGACGGGATCGCGGAGCCGTGGGCGGCCGGATCCTGCCCGGCCGCACGCCACGCCGCAGGTGGCGCGGCAGGGGTCAGGCTATCCTTTCGAGCAGGCCGCTACCCCCGTGGAGTGGACCCACCCGTTCGACACCGAACCGGTATCTCGCATGCGAGAACTCGACCGGCGCGCCGCCGAGTCAACGAGCTTCAAGCCGGCCGCATCCGGCCGGTCCCCCCTGTCTGTCGGCGGGACGCCGGTGCTCGAGCCGATCTGCGTCGTCGGCCGCGGGCGCCTCGGAGCCCCGCTCGCCGACGCCCTTCGGCGCGCCGGTCTGACCGTCGCCGGCCCGTGGGGGCGTGCCGACCTCCGCGCCCGCGCGCGAGCGGCGCGAGCGGCCGAGGTCGTGCTCCTGTGCGTGCCCGATGGCGAGATCGCGGGCGTGGCCGCCGCGCTGCATGGGGCCGCGCCGTTCGTGGGGCACACGAGTGGCGCCACGCCGCTGGCGGCCCTGGCCGGCGCGGGCGACGCGGTGGGCGGTCTCTTCGGCCTCCATCCGCTCCAGACCTTCACCGGCACCGAGGGAGACCCCGCGGCGCGACTCCGGGGTGCGGGCGCCGCGATCGCCGGCTCGACCCCGGCAGCGGAAGCGGTGGCCCACGGGCTGGCGCAGCGGCTCGGCATGGAGCCGCTCGCGATCGACGACTCGCGCCGCGCCGCCTACCACGCGGCCGCCTCGATCGCCTCGAACTTTCTCGTCACGCTCCAGGACGCGGCCGAGACGCTGGCCGATGCCGCCGGCATGTCGCCGTCGGACGCGCGCCGCGCCTTGGCCCCGCTCGTGCGCGTGACGGTCGATAACTGGGCGGAGCTCGGCCCGCAGCGATCCCTCACCGGGCCGGTCGCGCGCGGCGATTGGGAGACCGTGGACCGCCATCGGGCGGCAGTCGCGGGCGCAGATCCGACGCTGGCGCCTCTCTTCGAGGCGCTGGTCGAGCGTACCCACGCCCTTGCGGCGCGCGGCGAGGGCGTCGCCGCAAGGTCGACCGCGTCCGTGGCCACCGGGAGGCCGGCGTGAACACATCGCGAACCGTCGCCGACCTGAGGCTCGCCGTCGCGCAGCGGCGCTCGTGCGCGCCGTCCGGCGCGGAGCGGCGCCGCGTCGGGCTCGTGCCCACCATGGGTGCCCTCCACGACGGGCACCTGTCGCTGATCCGCAGGGCGCGAGCGGACTGCGACACGGTGGTCGTCTCCCTGTTCGTGAATCCGGCCCAGTTTCGTCCCGGCGAGGACCTCGAGGCCTACCCGCGCGACGAGGCGCGCGACGCAGCGCTCGCCGAGGCGGAGGGCGTGGACGTACTCTTTGCGCCGCCGGAGGAGGAGATCTACCCGCCCGGCTTCGACACCCGGGTCCGGGTCGGCCGGCTCACCTCGGTCCTCTGCGGCGGCCCCGACCGGCGCGGCCCGGACCACTTCACCGGCGTCGCGACGGTGGTCGTGAAGCTTTTCAACATGGTCGGCCCCGACGTTGCTTACTTCGGGCAGAAGGACGCGCAGCAGGCGCTCGTCATCCACCGGCTGGTCCGCGACCTCGACATCCCGGTGGCGATTGAGGTCTGTCCGACGGTGCGCGAGCCAAGCGGCTTGGCTGTCAGCTCCCGCAACGCGTACCTCGACCGGGCCGAGCGCGAGCGAGCGGCGGCGCTCAGCCGGGCGCTCGCCGCCGCCGAGACGGCGGTGGCGGGCGGCGAGAGATCCGCGGACGCCGTGCTCCGCGCCGCCCGCGCCGAGCTCGAGGCTGCGCACGTCCAGCCCGAGTACCTGGAGCTTCGCTCCGCGCGCGACCTCTCGCCGGCCCGGCGGGTGAACGGGGCCACTCTTCTCGCCGTTGCCGCCCGCGTGGGCGAAACGCGGCTGATCGACAACACGATCCTGGAGGCCAAATGAACCGCACGATGCTGAAGTCGAAGATCCACCGCGCCCGCGTGACGGGGGCCGACCTCCACTACGTCGGCTCGATCACGATCGACCGGGACCTGCTCGAGGCTGCCGACCTGCTCGAGCACGAGCTTGTCCACGTGCTCGACGTGGACAACGGCGCGCGCCTGGAGACCTACACGATCGGGGGCGAGCGCGGCTCGGGAGAGGTCACGATCAACGGCGCCGCCGCCCGGCTGGTGAATGCCGGGGACACCGTCATCGTGGTCTCCTACGCCTCCTACTCGGAGGCCGAGCTCGAGCGCTACGAGCCCCGGGTGGTGCACGTCGACGCGCGCAACGGGATCGTCGGCGTGGACGACCGGGTCGCGGAGTTGGCGGCATGAGCTCGGCGCCCCGAACGCCGCCCGGGCCGCCTGAGGGCGCCGCGCCTCCGACGCGCGACTCGCGCGGCACCAAGCCCGGCGGCCGGGTCACGCTCTCCGTGCTGACCGAGCGCAAGGCGCTCGGCGAGCCGATCGTGATGGTCACCGCCTATGACTTCCCGAGCGGGCAGGTGGCGGAGGCGGCCGGCGTGGACGTTGTCCTGGTGGGCGACTCGGCGGCGATGACGGTGCTCGGCTACCCGAGCACCGTGCCGGTCACGCTGGACGAGATGGTGATGCTCGCCGGCGCCGTCCGCCGTGGGCTCACGACGCCGTTGCTCATCGGCGATCTGCCGTTCGGCTCCTACGAGGGCTCCAACGAGCGCGCCGTGGCCAGCGCCCAGCGCTTCGTCAAGGAGGCCGGCTGCGACGCCGTCAAGCTCGAGCGCGGCGGCCAGTCCGCGGAGCGCGCCGCCGCGATCGCGGCCGCCGGGATCCCGGTGATGGGCCACGTCGGGCTGACCCCGCAGACCGCGACCGCGCTCGGCGGCTACCGCTCCCAGGGTCGCACCGCGGAGCGGGCGCTCGAGGTTGCGAGGGACGCCGAGGCGCTGCAGGAGGCGGGATGCTTCGCGGTGGTCTTCGAGGCGATCCCGAGCGATGTGACCGACGTGATCATGCCCGCCATGGAGATCCCGGTGATCGGCATCGGGGCGGGCCCGGCGACCGACGGCCAGGTGCTGGTCTTCCACGACCTGCTCGGGATCTACGACGGCCACGCCGCCCGCTTCGTCAAGCGCTACGCGGCTATCCGCGAGGAGATGGTGGCCGGGGTCGCCGAGTACGCGCGCGACGTGCGCGAGCGCCGCTACCCCGAGCCCGGCCACGGCTACACGATGGCGCCGGACGAGGCAGAGCGGCTCAGGGAGCTGGTCGATCGGGAGCGCCAGGCCGCGACGCTCTGGCCGTAGGACCGGCTGGCCCCGCGCCCGGCAGGCGCGCCCACCGGAAGCTGAACTTTGGCGAGTTGCGCACACCCCTCGGGCGTAGCTCGCCAAAGTTCGACGACACAAGTCATCCCCGCCCGTCGTACTCGATCTCGCGGATCACCTCTGCCGGCGCTCCGGCCGCGATCACCCGCGGCGGTAGGTCGCGGGTCACCACTGAGTTCGCGCCCACCACGCAGCGGTCGCCAACCGTGACGCCGCTCGTCACGACGCAATTCACCCCGAACCAGCAGTTCGAGCCGATCGCGGTTGGCCCCTTCGAGTCGAAGCCCTGGTACGGGACCGGCTTGTCTGGGTCGTCGAAGCGGTGGGAGGCGTCGGTCACGAAGCAGTGGTTGGCGAACATCGTGTGGTCGCCGATCGTCACGCGATCCTGGACCGCGACCATGCAGCCCATGTTGAGGAAGGTGCCCGACCCCATCTCGAGCCGCGCCCCGTCACCGACTGTCACCCAGCAGCCGGGCTCGAGCAGCGTCTGCTCGCCGATGTCGAGCCGGCCGTCGTCGAGCGCCTCGAGCACGTTGCCCTGCACCGGGAAGCGAATGAAGGCTCCTCGACGCGCCATGTGGCGATGGATGCGAGCGCGCCGCCACGGCAGCGAGTTGCGCTCGTACCAGCGCCACTTCTGAAGGTAGAGCTTCAGGCGGGGGTCCAACCGAGCTTCCTCGCGCGCGACTCCTGTCGCTCCGTGGTCCGCCGGACGACGAGGGCCCCGAGCACGGCGGCCGCCGCGCTGAGAAGGCCCCCCACGACGGACAGGGCGCCGCTGGCGGTCGTGGTCGTGGCGCGGTCGCCGGACAGGGCGCTGTCGAAGCTCGAGGTGGCGCTGTCCACGCCCGCCTCCACCGCCAACAGAAAGCTCAGGACCCAGATAGCCCACCACAGGTGGTGGAACGCCGGCACCGTCGCCTTCTCCCCGGCTCCGCCAGCCGGCTCCGGCTCGCTCCCGCGCCAGATCTCGTTCAGCATCAGCTTCGGGAGGACGAGATCCAGGACCGGGACGAACCACGCCCCGATCGTCCAGCCCACGCCGTGACGAGGCTCAGGCGCGCCGAGCGGGCGCAAATTGGTGTACGCGCGGTAGAACCAGATGATGAACAGCACCGCCGTGGCCAAGAAGACCAGGCCCTGGAGTAAGCCGAACAGGGCAAGTGCGATGTCCGCGCCGTCGAGGCGGTCGTAGGCCGGCGTCGAGTACGTGCCGAGGCCGTACACGGCCAGAGTGATTACGGTGCTGAGCCCGTTCGCCGCGGCGGTGGTAACGAGCAGCCAGAAGATCCACGGCGACAGGCCGACGAGCGGCCGGTAGGGCTCGCCCGGAGCGTACGCGGCGCCCGGCGGCGACCAGCCGGGCGTCTCCGGTCCGGGCGACGCGCCCCCGGCGCCCGTCACGCGGCCGCACGGGCGCCGGCCCGTGAGTCGCCCCCGGAGCCGTTCTCGGAGCGAGCCTTTCGGGCCCGTCGCCTGCCCCGCGGGCGCACGATCTCCGACAGGAAGCCGCCGGTGTAGGACCCGGCCTCGGCTGCGACCTCCTCCGGCGTGCCGGCGGCCACCACCAGGCCGCCCTCCTCGCCGCCCTCGGGCCCGAGGTCGATCAGCCTGTCGGCGGTCTTGATCACGTCGAGGTTGTGCTCGATCACCACTACGGTGTTGCCCGCCTCGACGAGGCGCTCGAGCATCTCGAGCAGGCGCTGCACGTCGGCGAAGTGGAGCCCGGTGGTTGGCTCGTCGAGTATGTACAGCGTCCGACCGGTGGCTATCTTGGCCAGCTCGGTGGCGAGCTTGACCCGCTGCGCCTCGCCGCCCGAGAGCGTCGTGGCGGGCTGGCCGAGGCGGATGTAGTCGAGCCCGACGTCGTGCAGCGCCTGGAGCCGGCGCTTGATCTTTGGGATGTGGCGGAAGAAGTCGACCGCCTCCTCGACCGCCATCGCGAGCACGTCGGCGATCGTCTTGCCCTTGAAGCGCACCTCGAGCGTCTCCCGGTTGTAGCGGCTCCCGCCGCACTGCTCGCACGGGACGTAGACGTCGGGCAGGAAGTGCATCTCGATCTTGATCTGGCCGTCGCCGCGGCAGACCTCGCAGCGCCCGCCTTTGACGTTGAAGGAGAAGCGACCCGGCTTGTAGCCGCGGGCGCGCGCCTCCTGTGTGCGCGAGAAGAGGTCGCGGATCGAGTCGAAGACGCCGGTGTAGGTGGCCGGGTTCGAGCGCGGGGTGCGGCCGATCGGCGACTGGTCGATCGAGATGATCTTGTCGATCTGCTCGAGGCCGCCCAGGCGCCGATGCGCGCCCGGCCGCAGCTTCGCCCGGTGCAGGCGGTTGGCCACCGCTCGGTAGAGCACCTCGTTGACCAGCGTCGACTTGCCGGAACCGGACACCCCGGTCACGCAGCAGAGCACGCCCAGGGGCAGGGTCACGTCGACGTCCTGGAGGTTGTGCTGGGTCGCGCCGACGATCTCGACGTGCCCGCTCGGCTCCCTCCGCCGCCGCGGGACCGGGATCATCCGCTCGCCGGCCAGGAACTGCCCCGTCAGTGACGACTCGACCGCCATCACCTCGTCCGGCGTCCCTTCCGCCACCACGTAGCCGCCGTGCTCGCCGGCGCCCGGGCCGAGGTCGACGATGTGATCGGCCGCGCGCATGGTGCCTTCGTCGTGCTCGACCACGATCACCATGTTGCCGAGATCGCGCAGCAGCTGGAGGGTGGCGATGAGACGCGCGTTGTAGCGCTGGTGGAGGCCGATCGAGGGCTCGTCGAGGATGTAGAGCACCCCCACGAGGCTCGACCCGATCTGGGTCGCGAGGCGAATCCGCTGCGCCTCTCCTCCCGAGAGCGTGGCCGCGGCCCGCTCCAGCGACAGGTAGCCGACGCCGACGTTGTCGAGGAAGCGCAGGCGCTCCTCGATCTCCCGCAGCACGAGCCGGGCGATCTGGCGCTCGGTCTCGGCCAGCTCCAGCGCCGCGAACCACTCGAGCGTGCGGCGCGCCGACATCCGCGTGAGCTCGTGGATCCCGAGCCCGCCCACCCGGACCGCGAGGCTCTCAGGACGCAGCCGCGCGCCGTGGCACTCGGGGCAAGGGCGCACCGACATGTACTCCTCGATCTTCTCGCGCGAGTACTCGGAGTCGGTCTCGCGGTAGCGGCGCTGGAGGTTGGGCAGAATGCCCTCGAAGGTGGTCATGTAGGACCGGCGCCGCCCGTAGCGGTTGCGGTAGGAGATGTAGAGGCGGTCGCCGTTGGTCCCGTGCAGGAAGCAGTCGCGGGCGTCGTCGGGCAGCCCCTCCCAGGGTGTCTCGAGGTCGATCTCGTAGCGCTCGGCGATCGCCTGGGTCATTTGCTCGTAGTAGTTCGAGGCCGAGGTGGACCACGGCAGCAGCGCGCCCTCGGCCAGCGTCAGGGTCGGGTCGGGCACGACCAGCTCCGGGTCGATCTCCATCTGGGAGCCGAGGCCGGTGCACCGCGGGCAGGCGCCGTGCGGGGAGTTGAAGGAGAACATCCGCGGCTCGAGCTCCGGCATGCTCGTGCCGCAGGAGAGGCACGCGAAGCGCTCCGAGTAGGTCCGAATATCCCCATTCGAGGCCGCATCCCCGTCTGCGACCAGCTCGATCTCGACCATGCCGTCGGCCAGGGCGACCGCCGTGTCGATCGAGTCCGCCAGGCGGCGGCGCAGGTCCGGCCGCATGACCAGCCGGTCCACGACCACGGCGATGTCGTGGCGGTACTTCTTGTCGAGCTCGATCGGCTCCTCGAGGCGCCGGACCTTCCCGTCGACCTTGACGCGCGTGAAGCCCTCGGCCCGCAGCTCCTCGAGCTGGCGCCCGTACTCGCCCTTGCGCCCGCGCACGATTGGCGCGAGCACCATGAAGCGGGTGCCCTCGTCGAGCATCATCATTTGATCCACGATCTGCTCGGCCGACTGAGCGGCGATCGCGGCGCCGCAGCGGTGACAGTGCGGGCGCCCGATCCGAGCCCACAGAAGCCGCAGGTAGTCGTAGATCTCGGTGACCGTCCCGACCGTGGAGCGCGGGTTGCGGGAAGTCGTCTTCTGGTCGATCGAGATCGCCGGCGAGAGCCCCTCGATCGAGTCGACGTCGGGCTTGTCCATCTGCCCCAGGAACTGCCGTGCGTAGGCGGACAGCGACTCGACGTAGCGCCGCTGGCCCTCGGCGTAGATCGTGTCGAACGCGAGCGACGACTTGCCCGAGCCCGAGAGCCCCGTGATGACGATCAGGGCGTCGCGGGGGAGGCTCAGGTGGAGGTCGCGGAGGTTGTGCTCGCGCGCCCCCGAGACGACTAGTTGGCCGCTGATCGCCACATGCCCAAGTCTAGGCTCGGGGTCGGCCGAACCGGTGTTCGGCGCCGGCGGGAGTTTGCGCACGTCGCGGTGCGCGCCCGGTCCGAGCTCCGGGGCCGGTCAGCTTCCGACGCGCGAATAGACCTCGTCGAGCACCGCGTCCTGGTCCTCGAGGTTGAAGTTCTCGGACAGGTAGCGGGCGGTCTCGTCGCGCGGGGTGCCGTTGAGAGCCATATTGAGCGCGATCAGCCGCGCGCCCTCCGAGCCCGCGATCGCACGGCCGTGCTCGGCGGACTCCGGCTCTTCGACTGTGCTGGGCTCGTCCCCGACGGTCGCCGGCTCGTCCTCGAGCGTCGCGGGCTCGTCGCCGAGGGTTGCGGGCTCGTCCACCAGCGTCGGCTGGTCGACCGCCGGCAGCTCGGACTCGTCGAGCGGCTCGGGCTCCGGCTCCAGCTCCACGGCGTCCACCTCGCTGGCCGCGGGCGCCGCCCCGAGGTCGCCCTCGTGCTCCGCGGCCGACTCGTCGGGATCGGTCGCGAACTCGTCGGGCGCCTCCTCGACCGGGAGCTGCTCGTCCTGCTCGCCGGCCACGTCGGGCTCGGGCGCGGCGACGGCCGCTGCCTCGCCGACCGCACCGGCGGTCGCGGGGCCGGTGCCGCCGCTCGCGTGCGCCTCCCGCAACGCCGGCAGCTCGGCGCGGATCTGCTCGAGGTCGCCGCTCAGGGACTCCGCGTTCGTCCTCAGCCGGCCGACGAGCGAGGTCGTCTCGCCGCGGAGGTTCTCGAGCAGGCCCTCGAGCTCGGAGTCGGCACCGCGGGCGCGTTCGAGCATCTGGTCGGCGATCGCCTGCACGTGCTCGACGTGCGAGCCGGCCTCCGCCTGCGCGCGCTCACGGGCCTCCCTGGAGGCCGTGTCGGCCTCCTCGCGCACTCTGCGGGCGTGCAGCTCCGCTTGGTCGCGCACCTGGCTCGCCTCGGTGGCGGTTTCCTCGGTCACGCGGCGCGCCTCGTCGTCCGCTTGCTGCTGGATCTGCGCCGCGCTCGTCTCCGCGGCTTCGACGATCCCGCGGATCTGCTCGGCCGCGCTGCCCGCGAGGCTCGGGCGGCTCTCCTGCTCCTGCGCCTGCTGCTGCTGGAGCCGGGTCACCTCGTCGGCGACCTGCCGTAGGTGCGCGTCGACCTCGTCAGGGTCATAGCCACGGCGCGCCGCCGTGAAGTCTCTCCGCTCGATGAGGTCACGGTCCATCTGGCTGGGGCTCCTTCGTCGTTTTGCCTCCCAAAGTGCGGGCAAGCGTACCGGAGCGACTGCGGAGGAGCCGCCGCCGCGCGCCATCGGCCGGGGTGAGGGAGCGCCTACGTTGCTTCGATCTGATCGAGCTCGCGGCGCAAGGACTTGAGCTCGTCGCGCAGCTTGGCCGCGTACTCGAACCGCAGCTCCTCCGCGGCGGCGAGCATCTCCTCCTCGAGCTCGACCATCGTCCGCGCGATCTCCTCGGCGGACATGCCCTCCTCCGCGGCTGAGCGCGTGCGGCGGTCCCTGGTGGGCACCTTCGACTCGAGCGCCAAGAAGTCGGAGATGTCCGAGATCCCCTTGCGCACGGTCTCGGGCGTGATCCCGCGCTCCTCGTTGTAGGCGACCTGGATCGCGCGCCGGCGGTCCGTCTCGTCGATCGCCCGGTGCATCGCGGCGGACCTCTGGTCCGCGTACATGATCACGCGTCCGCGCACGTTGCGAGCCGCGCGCCCGATCGTCTGGATCAGTGACGTCTCTCCACGCAGGAAGCCCTCCTTGTCCGCGTCCACGATCGCAACCAGCGAGACCTCCGGTAGGTCGAGGCCCTCGCGCAGCAGGTTCACGCCGACGAGCACGTCGAACTCGCCGAGGCGCAGGTCGCGGATGATCTGAATGCGCTCGAGCGTGTCCACCTCCGAGTGCAGGTAGCGCACGCGGAAGCCGTACTCCATCAGGTAGTCGGTCAGGTCCTCGGCCATCTTCTTCGTCAGCGTGGTCACAAGGGCACGCTCGCCGGCCTCGGCGCGGGCGCGAACCTCGTTCATGAGGTCGTCGATCTGGTTCTTCGTCTCGCGGACCTCGACCTCGGGGTCCACGACGCCGGTCGGGCGGACGATCTGCTCGACGATCCGCGACGAGTGGCCGCGCTCGAAGTCGCCCGGCGTGGCCGACACCATCACGATCTGGCCGGTGACGTCCAGGAACTCCTCGAACCGCTGGGGGCGGTTGTCGAGCGCGCTGGGCAGCCGGAAGCCGTATTCCACGAGCGTCTGCTTGCGCGAGCGGTCGCCCTCGTACATCCCGCCGATCTGGGGCACGGTCTGGTGCGACTCGTCGATGAAGCAGACCATGTCGTCGGGGAAGAAGTCGAGCAGGCAGAAGGGGCGCTCCCCGGGCGCGCGGTCGTCCAGGATCCGCGAGTAGTTCTCGATCCCGCTGCAGAAGCCGAGCTCGCGCAGCATCTCCATGTCGAACTGCGTGCGCTGGCGCAGGCGGTGGGACTCGAGCAGCTTGCCCTCCGCCTCGAGCTCCTTGGTGCGCTGCTCGAGCTCGTCGCGGATCTCGCCGACCGCGCGCTCGATCGTCTCGCGATCGGTGGCGTAGTGGGTAGCGGGCCAGACGGCGGCGTACTCGAGGTCGGCGTAGACCTCGCCGGTCAGCGGGTCGAAGTGCTGGACGGCCTCGATCTCGTCGCCGAAGAAGACCGCCCTGTACGCGCTCTCGGCGTAGGCCGGGAAGACCTCGAGCGTCTCGCCGCGCACGCGAAACGTTCCCCGCGCGAGCGCCTGGTCGTTGCGCGAGTACTGGATGTCGACGAGCTTGCGCAGCACTCCGTCGCGGTCGACCATGTCGCCGCGCTTGAGCATCAGCATCATGCGGTCGTACTTCTCGGGCGAGCCGAGGCCGAAGATGCACGACACGCTGGCCACGACGATGGTGTCGCGGCGGCCGAGCAGCGCCGCGGTGGCGGCGTGGCGCAGGCGCTCGATCTCGTCGTTGATCGAGGAGTCCTTCTCGATGTAGAGGTCCTGCGACGGGACGTAGGCCTCGGGCTGGTAGTAGTCGTAGTAGGAGACGAAGTACTCGACTGCGTTATCCGGGAAGAACTCTCGGAACTCGTTGCAGAGCTGCGCGGCGAGCGTCTTGTTGTGTGCGATCACGAGCGCCGGGCGCTGGACGCGCTCAATGGCGAATGCCATCGTCGCGGTCTTCCCCGATCCGGTCACGCCGAGCAGCGTCTGGAAGCGCTCGCCCGCGTCGAGGCCCGCGGCGAGCTGGTCGCGCGCCTCGGGCTGGTCGGCGACGGGCGTGTAGGCCGGGTTCAGACGGAAGTCGGGCACCGGGTCGAAGCTAGCAGTGCCCGCCGTCGTCGCGGCGCCGCCGGATGGTGCGCGTTACCGGGCGGCGAACCGGCGCGACGATCGACGCTCACTTCCCGCCCACGAGCCCGTAGGGCGTTCGCCGTAACTGAGCACCTGCGACTCCGCTCCCCGGAGCGCGCGGATCTCAGAGCCCGAGATCCGCGGCGTAGTTCTTCTCGTACTCCTTGCGCCGCTCCTCGACGTCGGCCACGTACTCGCGCGTCTCCGTGAACGGGATGTCCTCGAGGTCGAGCTCATCGCTGTCGGCCTCGGCGAGCCAGCTGTCCACGTTGGTCCCGCCGGCGTTGTAGGCGGCGATCGCCAGGCGCTCGTCGCCGTCGTAGCGGTCGATCAGATAGCGCAGGTAGAAGCACCCGTAGGAGATGTTGATCTGCGGATTGCCGAGGTCGTCGAGCACGAAGGTGGTGGCGCCGGAGTTCTGCGCGATGAACTCCGCCGTCTCCGGCGTGATCTGCATCAGCCCCTCGGCTCCCGCCGGCGACGTCTGGGGCCGAAAGCGCGACTCCTCGTAGATGATCGCCGCGATCAGCGCCGAGTCGAGGTCCTTTTCCTGGGCCTGCTGGCGGATGACGTCGTCGTGGCGCAGCGGCAGCGTGACCTCGCGCACGGCGTCGCCGAGCGGCCCGACCCCGGCGGCGACCGCGACCACGCCCCCGACCACCAGCGCGATGACGATCGCGCCCAACCGACGCCGGCGCGCGACCGTGCGCGCGTCTCGGCGCCGCGGTGCCCGCGTCGGGGGTCGGCGGGGTCCACCCGATCGGGAAGATGGCCTCGATCGCGTCGTCGGGGGGTTCATGCTCCTATCGTCGCAAGCACGCCGCTCAGGCTCTCCTCCAGGTCGTCGAGATCCCCGTCGTTTTCGACCACGAAGTCCGCGCGGCGCGCCTTCTCGTCCTGGTCGAGCTGGCGCGCCGTGCGCGACTCGAGCGCCCGGTGCCCGCGCTCGGAGGCGCGCCGCCCGCGCGTCTCGTCGTCGGCGACCACGGCGATCGTAGCGTCGAAGACAGCCTCCATCTCGGCCTCGAAGAGCAGCGGGACCTCCACGATCGCGGCCACCGGAGGCGGCTCCCGCCGCTCCTGGTGTGCGCGCCACTCGACGACGCGCTCACCCACGCGCGGCCAGAGCAGCTCCTCGAGCCAAGCGCGCTCGTCGGCCCGCTCGAAGACCGCGTCGGCGATCGCGCCGCGATCGAGCCGGCCCCCGCGGAGGACCACGGCCCCCAGACGCTCGACGACCTGATCGCGCAGCTCGTCTTCGGCCAGCAGCTCGTGGACGACCTCGTCGGTGGAGAGGGTGGCCGCGCCCAGCCGGCGAAGCGCGCGCAGCGCTTCCGACTTCCCCGCGGCGATGCCGCCGGTCAGGCCGATGAAGGCGGTCGCCGTCGGTCTCTGCCCGTAAGACGGGCTCAAGGTCCACTCGGCCGGGACGTCCCGGCCCCGTCGCCGGCTAGCGAGCCTCGTCGGCCGGCGCCTCGGCTTCGCTCGGAGCCTCCCCGTCGCCGGCATCTCCAGCTTCTGAGGCACGAGCGTCCTCGGCGACGTCCTCGACCTCCGCGCTTGCGGTGCCCTCGGCGCCGTTGGCGCTCGCGGCATCCTCCCCGCCCTCGCCACCGGATCCGTCGGCGCCGGCGAAGACCTCGTCCGAGAGGTCGAGCTCGGGCACGTTGTCGAGGTCCTCGTCGGCCACTTCGCCGCCCCCGCCCTCCTGCTGCGGCGGCGCGGCGCTGCGCAGCGGCAGCGTCTGCCCCTCGACGCGCTTCACGCTCAGGCTGAGGCGCCGGCGCTCGGAGTCGATCTCGAGGATCTGGACGCGGATCTCGTCGCCCTGGGCGACGACCTCGCGCGGGTTCTCGACGTGGTGCTGGGCGAGCTCCGAGATGTGGACGAGTCCCTCGACGCCGTCCATGATCTCCACGAACGCCCCGAAGCTCACGACCTTCGTGACCCGTCCCGAGAGCTCGTCGCCGAGGCTGTAGGTGTCGACCACTCGCTGCCATGGGTCTTCCTGCGTCTGCTTGAGCCCGAGCGAGATGCGCTGGCGGTCGCGGTCGATGTCGAGCACCTTCACCGGCACCACCTGGCCAATCGAGAGGACCTCGGAGGGGTGGTTCACGTGGCTCCACGAGAGCTCGGAGATGTGGATCAGGCCGTCGATGCCGTCGAGGTCGACGAACGCGCCGAACTCGACGATGTTCGAGATCGCCCCCTCCACGATCTGACCGGGCTGGAGGCGGTCGAGGATCTGCTGGCGGACCTCCTTGCGCTCTTCCTCGAGCACCGCGCGGCGCGATAGAACGACGTTGTTGCGCGAGCGGTTGAGCTCGATGACCTTGCACTCGATCGCGCGGCCGGTGTACTCCTCGAGGTTCTGGACGCGGCGGATGTCCACGAGCGACGCCGGCAGGAAGCCGCGCACGCCGAGGTCGATTATCAGTCCGCCCTTGACAACCTCGATCACGGTGCCCTCGACCGGCTCGCCGGACTCGGCGGCCCGCTCGATGCGGCGCCACGCCTTCTCGAAGCGGGCGCGCTTGCGCGACAGGATCAGGCGGCCGTTCTGGTCCTCCTTGGTGAGGACGAGCGCGTCGACCTCCTCGCCCAGCTCAACCTCGGCGCTGGCGTCGACGGACTTGCGGATCGACAGCTCGTTCTGGGGGATGACCCCCTCGGACTTGTAGCCGATGTCGACCAGCACCTCGTCCTTGTCGATGCGAACGACCTGCCCCGAGACGACGTCGCCCTCGTCGAAGGGGACGAGCGTCGCGTCGTAGTTCGGGACGATCTGCCCGTCGATCTCGAGCAGCAGGCCATCGGAGCCCTCGACCGGCCGGGGCTCGGAGCCGTCGACCGGGCGGGGAGGAGTCAGCGTTTGGGCTTCGGGCACGCGACGCGGAAGGTTAGCGGCCCCGGGCGGCCTCGGTAGCCTGAAAGTCGTGCCACAGCGCAGAACCACGCGCGGGTCCGCGCGCACGCCGCTCGCGGCGGAGCCCGACGTGCTGATCTGCGGGGCCAGCTTCGCGGGGCTCGCGGTGGCGCGCGAGCTTGCCGGCGCGGGAGCCGACGTGCTCGTGCTCGACCGCTACGAGATCGGCGAGCGCCAGACCTCGGCGTGCGGCATCCCGACGGGTTGGCTTCGCGCCATGGGGCTCGCCGCCGCCGCGCGGCAGGAGTTCTCCGAGCTCGTCGTCCACACGCCGCACGGCACCGGCCGTTTCCCGCTGCCCTGGACGTTCTCCACCTTCGACTACTCGCAGCTCTGCGAGCTGCTGGAGGACCAGAACGACGCCCGCTTCGAGACCGCGAAGGTCCACGGGCGCAGCGGCGCGACGGTCCGGACCGACCGGGGCGACATCAGCGCCCCCGTGGTCGTCGACGCGCTTGGGTGGCGGCGGATGCTCGCGCCCGAAGGCGGCGACTTCCAGCCGCCCGACGCGCCGCTCTCGCGCGGGCTCGAGGTCCACCCCGGCGGCACGGGCGCCGACCTCGAGATCTGGATCGACCGCCGCTACGTCCCGGCCGGCTACGGCTGGAGCTTCCCCGCGCGCGACGAGCTGCGGATCGGCGTCGGCTCCTTCGACCCCCGCTTCCACGTGAAGGGCACGACCGTCGAGCTCGCCGAGGACCTCGGCGCGGAGGCCGTCCGCTACCAGGGGAACTGGATCCCCCACCGCCTTCGACCGGCCACCGAGGACGGCGTCTTCTTCTGCGGCGACTCGGCCGGCCACTGCCTCCCGCTCACGGCGGAGGGGATCAGGACCGCCTTCTACTTCGGGATCGCGCTCGGTCGCGAGCTGCGCGCCGTGGTCTCGGGGAGCCGCTCGCGCGGCGACGCGCTCCATCGCTACCACGCATTCAACGAGGGCCACCGCTGGAAGTTCGAGGCGATGCTGGCGGTGCAGCGCCTGGTGCCGCGCGTACCACCACGTCTGCTGTGGCCGGCGATCCGAGCCCTGGGGAACCGGCGGGCGACGCGATGGTCGTTCGGCCACTACCTCGACATCGCCCACCCGGCTTTCGCGGCGCCGACGGCCTCACCGGAAGCAGGAGCCGAGCTCCTCCAGCGGATCGCCGCGTAGCTGGGCACGGGCGCCGCGCGCGAGTGCGCCCGCCGACATGCCTCACGGACGCTCGCGACGCAGGTCCTCGATCAGCTCACTGAGGCGCTCGAGCTTCTGGTCGCGCGTCGCGTCTCCCGTGGAGGGGCTCGCCGGCTCGGGGAAAAGCTCGTCGGGCTCGAGGGAGGCATGGCGGCGACCGAACATGCGAAAGACCCTTGCCGCGCTTTGCCCGGTCGCGGATCGCCGACAGACGGACGCCACAGGGCAAACCGATCAGCCGGCCCGCAGCCGGGCGAGCAGCTCGTGCGGGAACGCCTCGACCCGGTTGCCGTCGCGGCCCTCCATGGCGTCCGCCACGCAGAGCGAGTTCAGGACCGACTCGTGGGTGGCCTCGGCGGCGGCCTCGAAGAGGTCGGAGAGGGCGCGGCTGTCATCGCGGAGGAAGCGAAAGCCCTCCGTCCGCTCGCTCGCCTCGTGGGCCAGGCGGTGCGCGGTCGAGAAGCCGATCACGTAGTCGCCGCTGCGGTTGCGCGCGTAGCTGGCAGCGCGGCCTAGTCCGAAGGCGGCCCGCGCGGCCACGCGGCGGAGCTGGCGCTCGGAGAGCGGGGCGTCGGTCGCGAGCACGACCATCACCGAGCCCGCGTGGTCGCCTCCGCCGGTCCCGGCGTCCGCCGCGGCCTCGGAGCCGACCAGGAGATGCAGGTCACGGGGCCCGCCATAGTTCGCCACCACCAGGCAGCCGAGCAGGTGCCCGCCGTGCTCGGTCGAGCGCGAGGCGGTTCCCACCCCGGCCTTGAAGCCGAGGCAGTGGCAGCCGGTGCCCGCCCCAACCGATCCTTCCGCCACCTCGTCCTCGCGCGCCCGGGCGATCGCCTCGAGCGCGTCCTCCGCGCGAACGGGGAGCGCACGGGCGTCGGAGAGGTAACCGTCGAAGCACTCGCCCACGATCACGTTGACGGTGCCCTCGCGACCGGCCGACGGGTTGCCCTCGAGGACGTGGCGCAGCCCGCCCTCCCACACCGGGCCGACCGACAGCGTTCCCGTCAGGAGGATCGGCGCCTCGATCGTGCCGAGCTCGGCGAGCTGAGTCAGCCCCGTCGCCTTGCCGTAGCCGTTGACGACGTGACAGGCGCCGAGCACGTTGTCCGCGTAGAGGTCGTCACCGTGCGGCAGGATCGCGGTCGCCCCGCTGCGGACGGCGGCGGGCACGTCGGGCGGGTCAGCGACCAGCGTCCGGTGGCCGACCCGTACGCCGGGCACGTCGACCAGGGCGTTGCGCTCGCCGGTCGGGAGGCGTCCGACCGCGTGGCCGAGGTCGCGCAGCCGGCGGCGGGCGGAGGGCATCGCCGCGGCTATTCCCGCACCACCAGGTACGTCCCGACCGCCAGCAGCGCGACGCCGGCGATCCGGCCCGCCGACAGCTCGCGCTGCTCGAGGCCGAGGACGCCCAGGCGGTCGGCGACGACCGCCGTCACGAGCTGGCCGGTGATGGTCGCAGCGGTCACGCCGCCGGCGCCGAGCGTGGCCACGGTCGCGAGCGCGCTCGTGACGTAGACGGCGCCCAGCACGCCACCGGTGAGGTAGTACCAGGACAAGCTCCCCGCCTGGCCGAGGTCGCCGAAGCCACCGCCGATCAGCACGGTGATCGCGACCAGCGCCAGTGTCCCGATCGCGAACGAGACGCTGGCTGCCGCGAAGGTGCCCACGCTGCGCCCGAGCATCGCGTTGATCGGCGCCTGGAGCGCGATCAGCCCACCGGCCACCACCATCAGAAGGATCGCCGGCGGCCTATCCACGAACGCGCCGCCTCACTTCGCCTCGAGCCAGTTCGCCCCCACGCCGACGTCGACCGCGAGCGGCGGGTCGAGCTCGAAAGCGCCCGCCATCTCCGTGTCGACGATCTCCGACGCCCGCTCGACCTCGTCCTCGGGCGCCTCGAACAGCAGCTCGTCGTGGATCTGGAGCACGATCCGGGTCGCGAGCCCGGCCGAGTGGATCGCGCCGCGGCAGCGAACCATCGCGACCTTGATGATGTCGGCGGCGGTCCCCTGGATGACGGTGTTCACCGCCAGGCGCTTGCCGAGCTCGCGCTGCTGGTAGGAGCGCTCACGCAGCTCCGGGATGCTGCGCGAGCGCCCGAACAGCGTCGTCACGTAGCCGTCCGCGGTGGCGCGACCGATCGTCTCGTCGATGAAGCGCCGCACGCTCGGGAACCGGCTCAGGTAGCGCTCGATGAACTCCTCCGCCTCCTCGATCGGGATCTGGAGGCGGTCGGAGAGCCCGAACGGCTGCAGCCCGTAGACGATCCCGAAGTTGACCATCTTCGCGCGCGAGCGGATCCCGGGGTCGATCTCGCCCGGCGGGAGGTCGAAGATCTCCGCCGCGGTGGCGGCGTGCACGTCCTCGCCGCGGCGAAAGATCTCCTTGAGCACGTCCTCGCCGGCGATGTGGGCGAGCAGGCGCAGCTCGACCTGCGAGTAGTCGGCGGAGATCAGGCGGTGGCCCGGCTCCGCCACGAAGCAGGCGCGGATCCCGCGACCGATCTCGGTCCGGATCGGCACGTTCTGGAGGTTGGGGTTGGTGCTGGACAGCCGTCCGGTCGTGGTCGCCGTTTGGTTGAAGGTCGTGTGGAGCCGCTTGGTGTGAGGGTCGACCAGCTCCGGCAGCGCGTCGAGGTAGGTGCTCTTGAGCTTCGTCAACTCGCGCCAGCTCTCGATCCTCTCGATCACCGGGTGCTCGCCGCGGATCGCCGCCAGCACGCGCGCGTCGGTCGAGAAGCCCGTCTTCCCGCGCCGCTTGCGCGACAGCCCGAGCTCCTCGAACAGCACCCGCGAGAGCTGCTGCGGCGAGCCGATCGTGAACTCCTCCCCCGCGAGCTCCCAGATCTCGTGCTCGAGCCCCGCGATCCGCTCGGCGAACGTCTCGCCCGCCTCCGCCAACCGCTCGGTGTCGAGCTTGACCCCTGCGTGCTCCATGTCCACGAGGACGTCCACCAGCGGGAGCTCCACGTCGCGGAACAGGCGCTCGAGGCCGCGGTCGGCGAGCCGCTCGCGCTGGCGCTCGGCCAGCGCCCGCACGACCAGCGCGCGCTCGGCCAGCTCGCGCAGCTCGGGCGGCGCGCCGTCCTCGTCCACGCACGCGCCGATGCCCTCCTCGGCCGACAGGTCGGCGAGCGGGTAGCGCCGCCGCGCCGGGTCGAGCAGGTAGGCGGCGACCATCGTGTCGTGCTCGAGCGCGAGGGCGGGGCGATCCTCCGAGGGCGAAGACGAGGCCGCGCCCGGCGTCCCGGAGACGACCGACTTCCAGTCGTGCGCCGTCAGCGGGCGCTCGCCCCAGGCGAGCTCGAGCGCGGCGAGCGTGCCGGCGTCGCCGACCGTCGCCTCTTCGCCACCCGCGTAGGCGGCGAAGCGAAGCGTCCCCTCGCCACGCTCGGCCGCGAGCGTCGGGTGGTCGCCCTCCAGCCGCGCAAGGTCCGCGACCGGCGACTCCACCGCCCGCGCGCGGAGCTCGACCGGCGCCTGCTCCGCCGGCGCAGCCCCCTCCTCGCCTAGGGCCTCCTCGAGGCGGCGCAGGGGGTCGCGCAGCTCGCACTCGCGAAAGACGTCGCGAAGGCGCGAGCGGTCGAGCTCCTCCGCGACGCAGTGCTCGAGGTCGATGTCCACCTCGAGGTCGCGGATCGCCGTGGCGAGCCGCTTCGACACGCGCGCGTCCTCGGCGTGGTTTCGCAGGTTCTCCTTGCGCTTGGCCCCCGACACCTCGTCCACGCTCGCGAGCACGGTCTCGAGGTCGCCGAAGCGCCCGAGCAGCTCCGCCGCGGTCTTGTCACCGATCCCGGGGACACCCGGGATGTTGTCCGAGGTGTCGCCCTTCAGGCCGATGAAGTCGGGGATCAGCTCGGGCGCGACGCCGTAGCGATCGATCACGGCGTCGCGGTCGTAGACGCGGGTGTCGGTGATCCCCCGGTTGGTCGTCATGACGCGCACGCCGGGCTCGACGAGCTGGAGCGCGTCGCGGTCGCCGGTCACCGCCATCACGTCGATGCCCAGCTCGCGGGCGCGGCGCGCCAGCGTGGCGATCACGTCGTCGGCCTCGTAGCCCGCGACCTTGACGTTGCGGTACCCGAAGGCGTCGACGAGCGGCGCGAGGTGCGGCCATTGCTCCTTGAGCAGATCAGGCCGCGGCCGGCGCTGTGCCTTGTACTCGTCCGAGACGGCCTCGCGGCCCGACATCCCCGCATCCCACACGACGAGCGTCGCGCGCGGCCCGTGCTCGGTAAGGATCTTTACGAGCATCGAGGCGAAGCCGAAGATCGCGTTGGTCGGCATCCCCTTCGAGGTGGCGATCGTCTCCGGCAGCGCGAAGAACGCCCTGTAGGCGAGGCTGTTGCCGTCGATCAGGAAGAGCTTGGGCGGCCGGTCACCGACGGCCGCGGAGGCGTCCTCAACGAGCGCCGTTGATGAAGGATTGGCGGCCACCGCGCCATCTTAGGCGCGGCCTTGGCGGCCTCGCGCCCGCCGCCGGCGGTCAAAGGCAGCGGCACAGCCGGCCGCACCAGAGTGGCGGTAGTCCTCCGGACCCTAGGAGTTTGGCGTCAATCGACCGGCTCCACAGAGGAGTACGACAGGTCGGTCAAACCGTGGAACCTGTTGACCACGGCGTTGACGTTCGCCGAGCTGATGTTCGGCTGGTAGTCCCAGGCGTAAGGGACCGCCGGTGCCTGCTCGGTGACCATCCGGTCCACCTTCCCCCATGCCTTGGCGCGCGCGGCCGAGCCGTTGACCAGCTTGGCCTTCTCCATGGCCCTGTTGATCGCCGGCACGTCGAGCTGCGGCCAATTCGAGTTGTTCGACGGCTGGATGTTGTTGCCGTTGAAGGTCGGGTCGAGGATCGTCTGAGGGTCGTTGAAGTCCTTGGGCCAGCCGACATTGGGGCATACCGCCACCTCAACTCGCGGCACGTTGCAGAACCTTGTGTACATCACGTTCTCGTCGAACTGCCGGAAGGCGACCTCGAACCCGAGCTGCTGGAACTGGTCGCGCGCCATCTTTGCGACCTTTTGATCCACTCCGGCGTTCTCACCGACCATCAGAATCTTGCCTTTGCCTCTGTACTCGCCGTTCTCGAAACCCGCCTTGCGCATGTACTCCGCCGCCAGCTCGGGGTCGCCGGACGGTGATTCGAGGAAGTCCAAGTCCGGCCCCTCGAGGCCGCCAGCCTCCTCGAAGCCGGGGATATCGGGCGGGATGAAATGGGTCGCGAGCGTCCCGGCCAGCTCGCCGCCGCGGGCCAGCCTCAGGGCCTCCCGATCGAAGGCCGCTACCACTGCCTTGCGCACGTTCGAGTCGTCGAACGGCGGGACCGATGTGTTTAACGCCACGTACCGGTTGCTGCCGCTCGGCGCGAGCTGCAGCTGGTCCGGAAACTCCGTGGCCACCTCCTTGAGCGTGGCGGGGGCCGGGACGATGTCGCCGTTGACCTGCGAGTCGCCCTCGACGATGCGCGCCGAGGACGTCGAAACGTCCCTACGGCCCCCGCGCACGAGAACCTCATTCAGGTACGCCGGGCGATAGTCCGTCGACGCGTCCCAGTTCGGGTTGCGAACCATGCGGATCTCCTTGCCCGGCCGGTACCCCACGAGGTCTCCGGACGCGTCGTTGGCGACCATGTAGGGGCCGGTGAAGACCACGTTCTGCCCGTAGGCCGACGGCGACTCGGCGTCGAACTTCTTGGCGTACTCCTCGGGCACCGGCGAGCTCAGCGGCAGTGACAGCGCCTGCACGACGGTCGCTGCGACCGGCTCCTCGAGCCTGAAGACGATCGTCCTTTTGTCGGGCGTGGTGATGCCCCCGATGTCGGGCGCCACCCCCTCGTCCTTGGCAGCGTCCCTCTGCGCCTGCGCGAACCCCTCGAGCGCGCCAAAGTACGGCGCGATGTAGGCGTTCGCGACGCCCGGCATCAGGCCGCGTTCGATCGCGTACTCGACGTCGGCCGAGGTCACCTCGCGGTCGACCGGCGGACTGAAGCGCACGCCGTCGCGGATCTCGATCGTGATTCTTCGGTTGTCCTTGGAGATCTGCGGCTCGCCGGCGGCCAGATCGGGATTCGGGTGCCGGGCCTCCGTTGGTTCCCACGAGAACAGCGGCCTGTGCATCGGATAGAGGACCATGTAGCTGAACTGGAAGTAAGCGACGCCGGGGTCCAGGTCCACGTCGCCCGCAGCGATGACTTCCAGCGTCCCGCCCTCTGCGGCGTCGTCCGGAGCGGCAGTGACCGGAGCGAAGTCGCTCTGTGCGACCTCGGTCGAAGCCTCATTGTCGTCGCAGCTCGCCACCCCGGCGGCCAGAATCACGACGCTCACCAGCGCCAGCCTCCTAAGCGAGCTCTTAATCGGTCCGTCCTCCTTCCTAGACACCCGCCTTCCATGTTCGCCGACGGGTAGAGCCCATCCTGCAAAGCATCCGACCGGGCAGATCACGAGACCAGCGCTCCTCGGCAGGATATGTACACCAGGAGCATCTGAGAGGTGGCATGCGCAATCCCGCAGCGAACCTGGGAGAGCCGAGCTGGGGAGGGTCGCTGCGGCTCGCCGCGACCTGCGCGTGGAATGATCAGTGCGTGCCCACTCCGAGCGCCCAGTTCTCGCTCACGCTGCGCGTCGAGCTGCCGCACAAGGGCGGCGCGCTCAGCCGCGTGACGTCCGCGATCTCGCGCGCCGGCGGCGTGATCAACGCCGTCGACGCGATCGAGGCAGACGGCGGCGGGTCGGTTCGCGAGATCACCGTGGACTGCACGGATGCCGAGCACCGCGGGCGCGTGATCTCGGCGGTCCAGGCGATCCGCCAGGCCAACCTCGTCGAGACCACCGACCGGACCTTCGAGCTGCACCGCGGCGGCAAGCTGCACACCGGCCTGAACTCGCCGCTGCGGACGCGCGACGACCTCTCGATGGCGTACACGCCGGGCGTCGCGCGCGTGTGCGTCTCGATCGCCGAGAAGCGCGAGAAGGCGTTCAAGTACACGATCAAGAGCAACACCGTCGCCGTGGTCTCCGACGGCACCGCGGTGCTCGGGCTCGGCGACATCGGGCCCGAGGCGGCGATGCCGGTGATGGAGGGCAAGGCGATGCTGTTCAAGGAGTTCGCCGGCGTCGACGCGTTCCCGATCTGCCTCGACACGCGCGACCCCGGCGAGATCGTGGACACGGTCAAGCGGATCGCCCCCGGCTTCGGCGGGATCAACCTCGAGGACATCTCCTCCCCGCGCTGCTTCGAGATCGAGGAACGGCTCGTCGAGGAGCTCGACATCCCGGTCTTCCACGACGACCAGCACGGAACCGCGATCGTCGTACTCGCGGCGCTGCTGAACGCCTGCCGTCTGACCGGCCGGCGCCTCGCGGACCTGAGCGTCGTGATGGCGGGGGCCGGCGCGGCGGGCGTGGCGGTCGTCAAGATCCTCATGAGCTCGGGCGTGACCGACGTCGTCACCTGCGACCGTCTCGGGGCGATCCATACCGGGCGCCCGGACTACGAGGCAGGCGCGATGAACGTCCCCAAGACCTGGCTCGCGGAGAACACGAACGGCGCGCGCCGCGACGGCGCGCCGGGAGAGCTCCTCGAGGGCGCCGACCTCCTCATCGGCCTCTCCGGCCCCGGAATCGTGGCGGCGGCCGACCTCGCGCGGATGAACCCCGACCCGTTCGTGTTCGCGATGGCGAACCCCAACCCCGAGGTGCGGCCCGAGGACGCCGAGCCCCATGTCCGGGTGATGGCCACCGGCCGCTCCGACTTCCCCAACCAGATCAACAACGTGCTCGCGTTCCCCGGGATCTTCCGCGGCGCCCTGGACGCCCGAGCCCGGAGGATCACCGAGGAGATGAAGCTGGCGGCGGCGAACGGCATCGCCAGCGTCGTCTCAGACGACGAGCTGTCCGAGGACTACATCGTCCCGAGCGTGTTCAACCGCGGCGTGAGCCAGGCGGTGGCGGCGGCCGTAGCAGAGGAAGCGGAGCGCCAGGGCGTCGCGCGCGACTCGCGGCACGTGACCGCCGAGCACCGCGTGCCGCCGGCACCGCAACGCTGATCCGACCCGACCCCGAGAGGACGAAATCGTGAAGGTCGCCGTGACGGGAGCCACGGGAACGATCGGGCGGGCCGCGGTGGCGCGCCTGCTCGACCGCGGCGACAGCGTGGTGGCGCTCTCGCGCGACGCCGCCCGGGCGCGCGAGCGGCTGGGCGAGGGCGTCGAG
The DNA here is from genome assembly GCA_051001995.1 of Thermoleophilaceae bacterium. Taxonomy (GTDB): domain Bacteria; phylum Actinomycetota; class Thermoleophilia; order Solirubrobacterales; family Thermoleophilaceae; genus CAWEHQ01. The sequence goes on from JBPCMT010000021.1 coordinate 30,833, forward strand.
GCTGTCTCGTGGCCTGAGCCCACCGCCTCGCCGGCGCCGAGCGAGGCGCTGGCGGGCTGCGACGCTGTGCTGCACCTCCTCGGCGAACCAATCGACCAGCGCTGGAGCGACGACGCCAAGCGGCGCATCCGCGACTCGCGCGTGCTCGGCACGCGCAACCTCGTCGCGGGCGTCGGGGCCGCCGAGCCGCGCCCGCACGCGCTCGTGTCGCAGTCGGGGAGCAGCTTCTACGGCGCGCGCGGTGCCGAGCCGGTGGACGAGTCCGAGCCGCCGCGGTCCGGCGACTTCCTTGCGGACGTCACCGTCGAGTGGGAGCACGAGGCCCGCCGGGGCGAGGATCTCAGCCTGCGGGTGGCGATCGCCCGGACCGGCGTGGTGCTCTCGGAGAGCGGCGCGCTCGGCAGGATGCTGCCGTTCTTCAAGCTGGGCGTCGGGGGGCCCGTGGCCGGCGGGCGCCAGTACGTGCCCTGGATTCATCTCGACGACGAGGTCGGCGCGCTCCTCGCGCTGCTCGACGCCGACGACGCGACCGGCCCCTACAACGCGGCCGCCCCCGCGCCGGCCACGAACCGTGAGCTGTCGCGGGCGCTCGGGCGCGCGCTGCGCCGCCCCGCGTTCGCGCCGGTGCCCGCGTTCGCGATCCGCGCCCTCTACGGCGAGATGGCGCAGGTCGTGACCACCGGCGTGAGGATGGTCCCGCGCGGGCTCGAGGCGCTCGGCTACGAGTGGCGCTGGCCGGAGCTCGAGCCGGCTCTGCGCGACGCGACCGGCCGCGGATGAGCGAGCCGAGCGACCCGGCTGCCTCTCCGGTCGGGACGGCCGCCGCCCCGAGGGGAAACGCCTACGACAAGTACGGCTCGCGCAACCCGATCGCGCGCCGGCTCGTGGCGGGCTTTCGCTTTGCGCTCTCGGAGCTCGTGGAGGTGGCCGCCCCGGCCTCGCTGATCGACGTCGGATGCGGGGAGGGGACGATCACCGCCCAGGTCGCGGATCGCGTGCCCGGTCCCGTGCTCGGCGTCGATCTGCCCGACCCAGCGCTTGCGATCGCGTGGGAGCGCAACGCCCGACCGAACCTCGACTACGGGGTCGCCGACGCAGCCACGCTCCCGGCGGCAGACGGCGAGTTCGACGCGGCGTCGGCCATCGAGGTCCTGGAGCACCTGCCGGAGCCGGATGCCGCCCTGGCCGAGATGCGCCGCACGGCGCTCCGGTGGCTGATCGTCTCGGTGCCGCGCGAGCCGCTCTGGCGCGCGGCTAACGTCGTGCGCGGCGCCTACCTGGGCTCGCTGGGCAACACCCCCGGGCACGTGAGCCACTGGTCGCGGCGCGGGTTCGTCTCGCTCCTGCGCCGGCACGGCTCGATCGAGGCGATCCGCTCGCCCTTCCCGTGGACGCTCCTGCTCGTCGGCCTCAACCGCTGAAGTGGGGCTGCTAGCGTTGCGTTTGTCGGGTGCCGTCTGTGGCATCCGAGAGGTTCCGTCTCTCTGTGCGCCGTGAGCGCGATCGGGGGTCACCGAATCTCCCCGTCGCTCACCAAGGAGTCGCACATGTCAACGCAGTCGTTCGCCGATCTCGGCGTGTCCCGTCCCGTCGTGGACGCGCTCGCCGAGCGCGGCATGTCCACCCCCTTCGCGGTCCAGCGCCTCGTCATCGCCGACGTGCTCGCCGGACGCGACGTTCTCGCCCAGTCGCCCACTGGATCCGGCAAGACGCTGGCGTTCGGTGCGCCGCTGATGGACATCCTCGAGCCCGGAGCGCGCCGTCCGGCGGCGCTCGTGCTCGCTCCCACCCGGGAGCTCGCCTGTCAGATCGTCGACGCGCTACGCGCCGTCGCCCAGGCTCGTGCCCTCTCGGTCGCCGTGGTACACGGCGGCGTGGGCCTCCAGCGCCAGGCGCGGCTCGCCGCGAAGGCGCACGTGGTGGTCGCGACGCCCGGCCGCCTGGAGGACCTCCTCCAGCGCGGCGACCTGACCCTCCGGCACATCCGCGTGCTCGTCCTCGACGAGGCCGACCGGATGCTCGACATGGGCTTCAAGCCGGCGGTCGATCGGATCGTGGCCGCGACTCCTCGCGACCGCCAGACGCTCTTCTTCTCCGCCACGCTCGAGGGCCAGGCCGGCCATCAGGCACGGTCCTACACGCGCGATGCCCGCCGGCACGTGCACCGACCGTCGCCCGAGCGCCGCGGCGACGTGGAGCACCGCTTCGTGCACCTCACGCACGCGACGAAGCTCGACGCCCTCGTCCGCGAGCTGCGCGACGAGCGCCACGGCCGGACGCTCGTCTTCGTGCGCACCAAGCGTGGCGCCGACCGGCTCGTCAAGCGCCTCAAGGCGCAGGACGTAACGGCGGTCGCGATGCACGGCAACAAGTCACAGTCGCAGCGCGAGAAGGCGCTCGCCCGCTTCGAGGCGGGTCACGTCAACACGCTGGTGGCGACCGATGTCGCGTCCCGCGGCATCGACGTCGCCGACATCACGCACGTCATCAACTACGACGCCCCCGAGGATCGCGACGGCTACGTGCACCGGGTCGGACGTACCGCCCGTGCGGGGAACACCGGCGCCGGCACCAGCTTCGTCCTGGCCGAGCAGTCCCGCGATATGCGCCGGATCGCGGTCGACCTCGGCCTCGAGCGGGAGTTCGAGCTGCTGCGCCGGTAGGGCGCCGGGACGACGCCTCAGCGCTCGAGCACCAGCCCCAAAAAGCGCCTGGTGCGCTCTTCGCGGCAGTGCTCGAGGACCTCCGCGGGCGGCCCCTCCTCCACGACGACGCCCTCGTCCATGAACATGACGTGGTCGGCGACCTCGCGCGCGAACCCCATCTCGTGCGTGACCACCACCATCGTCATGCCCTCTTCGGCCAGCTCGCGCATCGCGTCGAGCACCTCTTTGATCAGCTCCGGGTCGAGCGCGCTCGTTACCTCGTCGAACAGCATCACGTGCGGGTCCATCGCGAGCGCCCGCGCGATCGCCACGCGCTGCTGCTGTCCGCCGGAGAGGCGCTCGGGGTACTCGTCCACCTTGTCGGCGAGCCCGACGCGCTCGAGCAGGCCATGACTCTTCTTGCGCGCCTCATCCCCTTCGCGGCCGAGCACCCGCTGCTGGGCGAGCGACACGTTCTCGATCGCCGACTTGTTGGGGAACAGGTTGAACTGCTGAAAGACCATCCCGATCCGACGGCGGACGATGTCCAGCTCGCGGGGCGCGGACCCGGTGATCTCCTCGCCCTCGAGGAAGATCCGCCCCTCGTCGGGCGGCTCGAGGAGGTTGATGCAGCGCAGCAGCGTGCTCTTCCCCGAGCCGCTCGGACCGAGTACGCACACCACTTTGCCGCGGTGGACCTCGAGATCGACCCCACGCAGCACGTGGACGTCGCCGAAGCGCTTGTGCAGGCTCTCGAGCTTCAACATCACCTCGTTACTCGGCTCCGCGGGCGCCTGACTGGTCGCGTCAGCCATCTCGTCGGTCAATCTACCCGGCCGCCGGCGCGGGGCCGCCCGCAGTCGGGGCCGCCGGGCCGCCGCGCTCGACGCGTCCCTGCTGACGCGCGATCAGGCGGTCGACGATCCGTGCCAGCGGGATCGTCACTATCAGGAAGAAGAGCGCACCTAGCACCAGGGCAGAGCCGTTGAAGAACTCGCTCTGCACGTCTCTCCCGGCCTGCACCACCTCGATCGCCCCCAGGACGCTGACCAGCGACGTGTCCTTCATCAGCGCGATGAAGTCGTTCAGCAGCGGAGGGATCACCTTGCGGACGGCCTGCGGCACCACGACGAAGCGCATCGCCTTGCCGTGGCCCATGCCGAGCGAGCGCGCCGCCTCCATCTGCCCACCCGGCACCGCCTCGATGCCTGCGCGGTAGACCTCGGCCATGTAGGCGCCGTAGGTGAGCGTCAGCGCGAGCACCCCGTACCAGAACGGCGAGGTCTGGCCGAAGAAGGTCGGGAGCCCGATCTCCCGCGGTATCACGTCCTGCGCCTGGAACGCGCTCAGGGCACCCGAGACCAGGAACAGCACGAGCAGCAGCGGGATGCCGCGAAAGGCGTCGATGTACGCGATCGCAAGCCCGCGCACCGGTGCCAGCGGCTTGCCCGGAAGCTGGCGCAGCACGGCGAGGACCAGGCCCCAAACGAGAGCGAGGACGCCCGAGATCACCGACAGCTTCACTGTGATCCAGAAGCCGTCGAGGACGCGATCGAACTCGTCGGCCATCAGGCTCAGGTCGAAGTAGTACTCAAGGATGAAGTCCATCGCTCTCCTCGCTCGCCGTTGTCCGAAGCGGTCCGGCGCCCACGCGCCGCCGCGGCCGAGAAGCTAGTCGCTCGCGGGCCCAGAACGCGAAAGGGGCGCCCTCGGGCGCCCCTTCGCAGCGGTCAGCTTCCGACTCGTCGCTAGCTCGGTTCGTTCTTCCCCTCCAGCACCGAGCTCGGCGCCTTGGTCTCGAAGTACTTGTCGTAGAGCTCCTGGATCGTGCCGTCGTCCTTGAGCTCGGTGAGCGCCCCGTTCACGGCCTCGCGGAGAGGATCGCTGTCCGGCGCGATCGCGAAGCCGTAGAGCTCGTCCGTCTGGATCTCCTCGACGATCTCCACTCCCCCCTGCTGTTCGACGGCGTCCAGCGCGACCGGCTGGTCGATGATCACCGCGTCGACCTGGCCGGTCGTGAGGGCGGCGGTCGCGTCAGGCCCCTCGGGGAAGCCGCGCACCTCGGCGGCTTCGGTCTCGTCGTTGGCGAACGTCTCGCCGGTGGTCCCGTCCTGCGCGCCGACGATCGTATCGGCGAGGTCGTCCACGGATGCGATGTCTGAGCCCTCCGGGACCACAAGCGCCTGCTGAGCCTCGTAGTAGGGGTCGGAGAAGTCCACCGTCTGCTCACGGCCCGGGGTAATCGTCGATGCCGCGGCCGCAAGGTCGAACTGGCCCTGGGCCGTATCGCGGAAGATCGTGTCGAAGGTCGTGTCCTGGTAGGTGACCTCGAGCCCGAGGTTCTCCGCGACCGCGTCGACGACCTCGATGTCGTAGCCGGAGATGTCGGGTGGTTGGCCGATCTCGAACGGCGGGAAGGGCGTGTCGGTGCCGACTGTCAGCGTGCCCTCCTCGATCGTCCCGAGGTCCTCGCCTCCGCTCGTCCCCCCGCTGGTCGTTTCGTCGTCGTCGCCGCCGCAGCCCGCGACGGCGAGCGCGAGCACCAGCGCGGCCGCGATCAGCGCCGTCAGTGAAACTCGGTGTCGATTCATCACAGTGAATTCCCTCCTTAGTTGCGCGCGGGCGACATTACACCGGATTCGCGGACATGAGGTACCGTCCCGCTCGCGCGATGGAAGCCCAGACCGTCCCAGACCGCCCCGGTCTTCCGCTCCGCGAGCGTCTGCGCGAGCTGCCCCCGGTCCAGGCGGCCGCGCGCAACCCGCAGGCGGCCGCGGCGGCGGTCATCGGGGCGTTCGTCGTGGCGCTGATCGTCGGCGAGGGCCTCCAGGAGGTCGCCCAGAGGGGGCTGACCGGGCTCTCCAACGGCGCGATCTACGCGCTCGGCGCCGTCGGGCTCACGCTCGTCTATGGGATCCTGAAGCTCGTCAACTTCGCCCACGGCGACTTCCTCACGTTCGGCGCCTACATGGCGTTCATCGTGAATATCTCGTGGGGCGGGCCGCTCGTGCTGGCGATCCTGTTCGCGATCGCCGTCACGGCGCTGCTGGGCGTCGCGCTCGAGAAGGCCATGTGGGGTCCGATGCGCGCGCGCGGGGCGGGCACGCTCCAGCTGCTCCTGATGGCGATCGGGCTGGCACTCGTGATCCGCTACGTGATCCAGTTCGCCTTCGGCACCGAGCTGCGCCAGCTCGACGTGAACAACACCGCGACCGCTGACTTCCTCGGCCTGAGCATCGGCCGCACGTTCCTGGTCGTGATCGGGGTCGGCTTCGTCGTGCTGCTCGCCACCGGCCTGATGCTGCGTTACACGCTGCTCGGCAAGCGAATGCGTGCGCTGTCGGACAACCTCGAGCTCGCCGAGACGTCGGGGATCGACACGTCGCGCGTGATCCTCTACACGTGGGTCTTCGCCGCGGGATCCGCCGGCCTCGCCGGCGTGTTCGCGGGCGCCGTCACCCAGGTGCAGCCAGAGCTCGGCTTCGAGTTCCTGCTGCCGATCTTCGCCGCGGTCGTGCTCGGCGGGATCGGCAACGCCTTCGGGGCGCTCGCGAGCGGGATCATCCTCGGCGTCGTGATCGAGTGGTCCACCTTCTTCATCGATCCGGGCTTCAAGCTCGGCGTCGGCTTCCTGGTGCTGATCATCGTCCTGGTCGTCCGTCCGCAGGGCATCTTCGGGCAGGCGCGGACCGTATGACCGAGCTCCTCCCCACCCTCCCGCTCGCGATCGACCTCGAGGCCTTCGCGAGCCTCGGCTTCTGGACCGGCGTCGGCATCCTGGCCGGCACCTACACGATCTTCGCGCTCGGCCTCCAGATCAACGTCGGCTTCACCGGGATCTTCAACTTCGGACAGGCCGGATTCATGGCGATCGGCGCCTACTCGATGGCGATCCTCGTCACCGATGCCGAGCTCTCGTTCTGGCTGGCGCTGCCGATCGCGATCCTGATCACGATCGCATTCGGGCTGCTCATCGGGCTCCCGGCGCTGCGGCTGCGCACCGACTACCTGGCGATCGCGACGATCGCCGCGGCGGAGGCCCTGCGCCTGTTCGCGCTCAACGCCCGCGACCTGACCGGCGGGGCCCAGGGGATCTTCGGCTTCGACAACGACTGGGACGACGTCTCGGACTCGATCCTCAGCGGGCTCGAGAGCCTCGGCTGGACCAACCCCGAGACGCTGTTCCCGCTGTTCCTGGTCGTCTGGGGCGTCGCGATTGTGTTGATAATCGCCCTGACCGCGCTCCAGAAGACCCCGTGGGGGCGGGTGCTCAGGGCTGTCCGTGAAGACGAGGACGCCGCCCGCGCGCTCGGCAAGAACGCCTTCGCCTACAAGCTCCAGTCGCTCGCGATCGCCGCGGCGCTCGGCGCGATCGCCGGCTTCTTCCTGGCGCTCAACCTGCGCTTCATCATCCCCGACGAGTTCCTGCCGATCTTCACCTTCCTCGGGTACGCCGTGCTGGTCCTGGGCGGCCTCGCGAGCTACTGGGGCGTCGCGGTCGGTTCGATCGTCTTCTGGACGCTCTTCGAGGGGCTTCGCTTCCTGGAGCTGCCGTTCGACGAGGTGCAGATTCGCGCACTTCAGTTCATCGTCCTCGGCCTGGTGCTGATCCTCCTGATGGCCTTCCGCCCGCAGGGCATGTTCGGCAAGCGCCAGGAGATGGTGCTGGGTGACTGAGGCGGCGCCGCAGCCGGTCGCGACAGCCTCGCCCGAGCCACCGTCCGAGACGAACGGGCGGCCGATCTTCGCGGCCGAGGACGTCGTCAAGCGCTTCGGCGGCATCCGCGCGGTGAATGGGGCCACGATGAGCGTTCGCGAGGGCTCGATCACCGCGCTGATCGGCCCCAACGGCGCCGGCAAGACGACGTTCTTCAACGTCATCACCGGCTTCTACCGTCCCGACGGGGGCCGCGCGACGTTCCAGGACAAGCCGGTGCTGGGCCGCCCGCCCTACGCGATCGCCCGGCTCGGCATGGTGCGGACCTTCCAGATCACAAAGGCGCTGCGGCGCATGTCGGTGATCGACAACATGATGCTCGCGGCCCCCGATCAGCCCGGCGAGCGTCTCGGGAACGTCGTCTTTCGACCGCGTGCGAGCCGCCGCCGCGAGCGCGCGGTACGCGAGCGGGCGATTGAGCTGCTCGAGGTCTTCAACCTGACGAAGCTCGCCGAGGACTACGCCGGCACGCTGTCCGGCGGACAGCGCAAGCTGCTGGAGCTCTCACGGGCGCTGATGGCCAGGCCGCGCTTCCTGCTGCTCGACGAGCCGATGGCCGGGATCAACCCCACCCTTGGCCGGCGCCTGCTCGACCACATGCAGCGGCTGCGCGCGGAGGAAGGCGTCACGTTCCTGTTCGTCGAGCACGACATGGAGGTGGTGATGAACCACTCCGATCGCGTCGTCGTTATGGCCGAGGGGCGGGTGATCGCCCAGGGCGAGCCGCACGAGGTACGAAGGGACCAGGCCGTGATCGACGCCTACCTCGGCGCGACGGCGTGAGCGCCGAGTCCGGCAACGGCGCACGGACCGACGGGCCGTCCGACGGCGCCCTGCTCGCGACCGAGGGCGTCGTGGCCGGCTACCTGCCGGAGGTCGACATCCTCAACGGCGTCTCGATCCGCGTCAAGGAGGGCGAGATCGTAACCGTCATCGGCCCCAACGGCGCCGGCAAGTCCACGCTGATCAAGACGATCTTCGGGCTGCTGCGCCCGCGCAAGGGGCGAATCGTCTTCCGCGGCGAGGACATCAGCGGCCAGAAGCCGCATCACTGCTGCCAGCAGGGACTCAGCTACGTCCCGCAGCTCGACAACGTGTTCCCGACGCTGACGGTCGAGGAGAACCTCGAGATGGGCTCGCTCGACCGCTCGAAGACCGGCGAGCAGATCGAACGCATGTACGAGATCTTCCCCCGCCTCGACGAGCGCAAGCGCCAGCGCGCGGCGACCATGAGCGGCGGCGAGCGCCAGATGGTCGCGATGGCCCGCGCGATGATGCCCGAGCCGCGGGTTTTGCTCCTCGACGAGCCGTCCGCCGGCCTCGCGCCCGCCTTCGTCGAGGCGATCTTCCAGAAGATCGAGGACGTCAACCGTGCCGGCGTGACGATCGTGATGGTCGAGCAGAACGCCCGGCGGGCGCTCGCGATGTCGCACCGCGGCTACGTCCTGGACCTCGGCCAGGACCGCTTCGAGGGGCCCGGCAAGGATTTGCTCGACGACCCCAAGGTCGCCGAGCTCTACCTGGGCGGCACGGCCCGCGTCGACGAGCCGGAGAAGCTCGAGCAAGACGAAACGGCCGGGTCCTAGACCCGGCCGTTTCCCTCAACCCCTGCCCGCGGCGCGGTCACCCCGCGGGCGATCCGTCCCTGATTACTCCTGCTCGGCCACCGGCACCTGGTCGATCGGCTCCGGCGCACCGTCGGGACCGAACTCGAAGATGTCGTAGACGCCCGCGGTGGCGTCCCCGGCCTCGTCCTGCTCGATCGGGCCGGACGCACCCTCGTAGTTGATGTCCTCGCCGTTCTGCAGCGCCTCGATCGCCTCCGGGAGCTGCTCGGGGGTGTACTTCGTCCCGCCGGCGGCGCTGATCGCCTGGATCTGCTCCGCGATCGCAGCGCCGTCCGTGCTGCCGGCCGCGACCGCGCCCAGGTAGCAAAGGACCACGGCGTCGAAGTTCTGGGCGTCGAACGTCATGCGATCGACGTCCTTCGGCTCCGCCGCCTTGTAGGCCTTGTCGAACGCAGCCGACGCCTCGCCCTGATCGGGCGCGCCGGGGGCGGTGCCCCGAAGGCCGACCACGGCCTCCTCGCCCGCGCTCTTGACGAGATCGCCCGAGATCAGGCCGTCGGTGACGAACGTGGTCTCCGGGTCGAAGTTGGCCCGCGCCAGCGCGGGGCCGACCTTGTTGTAGGTCTCCGGGAAGTCGATGATCACCGTAGCGTCCGGGTTGCCCGACGTGATCTGCCCAGCCTCCGTGTCGTAGCTCGGCAGCTTGGTGTCGTAGATGACCTCCTCGCCGATCGTGCCCCCGAGCTCCTCCCAGCCGGCGCCGAAGGTGTCGGCGAGCCCCTGGCCGTAGGCGTCGTTGCGTGCGCCGACGTTGACGGTCTTGCCGTCCGCCCCGCCCAGCTCGTCGTCGAGGAACTGCGCCAGCGTCGGGCCCTGGAACGAGTCCGGCGGGGAGGTCCGGCTGACGACGCCGTCGTCCTCGAGGCCGGTGATCTCGTCGCTCGTGGAAGCCGGCGAGATCAGCGGGACCTGCTCGGGGATCGCGACCGACTCGGCGGTCGGAATCGTGTCCGCGGACGCCCACGCGCCCGCGATGCAGCTCGCGCCGTCGGAGTCGACCAACTTGCGCGCGGCCTGCACCGCCGCCTGCTGGTCGGCGCCGCCGCCGTTGTCCTCATGGACGACCTCGACGGTGTGGTCGACCCCCACTTCGTCGATCGCGGACTGGATCTCCTGGATCGCGAGGTCGGCGGCCTTCTGGCCGGGCGGGCCGAAATCGGCCAGGTCGCCGCTCAGCGGGATCGAGTCGCCGACCACGAGATCGAGCTGCGCCTCCCCGCCGGTCGGCTCCGATCCGCCGCTCTCCTCATCGTCGCCGCACGCGCTCACGCCGAATGCCATCGCGGCCAAGAGACAGCTAACAACCGCCCACCATCGTGCTCGCAAGAAAATCCCCTCCTTGAACAAGTTCTAGATCTGGCGCGCATCCTAGTGAGTTATCCACCCGCCGTGCAAGCGCTGGGTATTTTCCCCCGATGCGGAGCGTCCCCCTGCACTGATGCGAATCGGCCTCCTAACCGGTGGCGGCGACTGCCCCGGCCTCAACGCGGTCATCCGCGCGATCGTCCGCAAGGGGATCGACCGCTACGGGCACACCATCGTGGGCTTTCGCGACGGCTGGCGCGGCCCGCTCGAGAACGCCTACCAGGAGCTGACGATCGAGTCGACCCGCGGGATCCTGCCGCGCGGCGGCACGATCCTCGGATCGTCGCGCACCAACCCCCTGAAGGAGGCCGACGGCGCGGCGCGGATCGCGGAGAACATGCGCACGCTGCACCTCGACGGGCTGATCGCGATCGGCGGCGAGGACACGCTCGGCGTGGCCTCGCGCCTCTTCGAGAGCGGGCTGCCGGTGATGGGCGTCCCGAAGACGATCGACAACGACATCGGCGCGACTGACCTGACCTTCGGGTTCGACACCGCGGTGCAGGTGGCGACCGACGCGATCGACCGGCTGCACACGACCGCCGAGAGCCACCACCGGATCCTCGTGGTGGAGGTCATGGGCCGTCACGCCGGCTGGATCGCCCTCCACGCCGGCCTCGCGGGAGGCGCGGACGTGATCCTGATCCCGGAGCGCCCGTTCGACATCGACGAGGTGTGCCGGCTCCTGCGCCGTCGCCATTCGCGCGGCCGCTACTTCTCGATCGTGGTCGTGGCCGAAGGGGCGGTCTCGCAAGACGGCGGGGTGGAGGGCCGCGACGGCGACACCGACGAGTTCGGCCACGTCCGGCTCGGCGGCGTCGGCCAGCGCCTCGAGCGCGAGATCGAGGACCGCACGGGCTTCGAGACCCGCACGACCGTCCTCGGCCACATCCAGCGCGGCGGCACCCCGACGGCCTTCGACCGGGTGCTGGCGACCCGGCTCGGGATAGCGGCGGTCGACGCCGCCACCGATCGCCGCTGGGGGATGATGCCCGCCCTGCGCTCGATGCGCATCGAGCTCGCGCCGCTGGCGGACGCCGTCGCCCAGCTTCGGACCGTCCCGGTCGAGGACTACGAGGTGGCCGCGGCCTTCTTCGGGTAGCCGGCCGGGCCCGGCGGGGCGCGGCCGCCGCGGGTGGTCGGCCGGAAGCTACTCGCGGCCGAGCTGCTCGCGCACGAACGGGGCGAGCAGGCGCGTCGTGAACGCGACGAGGAGGAGCGCGATCACCACGAGGAAGCCATCGATGGCCTTGATCCCGAACGCCCAGCCCACGATCCAGAGGGCGAGCCCGGCGGTCAGGGCGACGAGCAGCGCCACCTAGCGAACCACCTCCTTGGCGGTGCGGATCGCATGCTGCACGGTGACCACGGGCGGACCCTACCGAAGAGCCCGTGGCCGGCACGGGGCGAGCGCGTGCCTCACGCGAGCGCGCGCGCGAGCGAGGCAACGACGTCGCGCACCGCCTCCGCTCCGCCCTCCTCGGCGGCACGGACGATGCGGCTCCCCACGATCACGCCGTCGGCGAGGTCGGCCACGCGCCGGGCCTGCTCGCCGGTCGAGATCCCGAAGCCGACCGCCACCGGGACAGTCGTGGCGGCCCGGACGCGCTCCACGGTCCCGGGAAGGTCAGCCGGCAGCTCGCCGCGCTCGCCCGTGGTGCCGGCGAGCGAGACCGCGTACACGAAGCCGCGCGCCTCGGCGCCGATGTCGCGCAGCCGCTCGTCGGTGCTGCTCGGCGCCGCGAGCGGCACCAGCGCCAGCCCAGGCGCGCGGCAGGCCGCGCGCAGCTCGCCGGCCTCCTCGTGGGGAAGGTCGGGGACGATCATCCCGGCGGCCCCGGCATCGGCGGCCCGGCGGCAGAACGCGTCGGCTCCGCCCGCGAGCACGGCGTTCACGTAGACCATCAGCACGACCGGAAGGCGCGGCGCCACCGCTTCGCAGACGCGCAGCACGCCGTCGACGGTCGCGCCGGCGGCGAGCGCACGGGTGCCCGCCGCGTGGATCGCCGGGCCATCCGCGAGCGGGTCCGAGAACGGCACGCCGAGCTCGATCAGGTCGGCGCCCGCCTCGGCGCAGGCCTCGGCCGCGCGCGCCGAGCCCGGCTCGTCCGGGAAGCCGCCCATCAGGTACGGCATCAGCGCGGCGCGGCGGGAGTGGCCTGCGAACGCCGCCGCGATCCGCTGCTCCCCCACCGCCGGAGCCGCGTCGCCGGTGGGCGCGCTCCCCGCGCCGTTGGTCGACCCCCCGGCCGCCGCCGCGCCGGCGAGCTCAGTCAAGCCGGGCCACCGCCGGGGCGCTCGAGCGCCTCGGCGAGGTCCTTGTCGCCGCGGCCGGACAGCGTCACGAGGTCGAGCCCGTCCGGCGGCCCGGGATGCAGCAGCAGCCAGGCGATCGCGTGCGCGGGCTCGAGCGCCGGGACGATGCCCTCGAGCTCCGCCATGCGCCGGAAGGCCGCGAGCGCATCCTCATCCTCGACCGCGTCGTAGCGCACCCGGCCCGCGTCGCGCAGGTAGGCGTGCTCGGGGCCGGCACCGGGGTAGTCGAGGCCGGCGGAGACCGAGTGCGCCTCGAGAATCTGCCCGTCGTCGTCCTGGAGGACCGCGGCCAGCGCTCCGTGGAGCACGCCGCTTGCGCCGGTGGCGAGCGGCGCGCCGTGGCGACCCGACTCGAGCCCCTCGCCCCCGGCCTCGACTCCGACCAGCTCGACCGCATCGTCGCCGAGGAAGGCGGTGAAGGTGCCGATCGCGTTGGAGCCGCCGCCCACGCACGCGAGCACGCGATCGGGCAGCCGGCCACGGGAGGCGAGCAGCTGGGCGCGCGCCTCGTCGCCGATCACGCGCTGGAGGTCGCGCACGAGCGCCGGGTACGGAGCCGGCCCGACACTCGACCCGATCAGGTAGTGGGTGTGGTCGAAGCTGGCGACCCAATCGCGGATCGCCTCGCTGACCGCCTCCTTGAGCGTGCGCGCCCCCGCCTCGACGGCCGCCACGTCCGCGCCGAGCAGCCGCATCCGCTCGACGTTCGGCCGCTGGCGGCGCATGTCCTCGGTGCCCATGTAGACGACGCACTCGAGCCCGAGCAGCGCGCACGCGGTCGCCGCCGCCACGCCGTGCTGGCCGGCGCCCGTTTCGGCCACCACCCTGCGCTTTCCCATCCGCCGGGCGAGCAGCGCCTGACCGAGCGCGTTGTTGATCTTGTGGGCGCCCGTGTGGAGCAGGTCCTCGCGCTTCAGCCACACCTCACGACCGACGGCCGCGGACAGGCGCGACGCGCGGTAGATCGGCGTCGGGCGGCCGGCGTAGCCGGCGAGCAGCGCGTCGAGCTCGGCGCGATAGCCGGCATCCGAGCGGGCGGACGCCCACTCGCGCTCGAGCTCGTCGAGCGCCGGTATCAGCGTCTCCGGCACGTAGCGGCCGCCGTAGCGGCCGAAGCGGCGCGCGGCCCCGGCCGCGGGCGACGCGGCGCTCGCGGCTCGCTCGGTCACGACCGCGCCTCGGCGGGCTCGACCGCCTCCGCGGCTTGCGGCTCCCCCTCGCCCTCCGCGGGCGGGACATCCGGCGCCGCCGCCGCGTCGGCCGCCGCTACCGCCCGGAAGAAGGCCTGGAGCTTGCGCGGGTCCTTGCGCCCCGGCGCCGCCTCGGTGCCGCTGGCGGTGTCGACGGCGAACGGGCGCGTGGCCTGGATCCCGGCGGCGACGTTGTCCGCGGTCAGGCCGCCCGATAGGACGAGCGGCGTCGCGCCCGGGCGCGACGCGGCCAGCTCCCAGGCGAAGGTCTCGCCCGTCCCCCCGCGCCGGCCGGCGGCATGCGCGTCGAGGAGGTGGTAGTCGACCCGGAACGGCTCGAGGGCGCGGATGGCTGCCGCGTCCCTGACCCGCGCCGCCTTCATCACTCTGCATCCGGTTCGGCGGGCGACCTCGCGGCAGTAGGCGGGGCCCTCGTCGCCGTGGAGCTGGACCATCCCGAGCGAGCAGCGGTCCGCCGCCAGCGCGACCTCGTCCAGCGGCGCGTTGACGAACACTCCGGTGACGAGCGTCCGGCGGCGAAGCGCGGCGCCGATCGCCTCGGCCGTCCCGAGCTCGCAGGAGCGCGGGCTCTCGCGAACGAAGATCAGCCCGATCGCCCAGGCGCCGAGGTCGACGGCGTGGTGGGCGTCCTCGAGCGTCGTGAGACCGCAGATCTTGACGTTGGTCACGCGGTCAATGGTCTCAGACCACGCGCGCCCGGGGACCGGGCCCTCGGCGAGCGCGAGCTACGGAAGCGGGAAGGGAAGCCCGCCGCCGCCGCCGCCGCCGGAGGCGGGGCCGACGCGCGTCGGACGCTCCCCGAGCTCGACGTCCACCGTCTCTGTCTCGCCGCCGCGGACGAATTCGATCTCGACGGTGTCGCCGGGCTGGTTGTCCTCGATCGCCGCGGCGACGTCAGCCGACTCGGTGATCTCGGCCCCGTCGACGGTGACGATGATGTCGCCGCCGGCCACCAGCCCCTGGGCCGTCTCGGTGTTCCCGGCCTTCAGGCCGGCCTTGTCGGCGGGGCCGTCCGGCACGACGTCCTGCACCAGCGCGCCCTGGTCGGTCTCGAGGTTGAGGTCCTCGGCGATCGTCGCGGTCACGTCGGTCGTGGTCACCCCGAGGAACGCGCGCTCTACCTCGCCGCCCTCCTTGAGCTGCGGGATGATCTCCTTGGCGGTGTCGATCGGCACCGCGAAGCCGATGCCCACCGAGCCGCTGGTCCCCCCGGTCGCGATCTGCGAGTTGATCCCGATCACACGACCGCGGGCGTCGAGCAGCGGACCGCCGGAGCTGCCGGGGTTGATCGAGGCGTCGGTTTGGATCACCTCGTCGATCGAGAAGCCGTTCGGCGCCGTGATCTCACGCTGGATCGCCGAGACGATGCCGGTGGTGACGGTGCTCTCGAAGCCGAACGGGCTGCCGATCGCGACCACCGGGTCGCCGACGTCCGCGGAGGCCGACTCGCCGAGCGGGACGGGCCGAAGCTCGACCTCGTCCGGGTCCACCTTGAGCACCGCAAGGTCGCTCGAGAGGTCGGTGCCGACGATCTCGGCCGGCACCTGCTCGTCGTCGCCGAAGGTGATCGTCACCTCGTCGGCACGGTCCACCACGTGGGCGTTCGTGAGCACGTAGCCCTCGCCGTCGAGGACGAAGCCGGTGCCGGACGCGGTTCCGCCACGCTCGGGCGGAAGCCCGAACGGGGACTCGCCCGCGGTGCCCTGGGCCTCGACGAACACGACGCCGGGGTTCGCGCGGTCGTAGATCTCGTTGACGGTCAGACCCTCGCCTCCCCCACCCTCATCGGACGCGGGCTCGGTGAGCGGCTGCGGCGCGAGCGCGGTGTCCTGGCTCTCGTCGCTCGTGTCGATCGCCCCGGTGGCGATCAGCACGAGCGCGACGATCGCGACCAGGAGCCCACCGGCCAGGCCGGCGAGCACGTTGGAGGTGCGGCCGATGCGAGTCACGGAGACCGTTGTAGTTGCCCCACGTAAGAGCGGCCTAAACCGACGCGGTCAGCTGTCGAGCTGCTCGTCGCCGGCGAGCTCGCGCACCGCGACCTCCGGGTCGGACGCCTGCATGAGCGCCTCGCCGACCAGGACCGCATCCACGCCCACGGCCTCCAGCTCCTCGACGTCGGCGCGCGAGACGATGCCCGACTCGGAGACGACTGTTTTTCCGGCGGGCACGTCGGGCAGCAGCTCGAACGTGCGCCGGAGATCGACGCTGAAGTCGTCGAGGTCACGGTTGTTGACGCCGATCACGTCGACGTCGAGCTCGAGCGCCACCTCCAGATCGGCCCACGAGTGGACCTCGACGACGACGTCGAGGTCCAGGTCGCGAGCCTCCGCATGGAGCGCGTCGAGCTCCGCGCGGCCGAGCGTCCGCGCGACCAGGAGCACCGCGTCGGCGCCGGCGGCCTTCGCCTCGTAGAGCTGATAGCGATCCAAGGTGAAGTCCTTGCGCAGGATCGGCAGCTCGACCGCCGCGCGCGCCTCCTCGAGGTCCGCCAGCGAACCGCCGAAGTGGCGCTCGTCGGTCAGGACCGAGAGCGCGACCGCCCCGCCGCGCTCGTACGCGCCGACGACCTCGCCGACGCCGGCGCCCTCGCGGATTGCGCCCGCCGACGGTGAGCGGCGCTTGTACTCGGCGACGAGCGACGTCCCGGGCCGCGAGAGCGCCTCGCGGAACGGGCGCGGCTCGGCCGCGACGGCGAGCCTCTCGAGCTCCTCGAACGGTCGCTCGCGCCGCGCCCGCTCCAGACGGTCGCGGGTCGCGTCGAGCAGGCGCTCGAGGCGAACGCTCACCGCGGCGCCAGCTCCGTGGACCGCTCCACGAAGCCGGCGAGCGCGGCCGCGGCCGCGCCGGAGTCGATCGTCTGCTCGGCGCGGCGAACCCCGTCCGCCAGCGACCCCGAGCATCCGGCCACGTACAGCGCCGCGCCGGCGTTCACGACGGTGGTGGCGCGCTCCGGGCCGCGGCCGCCGTCCAGCACGGCGCGCGCGATCGCGGCGTTCTGCTCGGGCGTGCCCGGTCGGAGCCGGTCGAGCGGCACACGCTCCAGGCCGGCGTCCTCGGGCGTGAGGGTGAGCTCCCGCGTCCTACCTTCCCTCAGCTCCACGGCGCGCGTCGCGCCGGAGGCGCTGATCTCGTCGAGCCCATCCTCGCTCGACACTACCAGCGCGCTGTTGCCTCCGAGCTCGCCGAGCACCAGGGCAATCGTGTCGAGATGGGCACGGTCGGACACGCCGATGAGCTGGCGCGTCGCGCCAGCAGGATTGGTGAGCGGCCCAAGAAAGTTGAACACCGTTCGCACGCCGAGCGCCCTTCTGATCGG
>JBPCMT010000022.1:0-4880 GCA_051001995.1 Thermoleophilaceae bacterium
CCGGCCTCGAGCGCGGCCTCGTAGTGGCTGGTGACGCGCTGGGGCGTGAGCGAGGCGGCGCAGACGACGCCCTGCTCCTTTACCTCGCGGATCCGTCGCTCGACGAGGTCCTCTCGGATCGGCGCCGCGTAGATCCGCTGCATCTCGGTCGTGGCCACGTCCGACGGGTAGGTCGCGATCCGAGCAAGCTCCGAGTCGGGGTCCTCGTAGCGCGTCCAGATGCCCTCGAGGTTGAGCACGGCGAGGCCGCCGAGCGAGCCGACGACGCCGGCAGTGGCGGGCGACACGACGCCGTCCATCGCGGCGGCGAGCAGCGGCAACTCGAACCGGTAGGGCCCGATCGTGCAGGTGATGTCGATGTCGTCCGGGTCGCGCGTGCGGCGCGACGGGACGACGGCGATGTCATCGAAGCCGAAGGCGCGACGGCCCTTCTTGCCCCGGCCGATCTCTACTTCCATGACGGCATCCTAGGTTCGGCGGCGGATGGAGCAGACCAGTCTAGATCACGTATGCGGCCCCGTCCGGATCCCGTTCGCGCGCCGTAGCCGGAGCGGTCGAGATCGCCCCCGGGTTCGAGAAGGCGTCCGTATAGGGCAACCTCACCCCCTGTAACGGCGATACGTCAAGTGAGGAAGGAGAGAGGATCATGCCTCACCCGCAACGCGAGGAGCTGCTGCGCTCCCCGTACCAGGCCTTCAACACGCGGGACATCGATTCCGCCCTCGCCGCCATGGCCCCCGACGTCGACTGGGCCAACGGCTGGGAGGGCGGCCGCGTCGTCGGCCACGACGCTGTCCGCGACTACTGGGAACGCCAGTGGGCCGCGATCGACTCGACCGCCGAGCCGACCGCCGTCAACGAGCGCCCCGACGGCAAGATCGAGGTCGCGGTCCACCTAGTCGCTCGCGACGAGGCGGGAAGGGTGCTAGCCGACGAGGAGGGCCACCACGTCTACGACTTCGGTGGGGATCTCGTACAGCGCATGGCGATCGAGGAATGACGGGGCCTCGAAGCATGCGGAGACAGTCGGCCCCCTAATGAAGGATCGGCTACCGAGGGTGCCGGACGAGGGCGACCGTTGCCTCCCCCGAGCAATCGCCCCGCAGGGGGATGATGCTACGCGTGGCCTACGACGAAGAACTCGCAAACCGCATTCGTGAGCTGATCGCCGGCGATGCCGATGTCACCGAGAAGCGGATGTTCGGGGGGTTGGCCTTCCTCGTCGGGGGCAACATGTCGGTCGCAGCCAGCGGCCAGGGCGGCCTGATGGTGCGCGTCGACCCCGCGCAGACTGATGCCCTCGTCACCAAGCCGCACGCCGGGCGATTCGAGATGCGCGGCCGTGCGATGCAGGGCTGGTTACGAGTCGACGCGGAAGGGGTGCGTACCAAGCGCCAGCTTGAGCCCTGGGTCAGGCGCGGCGTCGCGTACGCGCGCTCACTTCCTCCGAAGCCGTGAGGCCCGTCGCGACGCCTACCCGCGTGGCTCGAGCGCGGGCTCGGGCAGAGCCTCGACCGCCACGTCCGCTGCCAGCCGCTCGACCGCCCGCACGTCGATGACGCCCGCGCCGAAGTGCTGCGTGGACTCCGCGCCGCACGCAACGGCGAACCGGAGCCCGTCCTCGGCGGCACGCCCGCCGTAGCGCGCGGCCACGTAACCGGCGAGGAACGCGTCGCCGGAGCCGACCGCCGAGACGGGAGTGTCGGCGGGCTCGAGAGCGCAGCGGTAGAGGCGGCGGCGCGAGTCGGGGTGAGCGACCGCGCTCGGATCCTCTACGAGCGCGATGCAGCCTGTCTCGAGCGTCATCACGGCCTCGCGCGCCCCGAGCGCGACGATCTCGGAGACGGCCGTGAGGCGGTCGTCGTCGTCGGCGAACTCGTGACCCACCAGCTCCTCGGCCTCGATCTCGTTCGGGGTCACGACCGTGGGCTCGGCGCGCGTCGCCAGGTCGAGCGCCTCACCTTCTGAGTCGAGCACCGTCGTCACGCCGAGCTTGCGCAGCGCCTGAACGAGGTCAGCGTAGAACGAGCCGGGCGCCCCGCCGGGCAGGCTGCCGCAGAACACGCAGACGCCGGCGCCCTTGGCGAGGTAGAGCAGCTTGTCGCGGAAGAGGTCGAGCTCCGCCTCGCTCACCTGGGGGCCGTACTCGTTGATCTCGGTCTGCTCTCCGGACGCGGGGTCCACCACGGCCGTCGAGGTCCGCGACTCCTCGCGGATCCGCACGAAGTCGTTGAGGATTGCCTCCTCGGTGAGCTGCTCGATGATGCGCGTCCCCGTGGGGCCGCCGGCGAACCCGGTCGCGATCACCGGCTGTCCGAGGCCCTTGAGGGCACGGGCGACGTTGACGCCCTTGCCGCCGGCGAGCGCGCGCTGCTCGATCGCCCGGTGGCGTCTCCCGAGGCGGAAGTTCGGCACCGCGAGCGTCTTGTCGATCGCGGCGTTGAGCGTGACGGTGATGATCATGCGGTCGCGCCCGCGCGTCTGCGGCGGCGGGCTCGCGTCACGATAAAGGCCGCGGCGACGACCAGCAGCATCGCCCCCGCGACGACGGGCAGCGGGTTGTCCTCGACGGCGTTTCGGACCCGCCGCGCCGCGCTGGGCGCCGGCACCGCGTCGGCGGTCACGAGCGGCACCCGTCGCGCGACCTCCCCGCGCAGCAGGATGCGGACCGAGCCCACGCGCTCCCCCGCGGGGAGCGGACCCTCGAGCAGATCGGGCGCGAGCACGCGCGTCCTGACCCGCTCGCCGCGCACCACGGTCACGGTGGCCGGCCGAGCGGGCGCCAGCGCGCCCGGCTCGCCGGCGTCCTCGGCGACAGCGGCGCGCGCGAGCGGCTCGCCGGCGCGCACGACGCGCCGATCCACGATCTGGTCCAGCCCGTAGCGCAGGAGATCGAGCGTCGCCTCGTCGCGCGCCGCCTCGCTCGCGGCGCCGAGCACCACGCTGATGGCGCGGTGGCCGTCGTCGGAGGCCGAGCCGACGAGCACGTGGCCGGCGCCGAGCGTGTGGCCGGTCTTCACACCGTCCACCAGCGGCGCCTCGCCCACGAGGCCATTGCGGTTCTCGACGACGCGCGGCACGTCGCCGCTGCGAAGCGGAAGGCTCGGCTCCTCGACGATGTCGCGGAACAGCTCGTCTCTCATCAGGCGGGTGGCGAGCGCCGCCAGGTCGCTCGCGGTCGAGTAGTTGGCGGGATCGTCGAGGCCGATCGGGTTCGCGTAGCTCGTGTCGTCGAGCCCGAGCTTCTCGGCGCGCTCGTTCATCTCCGCGACGAATTCGTCCACCGAGCCCTCGACCCCCTCCGCGAGCGTCACGGCGGCGTCGTTCGCGCTCTCGAGCAGGAGCGCCACGAGCAGGTCGCGGACGGCCAGGCGCTCGCCCTCCGCCAGGCCGATCTGCGACTCGATCGGCGCGGGGTCGTAGCCGCCTGCGGCGATCACCTCGGCTGGGTCGGCGCGCTCGAGCGTCAGCAGCGCCGTCATCAGCTTCGTGGTGCTCGCGATCGGCCGCCGCTCGCCTGGGTCGTCGGCGGCGATCACCGTGCCCGACTCGGCGTCCACGACGATCGAGGCCTCGGCCGGGACGTCGGTCGCGGCCGCGGCCGGGCGCTCGCTCGCCGCGGCCTGACCGGCGCCGGCCAGGCAGGCCAGGCCGGCCAGCATCGCGAGCACCGCCTGGACGAGCCCCCGCACCGCCCGCGAGCGGCGCACGGCCCGCCTCACTCGCGAAGCGTCAGCTCTTGCCCGGCGATCAGCGCCTGGGGATCCAGGTCGGGGTTCAGCTTCTCGATCTTCTCGGCGCTCACCCCGGTGTCGGCGGCGATCGCGTCGAGCGTGTCGCCGCTCTGGATCTCGTAGGTCTCGGGCTCGGAGGAATCGGGCTTCTTCTCGCGATCTCCCTCCAACCGCTGCACCGCCGAGTTGGTCGCGGTCGGCTCCTCCTCCCCGCCTCCGACCGAGCCCGTCACGACGACATACACGATCAGCGTCGCGGCGATCAGGGCAATGGGAGCGAGAAAACGCAGTGGGCTCCGAGCGCGCTCGATCATCGCCAGGCGGATGGTACCGAGAGGCCAGCGCGAGTTGCTCGTTTGCGGGGGCTTCGTGGAGCCGCTCGCGGCGCGGCGACCTGCCCGGGGGCGGACCCTCGGCGGTCACCCTCCTGGAGGCTTTGCGGCCCCCGCGACGGCCCACGCCGCCGCCCGCAGCGCCTCCGCCGACTCTGCGGCCGCCGCGGCCGGATCGCCGCCGCGCTCGACGTGGGCGTCGACGATCGACCGCGAGGCGGTCAGGAGACCGGCTGCCGGGCCGGGGAGAAAGGCCGGGCCGAGCGCCTCCACCCCCCCGCCCTGGGCGCCGACGCCGGGGAGAAGCAGAATGGCGTGGGGCATCAGCTCCCGCAGCCGGGCGATCAGCCCGGGGGTCGTGGCACCGACCACAGCGCCGACCGCGGACAGCCCGCCGCCGCCGACCGAGTCCGCCCCGAGCTCGTCCACCAGCCGGGCGAGCGCCTCGTGGAGCGGCTCGGTCGGGGCCGGCACGTCCTGCAGCTGGCCCGCGCCGGGGTTGGATGTGCGCACGAGACAGAGGCACGCGGCGCCGCGGTCGCGCGCCGCGGCCACGAGCGGCTCGAGCGAGTCGCGCCCGAGCAGCGGGTTGGCGGTGAACGCGTCGGCCCCCAACCCAGGAACGGCACCGTAGGGACCGGGCGTCTCGCCGACGAGCGCCTGGGCGTACGCGCGCGCCGTGACTGGAACGTCGCCGCGCTTGCCGTCCGCGATCACCAGCAGCCCGGCCGCGCGCGCGGTCTCCGCCGCATCCGTGAGGGGCGCCCATCCGGGGGCGCCAAGCCACTCGAAGCAAGCAAGGCGGAGCTTGGCC
>JBPCMT010000023.1:0-18746 GCA_051001995.1 Thermoleophilaceae bacterium
CCGTCGGAGACCAGCGTCAAAAAGCCTGGGCTGTCCGCGTACGCGCGCGAGTAGGTGGCGGCGCGCGGCACGCCGGACACCGGCACGGTGGCGGTGAGCGCCCCCTCCGACTCGCCGACGGCGGCCGCCTGCGGATCGGTGAACACCACGCGCGGCACGGCGTCGTAGTTCGCCTCGCGCATATTCCCGAGGATGTTCGCGGCGGCGACCCGGCCCTGGTACTTGCCGACGTAGGTCAGCGGCCAGATCCCAGTCACGTCGCCGATCGCCCAGATGCCGTCGCCCGCCGACATCCGCGAATCGACCTCGACTCCACGTCCACCGGACTCGATGCCGACGGTCTCGAGCCCGATGTCGGCCGACCGCGGGCGGCGACCGGTCGCGACGAGCAACTTGTCGCCGCGCAGCTCCTTGCCATCCGGGAAGGCGAGCACGTAGTTCTCACCCTCGCGCCGCGCCTCCGAAGCGTGCTGGCCGAAGTGGAGCTCGATCCCCTCGGCGGTGAGCGCCGCCCCGAGCGCGTCGCCCAGCGGCTTCGGCTCGCGCGCGAGCACGTGGTCCATCCCCTCGACGAGCGCCACCGAGGCGCCCATGCGGCTGACCGCCTGCGCCATCTCGACGCCGACCGGCCCGCCGCCGAGCACGAGCAGCCGCTCGGGCACCTGCTTCAGCCCGGTCGCCTCGCGGTTGGTCCACACGCCACCGAGCTCCCGCAACCCGTCGATCGGCGGGATCACGGGCTCGGAGCCGGTCGAGATCACGATGTCGTCGGCGGAGTAGGTCTCCTCGCCAACGGCGACCTCCCCGGGGCCCGAGATGCGGCCGACGCCGCGGATCAGGTCGATCCCGTTCTGCTCGAGCCAGGCGACCTGGGCCGAGTCGTCGTAGTCGGAGACCATGTAGTCGCGCCAGGCAAACGCCTGCTCGGCGTCGACGACCGCGCCGTTCAGGGCCTCCCGCGCCCCCGGCGCCTCACGGGCGGCCTGGAGCGCCTCGCCCGGGCGGAGGAGCGTCTTCGACGGGATGCAGGCCCAGTAGGAGCACTCCCCGGCCACGAGCTCGCGCTCCACGAGCGCGACCTTCTTCCCGGCGTCGGCCAGGTGGCCGGCGCAGTGCTCGCCGGCAGCTCCGCCGCCGATGATGATCACGTCGTAGTCGCTGCTCACGGAGTTCTCCTTCCACGCCCGGCTTCTCGAGCGTCGGTCGATCCTCTGCCTTCGCAGTCTCGCCTTAAGTCCGGGCCGAGATCGGTTCGTTACGCGCCCGCGCTCAAGCCGGCTCGCGCACCGCTTCTCGGCGGGCCACCGGTGCATGTCGGCCGCGGAGGCGGATCTCCGCGTCGAGGAGCTCGCGCCAGGCCGCGGCGTCGAGCCGGACCGGGCCGGTGGTCGCGAGGAAGTCTCGTAGTGCCGAGGCGAGACCGTCGGGATCCTCGACGTGGGGGAAATGCGCCGCCGCCGGCAGCATCTCCAGGCGGCTTCCCGGGATCGCCTCATGCGCTCCGTAGGCATGCTCGACCGGGATCGTGCGGTCGCGGCCTCCCCAGACGATCAAGGTCGGCAGCGCCCCGGCAAGGTACAGGCGGTCGAAGGCGTTGACCCGCTGTCCGCCGGTCCCGATGACCGAACGCAGCGTGTGGAGGAAGGCACGGCGCGAGTCGGGGCCCTCGAGCTCTCCGAGCGCACGAGCGGCGGCGCGGAGGTTCGTCGCTCCATCCGCGCCCCGGCCGCGTAGGCGCTCCGCGCCCCAGTCAAGCGCACGAAGCGAGAGGCCGCTCGCGGCCACGGCGAGCAACGCACCGGCTCCCGGCACGGCCGTGAGCCGAAGCGGCCAGCTCACCTCGGGACCGAGGCCGCCGCTCGAGACGAGCACGAGTCGCTCACAGCGCTGAGGGAACTGGTAGAAGAACTGCATCGCGACGCCGCCGCCGAGCGAGTGGCCCACGATCGTCGCCCGGTCCAGGCCGATCGCCGACAGGACGTCGCGGATCCCGGCGGCGTGCGCACCGAGCGAGTAGTCGCCCTGCGTGGTCGCCGAGTCGCCGTGACCGAGCAGGTCGGGGGCGATGACCGTGTAGTCGGAAGCCAGGTGTGCCGCTACCGCCTCCCAGTGACGGGACGAGTTCAGCATCCCGTGGATCAGGACCACGGGCGGCCCGACGCCGGCGCGCCGGTAGATCGCACGGTGACCGTGCAGCGCGATCTCGAAGGCCTCGAACTCGAACCGCTCGGGCTTGTGGGACGGCGCGCTGAACCGGCCCGCCGGCGATGGTGTGAGCATCACGTCCTCGCCACGATCGGCACTGTAGCCCTCCGGCTCAGCCGAGTCCGAGGAGCTCGGAGGCGTTCTCGAGCAGCACCCGCCGCTCGATCTCCTCGGGCAGCTCCAGCCGCCCGAGCTCCTCGAGGCACGCCGTCGGCTCGAACATCGGGTAGTCGGTGCCGAAGCAGAACTGGCGGCTGAGGCGCCTGCGCATCTCGCGCTGGACCTCGTCGGGCAGGTAGCGGTAGCGCCACCCCGAGATATCGAGGTAGACGTTCGACTTGTGGAGCGCCATCGCGAGCGCCTCGAGGTGCCACGGCCAGCCGACGTGGGCGAGGACGATCCGCATCTCCGGGTGCCGGGCGGCCACCGGATCGAGCGCCAGCGGCCGGGCGAGGTCGAGCCTCAACCCCTGGCCGCCCGGCTCGCCGGCGCCCATGCCGCTCATGCCGGCGTGGGTGAGCACGATCAGACCCGCCTCGGCGATCGCGTCGAAGAAGGGCTCGACGGCCTCAGAGGCGGGATCGAACTCCTGAAACGACGGGTGGAGCTTGACGCCGCGCAAACCGAGCTCGGGGAACCGGCGCACGCGCTCGACGGCGTCCGATCGCCCCGGATCGACCGACCCGAAACCGATGAAGCGGCCGCCCGAGGCGGCACAGGTGGCCGCCAGCTCGTCGTTGTCGAGCGCCGGTCTCCCGGTGGCCCGCTCCGCGTCCCACCCCAGCAGCACACCCACGAGGCCGGCCGCCTCGTAGATGGCCTCCAGCTCCGGGACGTCGTGTGGCTGCGGCCGGACTCCGAAGTAGCGCTCCACCGACGGCAGGTAGGGTCCGACGCACCCGCACAGCCACTCCTCGGTGGGCAGGTGGACGTGCAGATCGATCCCGCGTATCGCGTCACCCACCACGGGGCCCACTCTACGACGGCTGGCCCCCCGGACCTCAGCTCAGCAGGTACCCGCCGATGAAGCCGAGCACGGTCGCGGTGGCCACCAGCCCGCTGACCTCCTCGAAGGCGTGCGGGATGATCGCGATCGAGACGACGGCGAGCACCGCGCCGGCGGCCACCGCCTGGGCGGTGCCGATCAGCTCGGCGCTCGCGTCGGCGAGCACGGTGCCGCCGAGGACCGTGGCGAGGGCAAGCACGAGGCCGATGCCGCCGAGCAGGCCGACGGCGAAGCGCCGCGACCGCCCGCCGGCGACGATCGGCTGCGCCGCGCCGTAGGCCTCGACGAGGTTGCCGACCACGATCCCCGCGAGCAGCGCGATCCCGACCTCGCCCTCCGCCACCGTCAGGCCGAGCGCGATCGACTCGGGCACGCCGTCCACGAACAGCCCGGCGGCGATCGACTCGCCGCGCGCGACCTCGCGGGACCCGGACCCGCCGCCGGACGGCATCGCCATCTCTCGGCCCGCGGAGGCGGCGTGCGCCGACTGGCGCATCATCTTCGTGTCGTGGTCGCGGTTGAGGAAGCGGTCGGCGCCGACGTAGACGAGCGCGCCGGCGATCAGCCCGAGCGCCGTCAGCCCCGGCCCCGCCTCGGCGTCGGCTTCGGGCACCAGCTCGAGCGCGACCGCCGCGAACAGGATGCCGCCGCCGAACGCGGTCAGGGTCGCCGCCGCCTTCTTCGGCAGCCTCACGCCGGCGGCCACGAGCGCGCCCGCGAGCAGGCTCGCCCCGATCAAAAGGCCCCAGCCCGTTGAAGCGCCCAGGTCGCTCATCGCTGCCCTCGCGCGGCGGAGGCACCGGCCCCGGCAGGGAGCTTCGCGTCGTAGGCCCGCGCCCGTGCGCTGAACTGATCGGCGACGCCGGCGCGAAAGTCGCCGGTGCCCGTGGTCGCTCCGTGCAGCGGGTTCTGGTCGCGCAACAGCTCGATCAGCTGCGGCTCCGAGGCGTCGGTGTCGACGAGGACTGCCGTTCCGGGCCACGCGCGCCGCAGGTAGCCGAGGTAGGAATCGATCGAGCCGAGGCTCGGCTCGTAGATCCACGAGCCCGTGTTCCAGAAGCGAACTCCATCGTCGGCATCCGCGGTCGCGCCGTCGAGCGGCTGATGCGTGTGGGCGAACACCAGCTTGTCCGAGATCCTGTCCCAGCCGAGGTTGCGGACCACCTGCCGATATGCATCCAGGGCAAGCGGGACCGGAGCGCTCGGAGCGGAGGCTCGGGCGGGAGGGCGGTCGCCGCGACTGATCTCGGCGGCGGTGGCGGCAATACCGCCGCCGCCGTCCGATGGCCTCCGGCCGCGGCGCGCCGAGATGCTCGCGCCGGCGCGCTTGACCTGCCGCTCGACCAGCGCCCCGAGCCGCAGGAGCTTGCCGATGCGCTCGAACTGATGCAGGAACGCCTCCTGCGCCGAGCACCCGCGCGGCAGCTGCGCGACCGTGAAGAGGAGCTCGGTGAGCGGGACGATCACCGCCTCGTAGTCCTCGATCCGGAGGTCGTCGGCGGGGCGGCCCCCCGCCACCGCCCACTCCCCGCGCGTGAGCAGTCGATTCGGAACCGAGCCGCCGACGTGGGCGTCGAGGTAGTGCCCGTGGCAGAGGAGCACGTCGCCGATCATGTGGGTCGGGTAGACCATCCGGCAATCGACGCCGTCGAGCCGGCGGTCGAGGAACCGCTGAAAGAAGTCGCGGTACTCGGCTTCGAAGATCCGCGCCAGCTCCTCGCCCTCCGCCCCCGTCGCAACCTTCGTCTCGACCAGCGAGCGCAGTGCCCGGACCACGACGTGGTGGTCGTGGTTGCCGGCGAGGAACACCACCCGCTTGCCCTGGAGCCGCCGCTGGACCAGCTCGAAGAAGGGATCGCCCTGGGCGACGGCGTGGTCAATGCTCGAGAAGAGGAAGTCGAAGACGTCGCCCAGCAGGACGAGCTCGTCGACGTCGTCGAGCAGCGGTGCGAGCCGCTCGCGCGCGAACTCGCGGCTGAGGACCGGGTCGCCGGTCCAGGCGCCGAAGTGCAGGTCGGAGATCGCGAGCGCTCTCATCGGAGCTTCATAGCGTGTTCGCGGCTCCCGCGTTACCGCGGTCGCGGTGGACCGCCGGCTCAGCCCGCGTCCGCCCCCCCGTCCCCGACCGCCCGTCCGTGCGCGCTGTCGATCTCCCATGCCGCCTTGATCAGCCCGATGTGGCTGAACGCCTGGGGCATGTTGCCCAGCAGCTCGCCGGTGGCGGTGTCGATCTCCTCCGCGAGCAGGCCGAGGTCGTTCGCGTATCCCACGACCCGGTCGAAGAGGGCCTCCGCGCGCTCCACCTCTCCGGCCTGGGCGAGGCAGGCAGCCAGCCAGAACGAGCAGATCACGAACGTGCCCTCCTCGCCCGATAGCCCATCGGCGTTCAGGCCCTCCTCCGCGCTATAGCGGAGAACGAGGCCGTCCCGTGTGAGGTCGCGGGCGATCGCCTCGATCGTCGAGCGCATCCGCTCGTCGGTCGCCGGGAGGAAGCCCACCAGCGGCATCAGGAGCTGGGCCGCGTCGAGCTCGTCGGAGTGAAACGACTGGGCGTAGGCCTGACGATCCTCGCTCCAGCCGCGCTCGAGCACCGCCGCGCGGACGCGGTCGCGCTCCTCCGCCCACTCCTCCGCCTTGGCGTAGCTGCCGAGCTGGGGCGCCATCTTCACGGCACGGTCGAGCGCGACCCAACACAGCATCTTCGACGAGACGTGGTGCCGGGGCTCGCCGCGCATCTCCCACATGCCGGCATCGCGCTCGCTCCAGCGGCGCGCCGCTTCGTCGGCGAGGTCCGCCACGAACCGCTGAATCTCGGGATGCAGCTCGCCGAGCTGGTCGCGGTAGAGGTAGAGCGAGTTCAGGAGCTCGCCGTAGACGTCGAGCTGAGTCTGGTCCCACGCGCCGTTGCCGACCCGCACCGGGCGCGAGTCGCGCCATCCGCGCAGGTGCCCCAGCTCGCGCTCGGACAGGTCGTGCTCCCCTCCGATCCCGTACATGATCTGGAGCGAGTGGCCGGCGCAACCGCCGGCCGAGCTCGTCATGAACGAGACGAAGTTCTCCGCTTCGTCCGAGCACGCGCCGATGTAGAGCGCCTCGAGCGTCAGGCTCGCGTCGCGGATCCAGGCGAAGCGGTAGTCCCAGTTGCGCTCGCCGCCGACGGTCTCGGGGAGCGAGGTGGTGGGCGCGGCGACGATCGCGCCGGTCGGTCGGTAGGTCAGGCCCTTCAGCACCCGAGAGCTGAAGCGGACGAGGTCACGATGCGGACCCTCGTAGATGTCGTGGTCGGCCTCCCACGAGCGCCAGGCCTCGGCCGTGTCCTCGACCCGCGCCGCCACCTCGTCCGCCGGGCACGGGTCGGGCGCCGCCCCCTCCACGGGCGCCGAGCGCACTGCGAAGCCGACCTGGTGGCCCTCGCTCACCGTGAACGACGCGTTCACGTCGGCGCCAGTCACCTCGACCGGGACGCCGGCGCTCACCGCGATCTGGTTCGGGCCTCCGAAGGTGCGCGCGCCATTCTCGGTGCGGCGCAGCAGCGGGCGCACCAACCCGTACTCCGGGCGCGGCGAGAGCGCCATCGTGAGCTCGACGCTGCCCGACAGGCCCTCGACCGACCTGAGCACCTCGTGGCGCGGCTCGAGCCCGAGCTCGTGGCCGCGCTGGCCTTCGGGAAAAGCCATCGCGTCGATGAGACGGATACTCCCGGACTCGGTCTCGAACGTGGTCTCGACGACCAGGCTCCCGGGCAGGTAGCGCCGCGCGCTGCGGAACTCGGCCACCGGACGGATCGACCAGTGGCCGGCGTCGGGGTCGAGGATGCGGGCGAACACCGCCGGGCTGTCGTAGCGCGGCATGCAGAGCCAGTCGATCGAGCCGTCGCGATCCACGAGCGCCGCCGAGTTGCAGTCGGCGAGCAACCCGTAGGCGGCGATCGGCTGGGACGAGCTTGCCTCTGCCGAAGTGCTGGACTCGGTCGCGGCGCCGCTGCCCGTGGACATCTCGCTGCTCGACTCTCCTTCGTTCGGGTATGGGCGCAACGTAGTCTCGCCTGGCCGCGACCTCGTTACAGCGGTAGTGTGCCCGGCGCCGCCGCCGGCCCCCGATCGATGGAACGAGCCACCACCCCCAGCACCCCCCAACCCGCCGGGCGGGGCGGCACCCCGGAGGTCCCGGCGCAGGTACCGCGGGACTGGCGCGCGGTGATCGTCGCGGGCGGCGGGCTGCTCGCGATCCTGCTGATCGTCCTGATCGCCGTCACGGCGCTGCCGGATGGCCGGGCGGCCATGGGCGGTGAGAGCGTCGTCGCGATCGCGAGCGGGGCGGTGACCGCCGTGGCGACGGTGGTCTCCGCTTACTTCGGCATCCGGGCCGCCAACGTGGCTCGCGAGGAGAGCACGAAGGCGGCCGAGCGCGGCCAGATATACGCCTCGGAGCTCGCGGGCGCCCGACCCGAGGACGCCGCGCAGGCCAACGAGCGCGCTGACGAACGGATCCGCGGCCTCGGGCTCGCCGCGGCGGCGCCCGCCACCACCTCCCCGCGCCCGCGGCGTCCCTAGACCCGCGGAGTCAGTCGCGCTCGAGTAGCCGAGCGGCCGCGCTCGCCGGATCGAGTCGCCGCGCGGCCACCTCGTCGAGCAGATCGGCGGCACCCGGGTCTTCCGCGACCGACTTCTCGAGGCGACGGCGCAGCCGGTGGGTGGCGAGCGCCATCACCTCGTTCATCAGGTTGCGCCGGCGGCGCTGCTCGAGCGTGCCCTCGGCCTCGATGTGCACGCGATGCTCGGCGATCCTCTCGGCAAGCTCCTCGACGCCCTCCGACCGCGCCGCCTCGGTCTTCACGATCGGCACCTGCCAGCCGCCTTCGGGGCCGAGCGACAGCACCGCCCTGATCTCGCGCATCATCGTGCCGGTGAGCGGGTGGTCCGACTTGTTCACGACGATCACGTCCGGGATCTCCATGACGCCCGCCTTGAGCGCTTGGATCGAGTCGCCCGCACCGGGCATCAGCACCAGCACCACGGTGTCCGCATGGTCGATGATGTCCACCTCGGCCTGGCCGATGCCGACGGTCTCGAGGAAGACGTCGTCCTTGCCGGCGGCGTCCATCAGGAGCGCGGCCTGGAGCGTGGCCTCAGACAGCCCGCCGAGCGAGCCGCGGCTAGCCATCGAGCGGATGAAGACGCCGGGATCCAGGAAGTGGTCGGCCAGCCGGATCCGGTCGCCGAGCAGGGCGCCCTTCGTGAACGGGGACGACGGGTCGATCGACAGCACCGCAACCTCGCGGTCGCGCGCGCGGGAGTGCTCCACGAGCCGCCCGATCAGGGTGGACTTGCCGACTCCCGGCGGGCCGGTGAAGCCGACCACCGACGCGCGGCCGGTGCGCGGGTATAGCTCGCGAACCAGCGCCCATCCCTCCTGGTCGTCGCTCTCGACCAGCGAGATGGCTCGCGCGAGGGCGCGCCGATCGCCGGCGAGCAGGGGCCCGGCTAGGTCGGCGGCTGTGTCGGACGCGGCCACGGCGGCTGGATCGTATGGGCTGGCGGCGCGCGGCTTCCTATGATCCAGCGCCAATGGGGACGCCGCAGACCGAGGTCTTAGCGGGGCCGCCGCCGACCGACGCTCCGGCGGGAGTGCGGGCCGGGCCGCCGCCGCGCCACGGGGGGCCCCTGGCGCTGGTTCGCTTCATGCGCCGTCACCGGATGCTCACGCCGAGGTACGGAGGGCTCGTCGCCCGGCTGCTGCGACTGCGCTACCTCTCGACCTACGGACGCCGGCTCGCGCTCGACGGGCTCGCGTTCGTCGGCGGGCGGGTCACGCTTCAGATCGGCGCCAAGGGGCGCGTCGAGCTCGGCCGCTGGTGTTGGGTCGGTCACGGGACGAAGGTCCGCTGCCACGAGGGAGTCGTGTCGATCGGTGCGAAGACCGTGCTCGGCCAGGACTGCACGATCTCGGCCTACCAGAACGTCTCGATCGGCCGCGAGTGCGTGATCGCCGACCGGGTGATGCTGATCGACTTCGACCACGGGATCGTCGACGTCGAGCGGCCGATCCGACTGCAGGGAATCTACAAGCGCGACGTCCGCGTCGGCAACAACGTCTGGATCGGCTACGGCGCCTGCGTGCTGCGTGGGGTGACCGTGGGCGACAACGCGGTGATCGGCACGAACGCCGTCGTCGCACGGGACGTCCCGGCGAACGCGATCGTCGGCGGCGTGCCGGCGCGGGTGATCCGCATGCGCGAGGCGCCGCGCGAGCTGCGCTGGGAGTAGGCGGCGGGCCTATCAGCTGATCGAGGCTGCACCGTCGGTGATCGGCGTCGCGTGCATGAACTCGGCGATCAGCTCCGCGAGCCGCTCCGGCTGGTCCTCGGAGACGAACGTGCGCGAGTCGGGCACCTCCACGAAGCGGCCCTGCGGCAGGATCGTCGCGAGCCGGCGGCCGTGATCCACCGGAAAGGCGTTGTCCGGCGCCCACGCGATCAGCGCGGGGCGATCGAAGCTTGCGAGCTTGGCCGCGGCCGCGAGGGTGTCGCGCTTGTCGATCCCGCGCAGCAGCTTCGCGGTGTCGCGCCGCACTCCGCGCTGCGAGAGGAACGGCCGCACCCACCGCTCGGTCACGTCGCGCGGCAGCGGGCGCTCGGTCAGCATCCCGAAGGCGATCGGCAGCCGGTGAAGCGTCGAAAGCCGCAGCGGCTGGAGGGCCGCGGTCAGGAGCGGCGGCACGCGGCCGAGCCACTGGAGGAGGCGAAACATCGGCGGCAGGAAGTTCTCGAAGGCGTCGCAGTTGGTGAGCACCAGGCGGCCGATCCGCTCCGGGCGCTCGGTGGCCACGAGCTGGCAGATCGCACCGCCGGTGTCGTTGCCGACGAGCGTCACGTCGTCGAGGCCCATCGCCTCGAGCGCGTCGGCGATCAGGTTCGCCACCCCACGCGGCGAGAGGTCGGCGCCGGCGACCATCGGCGTCCGGTGCGAGCCGAGCGGCCAGTCCGGCGCGACGCAGCGGAACTCGCCCTCGAGCGGCGGCGTGACCTTACGCCACAGGCTGCCGTCCACCAGCAGGCCGTGGACGAAAACGATCGGCTCGCCGGAGCCGGTGTCGCGCACGGCGATCGTCCCCTGCGACAGCTCGATCTGGGTTGTGGGCGTGGCTGTGGTCATTCTGCGTCCCCTTCTCTGAGTAGCTTGCGGACAGGTTCAAGCGACGACCTGCGACCAACCCTCGACGCAGCATACATACTGTCTGTATGTCACGGCAGCGAGCCAACCGCGCCGACGCGGGTCTCCCCCGCACCCAGGCCGCGCGCTCCGAGGGGACGCGCGCCGCGCTGGTTCGCGCCGCGCGGCGGCTCTTTGGTGCGCGCGGCTACGCGGCGGTGGGTACGGAGGAGATCGTGCGCGAGGCCGGCGTCACGCGCGGCGCGCTCTACCACCACTTCGGCGGAAAGGAGGATCTCCTGTCCGCAGTCTTCGAGCAGCTGGAGGCGGACCTGCTCGAGCGGATCACCGAACGGGTGACGGCGGTCGGCGCCGAGGATCCGATGGCGGCGCTGTCGGTCGGCGCCGAGTCGATGCTCGAGGCGGCGACGGAGCCCGAGGTGCACCGCATCGTCCTCCTCGACGCGCCGTCGGTGCTCGGCTGGGAGCGCTGGCGCGAGATCGGCTGGCGCTACGGGATGGGCCTGACCGAGAGCGCGCTCGAGGCGGCGATCGAGGCGGGCCAGATCGCGCGCCAGCCGGTGCGCCCGCTCGCCCATGTGCTGCTCGGGGCGCTCGACGAGGCCGCCCTCTACGTGGCGCGAGCGCCCGACCCCGCGGCGGCGCGCGCCGAGATGGGCGCAGCGCTCGAGCGGGTGCTGGGGGGGTTACGCGCCTGAGGCGGGCCCGCGCCCTACCGCACGCGCGCCCAGGCGGCCACGTCGGCGTAGACCGCCCCGGTGCGCTCGGCCACGTCGGTCCAGTCGAAGCGCAGCACGTGCTCGGACGCCTCGGCCACCAGCCGCTCGCGCAGCTCGCCGTCGGTCAGCAGGCGCTCGGCCATCGCCCCAAGCGAGTCGGGGTCGCGCGAGTGAAAGCGCAGGCCGACGTCCTCGTTGGGCACGACCTCGCGCAGGCCGCCGGTGTCCGCCACCAGGCACGGGCATCCGGAGGCCATCGCCTCGAGCGCCACGAGCCCGAACGGCTCGTAGATCGAGGGGACCACGCAGAGGTCGGCAATCCGGTAGAGCGAGTGCAGGACGTCGTCGCCGATCCAGCCGAGGAACGTGCCGTGGCCCTCGAGCCCCGCGTCGCGCGCCTGCTCACGCAGCTCGTGCTCGTGCGTGCCAGAGCCGGCGACGAGGAACCGCACGTTGCCGACCCGCTCGATAAGCCGGGGAAGGGCCTCGAGCGCGATCTGGAAGCCCTTCTCGTAGACGAGCCGCCCGACCAGCAGCACCAGCCGCTCGTCCGGGGCCGCGAAGCTCTCGCGCAGCCCGGCGAGGTCGTGCGTCGCGATCAGGTCAGCGGGGTCGATCCCGTTGGGGATCACCGTGACCCGATCATCCTCGAGCCCGTAGACGTCCGACACGTGCTCGCGCATGTACGAGGAGCACGCGATCACCCGGTCGGCGCGATTCGCCATCCAGCGCTCCACGCCGTGGATGTGCGACTGCGGGTGTCTGTCGACCCATCCCTGGTGGCGCCCGAACTCGGTGGCGTGGATCGTGACCAGCAGCGGGCAGCGAAAGCGCTTGGCCAGGTGATCGCCGGCCACGGCGACGAGCCAGTCGTGACCATGCACGACGTCGAAGTCGTAGCTGTCGCCGAGCTCCACGCCGGCGGCGAGCATGTCGGCGTTCATGTGCTCGACCCAGGTGACGAACTCACCGAGCTCGCGCGGCCGGTCGGGCTCGCGGACGCGGTGGACCGTCACCCCCGCCACGTCTTCCTCGGGTGGCGACTCCTCCATCCCGCGCGTGAGGACGTGCACCTCGACGCCGCTGGCCACGAGCCCCTCCGAAAGCTTGCGCACATGGCGCGCGAGGCCACCCTCGATCAGCGGCGGGTACTCCCAGGAGAGGATCAGGGCGCGCATCGAGGCGGTCAGAGGACGAATGGCGCGCGCATCGAGGCGGTGGTCAGGGAGCGAGGAGCGGCGCGAGATCGAGCGCCGGGGCCAGGTTGCGAAGCTCGGGTGGCGGCACGGCGGCCCGAGAGTCTCTCAGAGCGCGGATGGCGGCGTCGAGCGAGCCGCGGTGCGCGCGGACGCGCTCGCGAGGGTAGTCGCCGGCGAGGGCGCGCGTGAGCAGGAACGCCCAGTCGCTCGACTGAAGTGCCAGCAGCTCGCGGGCGGCGCGGGCGAGCGCCGGGCGGCGCTCTGCGTCGCCGAGCGCCGACGCCGCGGCAACGACCTCGAGCTCGGCCGAGCGGGCCTCGAACGCGAGCGGGGCGAGCGCCGGCGAATCCCACGTCGTGAAATCCTTCGGCACCCCCCAGGAAGCAGGCGCGAGGGCGCGCTCGACCGGCTCCACACGCTCGAGCCCGCTCGCGAGCGTGGCCAGGTCGAGCCCCTGGCGCGGCGCCTCGTCGAGCACCGCCCGCAGCCACTCCCGGCCCTCGTACCACCAGTGCCCCAGCAGCTCCGCGTCGAGCGCGCAGCACACGAGCCCCGGACGCCCGCGTTCGGAGCGAAAGCGCTCGAGCCGAGCGATCGCCCGCGCCACGAAGTCGCGTGCGTCGTCCGCGGCCCGCGCGAGCGCCCGAGCGCGGTCGTAGGGGCCAGCGCCGTTGCGCCACGGCATCAGGTCGTGAACCGTCCTGCGATGCGTGTCGCGGTACTCGGGCCCGGCGGGGTAGCCGGAGCCCCCCCATACGAGCGCGACCGTCTCCCAATCGACGGGGACGGCGATCGGCCCCGCGGGCGTCGCCACCGGCTCGAGGTGGTCCAGCGAGCCGAGCCCGAGCGCGTCCGTCTGGTCGACGCAGAACGCGCGAACACCGAAGTCGTGCAGCTCACGCTCGAGTCCCGGCTCGTACGCGCACTCGGGTAGCCACAGCCCCCCGCCGAGCTCGCCGAAGCGCCGCTCGTGGCTCGCGAGACCGGTCGCAAGCTGGAGGCGGCGGCCGGCGTCGGTCGCGATCAGCGGCATCACCGGGTGGGTGGCGGGCCCCGTCCAGAGGTCGACCGCCCCCGCGTCGGAGAGCCGCCGCAGCGCTCCGAGCAGATCGCCGCCGATCCGCTCGAGGGCGTCGGCGGCGGACGAGTAGTCGCCCGCCGCACGCCGGACCTCGGCCGCCAGCTCCCGCTCGCCGCCACGCTCGAGCCCGCGCGCATCCTCGGAGTGCACCTCCGCGCGGACCCCGCGCATGAACGTCAGAAAGCGCGCCCGCGCGTCGCCCGGGAGCAGCTCGAGCTGGTCGCAGAGCACCGGCGTCAGCCCGAGCGTCACGGGCGCCTCGGCGAGCGTCTCGAGCAACGGCAGGTAGACGGTCGCGACCGCCTCCCACAGCCACTCCTCGCCGAACGGCCACGTGCCGAAGCCCTCCACGTAGGGCATGTGGGCGTGGAGGACCAGGCAGAGCGCGCCGCGTCCGCGCGCCGGGCCGGCGCGCGCGCTCACGCGAGGACCGCGACGAAGTCGAGCGCGCTGTCAGCCCGCGCGTCGCCCGGCGCCAGGGGTCGCAGCGCGAAGTCGCGGGCCGAGATCGCGGGCACGAACCGGTCGTAGAACGGCTTGGTCACCCCCAGCGCGCGGTGGACCCGGTGCCAGCCAAGCGCGATCGCCCGCTGCTCGAGCGCCAGCTTGCGCGCGTGGAAGACGCCGTGCAGCTCGACGCGGTCGAAGCAGCCCTCGCACAGCGAGCGGAACTCCTTGGAGCGGTACTCGCGCACGTGCCAGGGGTTGTCGGACCTCTCGGCGCCCGGCGGCGCGAGCCTGAGCAGGTTGGGCGTCGAGACGTAGGCGCGCCCTCCCGGTCGCAGCAGCGAGCGCAGGTGGCGCAGCGTGGCGGGCGCGTCCCGCACGTGCTCGATCGTCTGGAGGAAGACGACCGCGTCGCACGGCTCGCCGAACGCATCGATCAGCGCGCGCTCGAAACGGACGCCCGGGCGCGCGTACCTGGCGCGCGCGTGCTCGTGCGCGTCGGGGTTGGCGTCCACTCCCACGACGGTCGCCGCGCGGCCCGCGAGGACGTCGGTGCCATAACCCTCGCCGCAGGCCATGTCGACGACGTCGAGCCCGCCACAGCGCGCGGCGATCCACTCGTAGACGACGAGGTGGCGCCGAAACCAGTAGTTCTCGGCCGACACGTCCGGCAACGTCCGCTCGCCGGTCAGCGCGAGCGGCGGAACGCCCGGCGGCTGGCAGCGCTGGACGTGGTCGGGGTTCGGCCGTCCTACCCGCTCGCCGTCGGGGGCCGGGCCGACCGCAGCGCGCTCCGTCACGAGCGCCCCTTCCACCCCTCGAGCGAGTAGAGCTGCGTGCGGCCGTCGACGCCCTTGAGGCTCCGGCGGCGGCGGCGCTTGAACTCGTAGTCGGGGCCTGCCGCGCGCCTGGCCTCCTCGGTGGCGAGGATCCGGCCGGGCTTGGCGACGTCGGTCACGCGGCTCGCCAGGTTCACGGTCGCCCCGAACCAGTCGCCGACGCGCGCCGTCGCCGGCCCGTACGCGATCCCGACGCGCAGCGCCGGGAAGTCCTCCGCCTCCGCCTCGATGCTCTCGGTCAACGCCACGACGGTGGCGACGAGCGCCGGCACGTTCGGGGAGACCAGCATCACCGCGTCGCCGATCGTCTTGACGAGCCGCGCCGGACGCCTGGCGGCGGCGCCCGCCAGGTCGGCGAGCCGGGTGGCGATCCTGGTCAGGTCCTCGATCGCGAGCTTCTCGCCGAGCCGCGTGTAGTCCACCAGGTCGGCGAACGCGATGCCGACGTCGCTCGTGTCCGCCAGGCGGCCCTCGCTTCGCTCCGCCTCGGTCACGAGCTGTTCCCTGATCCCGTCGCGCACCAGCGCGCGGAGCTGGTACTCGACGAGCGGCCCCACGAGCGGCGTGAGCTCCTCAGCAGCCTGGGCGTAGCGGAGCGCGACCGTCAGCTCGGCGTCGCCCTGTTTCAGGAAGGCGTCCCCCGCCATCCGGCGCACCGCGTCGGCCGTGTGGCTCATCCCCTGCCCGAGCACACGCGCCACCTCCAGGATTCCGTCGCGCGGCAGGCCGGCATCCAGGAAGCGGCGGACGAGCCGCGCCAGCTCGACGTCCTCGTCGTTGAAGGCGCGTTCGCGCGGCGCGGGGTCGGGGCGGCCGGATGCACGCACCACCTGGCGCAGGAAGCGCGGGTCGACCTGGGACTCGCGCGCCACGTGGCTGAGCGTGTGGCGCGGGCTGCCGCCGAGCGCCTCCTCCACGGCCAGCGAGCCGAGCCGCCCCTCGGCGTCGGCGCGCTCGAGCTCGCGGCGGTCGTGCCCGGCCAGCTCGAGCCGGCGCACGACCCCGTCGCGAGCCTCGGTGGACGGCAGCGAGCCGTCTCCGCCGCCTCCCGCCCCGCTACCTCTGCGCTCGGCCACCCCCGGATACTTCCACGGGCGGGCGCTCGGCTGCCCGCGGGGGCCTCCTACCGCTTCGCCAGCTCGCGCTTGAGCACCTTGCCGGTCTGGTTGCGCGGCAGCGCGTCGATCAGCTCGACCCTGCGCGGGACCTTGTAGCGAGCGAGGTTGTCCTTCACGTAGGCGAGGACCTCCTTCTCCGACAGCTTGTTGCGGGCAACGACGAACGCCTCGAGTCGCTGGCCCCAGTCCTCGTCCTCCACGCCGATCACCGCCGCCTCCTCGATGCGCTGATGGCTGGAGAGCAGGTCCTCGACCTCCTGCGGGTAGACGTTCTCGCCGCCGGAGACGATCATCTCGTCGGAGCGGCCCTCGACGAACAGCCGGCCACGCTCGTCAAGACGGCCGAGGTCGCCGGTGGCCATCAGGCCGTCCACGGTCTCCTCGGCCCCGCCGCCCGTGTAGCCCTCGAAGAGCATCTCGTTGCCCACGAAGATCCGCCCGGCCTCGCCGCGCGGGACCTCGCGGTCGTCGTCGTCGAGGATCCTGAGCGTGGTGCCGCGCGGCGGCGCGCCGGAGGTGCCCGGCGCCTCGCGCAGGTCCGCGGGGCTCGCGATCGCCGCCCACGCCACCTCGGTCGAGCCGTAGAGGTTGTAGAGGACGTCGCCGAACTCGTCCATGAAGCGCTCGGCGAGGTCACCGGGCAGGGCGGAGCCGCTGACCGGCACTGTCCGCAGGCTCGATGTGTCGTAGCGCCGGCGGACCTCCTCTGGGAGAGCGAGGATGCGCTGGAGCATCACCGGGACCATCGGGCAGCTCTCGACGCCGTGCGACGCGATCGCGTCGAGCGTTCCCTCGGGGTCGAACTTGCGCCGCAGCACCAGCGTCGAGGAGAGCAACAGGCCGAGCTGGAAGTGGGCGATGCCCCAGGCGTGGAATAGCGGTGCGGCGATGTGCACGCGGCTGCGCGCGCGCAACGGGATCCTCGAGAGGATCGAGACCGCGGCGCCGACCCCCGGCTGCCCGCGCGAGGCGCCCTTGGGCGTTCCCGTCGTGCCGGAGGTGAGGATCACGACCTTGCCGGGATCGTCGGGCGGCACCACGTCGTCGGGGTCGCCGGCCGCGATCAGGTCGTCGAGCGTGGGGTCGGCCGTGCCCTCCTCGTCCTCGACCCAGGCCACGAAGCGCTTGCGCCGCTTTCCGGCGTCCGACAGCAGCTCTGAGAACTCCTGGTCGTAGACGATCGCCTTCGGCTTCTCCCGGCGGACCACCTCTGTCAGCTGCGGTCCCGCGAACGCGGTGTTGAGGAAGAGGGCGTTCGCGCCGAGCCTGGAGGCGGCGATCGCCGCCTCGCAGAAGCCGCGGTGGTTGCGGCACATGATCGCGATGCCGTCGCCCTCCAGCACCCCGGCGTCGGAGAGCGCGTGGGCGAGCGCGTTCGTGCGCCGGTGGACCTGGCCGAAGGTGAGCGCGCCGCGCTCGTCGATGATCGCGACCGCTCCCGGGTAGCGGTCGGCGGACGCGGCGTACCCGGCGGCGGGGGTCGGTCCCCAGCGGGCCAGGTCGAGGCCGGCGCGGATCAGGCGGTCTGGGCGGATCGGGCGGACGAGCCCGGCGCCGGCGAGCACGCGCGCCGCATGGATGCCGTCGCTCACGAGCTCGAACGCGCCCGGCCCGCCGCTCGCCGGCAGCGCCCCGGCCCCGTGCTCGAGGTCGCGCTTGAGGTTGGCGAGCGAGTCGCGCAGGTTGCGCCGCACGAGCGGTGCCGAGGCGCGGTCGGCGAGCGTCGCGAGCAGGCCGCCCGGCGCCTGGTAGCTGACCCGCAGCGAGACGGCGGTGCGCCCGCGCCCGCGCTCGCGCAGCCGCCAGCGCCCGCGCTGGTCAAGGCCGGTGACGCTCGTCCACGCCATGTCGCGCGGCTCGTCGAACTCGACCACCTCGATCAGGCCGCCGACCTCCGCCGAGCCCACCTCCATGCGCATCGCGTAGCGGGCGCCGAGGCCGCGGTCGACCTCGCCCTGCGCCTCCCAGCGCGTGATGCCGGCCATGAAGCGCCGGTAGTTCGCGGGGTCGGTGACCACGTCCCAGACCCGCCGCGCCGGAGCCTCGACCACGATCTGCTCCTCGACCCGCATCCAGTCCTCAGCCGATCAGGGGGAGCCGCCGCTCCTCGGCGAGCCGGTCGAGCGTGGCCTGCATGCTGCTGGTCAGGTGGTCGTAGACCTCGTCGGGGTCGGGATCATCGCCGAACCGCTCGCGCAGCTCGACCGCCGGGAGCGCCTCGATCACGATCTTCGCCGGCAGCGGGAAGTGGCCGGCCATGTCGCCGACGTTCAGCCCCCACGGCAGCGCCAGCGAGATCGGCAGGACCTTGAGTCGGAGCGTCGCGTCGAGCCGCAGCAGCCGCGCGAGCCGCTCCCCGCGCGTGAGGAACAGCGCGGTCTCCTGCCCGCCGATCGAAACCACCGGCACGATCGGGACGTCCTTTTCGATCGCCAGCCGGATGAAGCCCATGCGCCCGTCGAAGTCGACCCTGCCCGACTCCCAGGTCGGGCGGTGGGTCTCGTAGTCCCCGCCCGGGTAGACGAGCAGCGCCGCGCCAGTGTCGAGCGCCTTCTCGGCGTTCTCGTGCGACGCCGCCACCGTCCCGTACTTGCGCAGGTAGCCGATCCCGGGCATCGCGAGCACCAGGTTGTGGGCGAGCTGGTAGAAGCGGCGCTCCACGCCGAAGTAGGTGTTGAAGGCGAGCGTGAAGACGAACGTGTCGGCGGGGACGTTGCCGCCCGAGTGGTTGCCCACGAGCAGCACCGGCCCCTCGGCCGGGACGTTGCCGAGTCCGCGCACGTCGGCGCGGAAGTAGAAGCTGGCGAGCATCCACAGCCCGGCGAGGTTCTCGCGGATGTAGTCGGGGTCGCGCTCGTCGAGGTCGGCGCGCGGGATGCGGTGCTGCACGCCGCGCGTGGCGGCCGCCGCCAGGCGTCCGCCGAGCCCGAGCGCCTGCCCGGCGAGGCCCAGCGCCTGCC
>JBPCMT010000024.1:0-5070 GCA_051001995.1 Thermoleophilaceae bacterium
CCGCCGCGGCCGCCCGAGCACCCGCCCGAGCGACCGAACAGCTCGGCCATGACCTCTTTCGGAGGCGTGCCGCGGGCGATCGCCTGGCCGTGCTCGCGGTAGGTGCTCATCAGGTAGTCGCCCGCGCGGAGCGCCTGCGTGGCGCCGACGACCGTGGCCTCCTCGCCGATACAGAGGTGGAGGAAGCCGCCGATCTTCGCCTTCGCGTACATCTCGCCAGCGCGCTCCTCGAAGCGGCGGATCACCAGCATCTTCTCGTGGACCGCCGTGCAGGTCTCGCCGTCGGGCAGGGAGTGCTGCGGCCGGTTCAGGTCAGCGGCGGCTGCATCCGCCGGCCGTCCGTCGTCACCCTTCGACGACTTCTTTTTGGACGCCGTGGCCTTGCTCGCCATCGCGTTGGAAGTTACTCGAATCGCGAGCGCCCGCCCGAGATCCGGCGTCAGGTCGGCGAGCGCCGGCGCTCCGCGACAGCGACCGCGGCCTCCTCGAGGCGGTCGTCGCCGTGGAAGAGCAGCTCGCCGACCGCGACCGTCGGAACGCCTACGACGCCGCGCTCGACTGCCGCTTCGGTCTGCGCGCGCAGCGCGTCCTTGACCGCGCGGCTCTCGACGCCCTTCAGAAGCGCGCGCGGGTGCAGCTCGCAAGCCGCTCCGGAGAGCACCACGTTGTCGGGGTCGCCGAGGGCGCGCCCGGCGGCGAACGCCTGGCGAAAGGCCGCAAGCGAGAACGCCACGGCGCGGCCGGATCGCTGAGCGAAGACCGCCGCCCGCATCGCGACCAGCATGTCGCCCGGCCAGGGGTCGGGCCACCGGATCGGAGGGAGCCCGTAGCTCGCGGCACGGCGCTCGACCTCCGCCATGCCGGCCGCTCGGCCCTCGCCGTGTGCCCACGAGCGCCGGCCGATGGCCCTGAAGACCGCTCCCAGGAGGATCGGCTGCCAGACGGGGACGACGCCTAGGACGGAGTTGACCCGCTCGGCGGCCAAGTACGCGTAGGGCGAGCCGAGGTCGTAGTAGAAGACCGGCCGATCCGGCATCCAGCGCGTCAGCCGTGGATGAGCCAGCCGTCGGCCGCGCGGGCGGCCTCCATGACGGCCTCGGAGAAGGTGGGGTGCGCGTGCACCGTCCGCGCGACCTCGGCGATCCCGCCCTCGAGCTGCCGCGCCTGCACGAGCTCCTGGATCAGGTCGGCCGCCTTCACCGCGACGATGTGCCCGCCGAGCAGCTCGCCGTAGCGCTTGTCTCCGATCAGCTTGATCATCCCGCCGCGGTCGCCGTACACCGTGGGCGCCCCGACGGCGCCGAGCGGCACCTTCCCGACCGCGACGTCGTGACCGGCGTCGCGCGCCTCCTTCTCGGTCATCCCGAAGCTCGCCACCTGGGGGTGGCAGAACGTGGCGGCCGGGATCAGGTCGTGGTCCAGGGGGTGGGTTGGTTGACCGGCGGCGTCCTCCACCGCGATCACCCCCTCGTCGGATGCCTTGTGCGCGAGGGCAGGCCCAGGCACCAGGTCGCCGACCGCGTACACGCCCTCGCGCGACGTGCGAAGCGCGCCGTCCACCTTTACGGTCCCCCGCTCGTCGGTCTCGACGCCGGCGTCGTCGAGCCCGAGGCCCTCGGTGTCGGCGCCGCGCCCGGCCGCGATGCACAGGTAGTCGAACTCCTGCTCGCCGTCGCCCCAGTCGAGCTTCACCTTGCCGTCTTCCGTCGTGGCCGACGCGATCTTCGCCTCGGTCACGATCGTGACGTTCTGCTTGCGGATCTCGCGCGCGCAGGCCTTGGCGATCTCCTCGTCCTCGAGCGGCAGGATCTGCGGCAGCGCCTCGAGCAGGACGACCTCCGTGCCGAGCCGGCCGTAGCCGGACGCGATCTCGGTACCCGAGGCGCCGGCGCCGATCACCGCCATGCGCCCCGGCTGCTCCGCGAGCAGCCACGCGCCGGCGGTGTCCACCACGCGCTCTGAGAACTCGAGGTCCAGGACGGGCTTCGCGATCGAGCCGGTGGCGAGCACGACCTTCTCGGTCTCCAGCTCCTGGTCACCCACGGCCACGTTCGCGTCGCCGGTGAGCTTTCCATGACCCTCCACGACGTCGACCTTGTTCTTCTTCAGCAGCCCGGCGACGCCCCCGGTGAGCGTCTTGACCACCTTGTCGCGGTGCCTGCCGACGCCCTCGAAGTCGACGCTCGCCCCCTGGACGTCGATCCCGTACTGGGCCGCGTCGTTGACCTCGGAGAAGACGTCGGCCACGCGCAGGACGCTCTTCGCCGGGATGCACGCGTAGTTGAGGCAGCGGCCGCCGATCCGGTCCCGCTCGACGATCGCCGTCCTCATACCGAGCTGTGCCGAGCGGATCGCCGCCACGTAGCCGCCGGGCCCCGACCCGATCACCACGCAGTCATAGCGCTCCGCCATCCGAGCCTGAGCCTATAGAACGGCTCGCGGCGCTCTCTGACCGCCGGCTGGCGCCGGTGAGCCCGCCGCCGCTCCCAACCGCTCGCGCAGCTCGTCGGGCAGCGGCTGCGAGCGCCCCGCCTCGTAGTCGTAGCCCACGAGCACCCCGTAGCCCTCGGCGACGAGCCGGTCGCCGACGTGCATCTCGAACTCGAGCCTCAGGCTCGAGCGCCGGATCTCGCCGGGCCGTATCGCGGTGCGGATGTCATCGTCGTAGAAGGCGGGCGCGCGGTAGGAGATCCGGCACTCGGCGAAGATGAAGCCGAAGTCCTGGCGGCGAGTGGGTCTGTGGTCGGGGACCAGGTGCGTCAGGTACTCGATCCGCGCCGTCTCGAAGAAGCGCAGGAACTCGACGTTGTTCATGTGCTGCATCGCGTCCAGGTCGCCGAAGCGAACGCGCTCGACGTGGACGAACGGCGCCTCGGCGACGCCCGGCGACGCCCGGCGCGCGTTGGGTGCCCCGCGTCCGTCGTTTCGGTCGGTCACCGGCGCTCCGGCATCTGGATCCTCGCCATCGCCTTCACCAGGAACCAGAAGAGCGTGCCCGCGGCGGCGATCATCGCGACCGAGATCAAGGCGGCGAGCACGTTGTTCGCCACCACCAGCAGAACGGCGAAGATGACGATCAGGATCGCGAGCATCGCCTGCATGCCGAGCACGGCCCAGTACCGGACCAGCCACATCCCCCACGCCGCGATCAGCAGCAGCCCGGACTGTGCAAGCACGAAGGTGATCGCCGGGCGCTCGCCCCCGACCTCGAGCCCGGCGGCGTAAGCGATCAGATTGGCCACCGCGATCAGAAAGGCCGCCACCGCGCCCAGGGTCACCGCGCGCGGGCGCTCACCCTGACGGAGCGGCTCGAGCGCGGCGCGGGTGGCGGCGTTGCGTTCCTCGGATCGTGAGTAGCCACGCCCCGGCGACCGCGGTTCGGCGCTCGCCGGCGCCGACTCCCCCTCGCGCGCGCCACCGCTCGACGGCGCCACGCTGCGCTCCTTCGCAGCGGCGCTCCCCGCCTCACCGCCGCGCCGTCGCTTGCGCGATCGCCTGTTCCTGTTAGAGCGCTGCGCCAGCGCGAGCCCCTCCCGCCACGGCGGCTCGCAGCGCCTGTGCCGCGGCCCGCGGGTCGTCGGCGTCACGAATCGCGCGCACGACCGCGACGCGCTCGGCGCCGGCGGCCACCACCGCGCCCACGTTGCCGGCGTCGATGCCCCCGATCGCGAAGAATGGCTTACCGGCGTGCAGGGCGGCGTGGCGGACGAGCGCCGTGCCGACCGGTTGTGCGTCCGGCTTCGTGGGAGTGGCGTGCACGGGCCCGACCCCGGTGTAGTCGGCGGACGACGCCCGCGCCGCAGCGATCTGATCCGCGGTATGCGTGGAGACGCCGATCAGCGCGTCGCCTCCGAGCACGGCGCGCGCCTCGTCCACGGACGCGTCGCGTTGGCCCAGGTGCACGCCGTCGCAGTCGCTCTCGAGCGCGAGCTCCGGGCGGTCGTTCAGGATGGCCAGCGCGCCGTAGCTCGCGCAGAGCTCACGGAGCGACAGGGCTGCAGCGACGATCGCCGCGTCGCTGC
This sequence comes from Thermoleophilaceae bacterium, assembly GCA_051001995.1. Lineage (GTDB taxonomy): Bacteria > Actinomycetota > Thermoleophilia > Solirubrobacterales > Thermoleophilaceae > CAWEHQ01. The sequence goes on from JBPCMT010000024.1 coordinate 4,023, forward strand.
CCTCCTTCTCCCTGAGCTGGACGACGTCCACGCCGCCGGCCAGGGCGGGCTCGACGAGCTCGGTCGCCGGACGCCCGCCCGGCTCGGCCTCCACGATCAGGTAGAGCAGCGCCGCGCCGAGCCGCGAACGCCGCGCCGCCCCCGGGGCCGGCTCGCTCCGACCGTCGCGTGCGTCTACCACACGCGGATCGTGACAGAGCGTGGGAGCGAGCATGCAACCGCCTCGAGCCGCGGGTCTGCCGTCGGGCAGCGGGTATCCTGATCGTCCCTACCAAGGAGCGAGTCGAGAAATGGGGCTTGGGACATCCATCGTGCTGATCGCCGTCGGGGCGATCCTCAAGTACGCCGTGACCTTCGAGGTCGTGGGCATCGACATCCAGGTCGTCGGCACGATCCTGCTCATCATCGGCATTCTCGGACTCGTGATCTCCGTGATCTACATGTTCATGAGCAACCGCAGCAGCCGCACTCCGTCGAGTGACCGGACCGCCGTTCAGGATCGCGACCGCTACCGCTGATCGGCGCCCCGCGGCGGCGCTACCATCGAAGTGCACGGGAGCTCGGGGAGACCGGGCTGAGAGGGCGGCTGGCCGCCGCCGACCGTCGAACCTGGACCGGGTAATGCCGGCGTAGGGAGGTCGGGCGGCCTCCGCAGCCGAAGGAGGCGAGTGATCGAAGTGCCGCACAGGAAGGCCTACGACGTCGCCGTCGTCGGTGCCGGCGTGATCGGCCTGGCATGCGCGTGGCGCGCCGCCGAGGCGGGGCTCTCGACGGTCGTCTTCGACCGCGACCATCCCGGAGCCGGCGCTTCGGGAGTCGCGGCCGGGATGCTCGCCCCGGTGACCGAGGCGAGCTGGGGCGAGGAGACGCTGCTCGAGCTGAACCTCGAGTCTGCCCGCCGCTGGCCGGCCTTCGACGAGGAGCTTCGCGCGCGGTCGCAGGCCGCTACCGGCTACGAGCCGCGCGGCGGCCTGGTCGGCGGGGGCGGACGCGGCGAAACAGAGGAGGTGCGTTGCCTCCCCAGCCTCCCCAGCTTCGTTGGGGTTGA
>JBPCMT010000025.1:0-7336 GCA_051001995.1 Thermoleophilaceae bacterium
GCGCACCTCCTCGTCGAACGTCTCGTCGGTCACGGGGGTCACGGAGTCCATCTGCTGCCTTTCGTCGGGGTCGTGTGCTTCGACCCCGCGAGGGCGCCGCGGGGTTCGCGGGCGGGCGTGAATCCTCGGGGCGGCTCGGCGACTCTTCTTCTCGAGAGCCAGCGCAAGGAGACCCACGTGTCCGAGGACCGAGATCGATCGCAGAACACCATGGCCACCGAGCTGGACGGCGGCTCGGACTGGCCGCCGGGCGAGTCCGCTCGTCCGTCCCGCAGACGACGCGGCGCAGGCCTCTTGCACCCGGGCGTCCGCGCCGGCCTGATCGGTGGCCTCCTGGTCGTGCTGGGCGGTGGGACGGTGCAGCTCCTGGACCGCTCGCCGGCCGCTCCGGGCAGCGGCGTCCCTGCCGCCGAGGCCGATGCCGCCATCAGGCGCGAGGACACGAGGCCGTCGACCCTGCGCGATGTCTACACCAGCAGCGTCACCGGCGTCGTGCTCGTCGAGGCCCGCACGGCCTCGGGAGCCGTCCAGAGCGGCTCGGGGTTCGTGATCGATCGTGCGGGGCGGGTCGTCACGAACGCGCACGTCGTCGCCGGCGCGGAGTCGGTCCGGGTCCGCGTCGGACCGGACGACGCGATCGTGGCCGCACGCGTGAGCGGCGCCGACGAGGACACCGACGTCGCGGTGGTCGTCCCCGAGCGCCGGGTGAGCTCGTTGCGACCGCTGCCCCTCGCGGACTCCCGTTCGGTCCGGGTCGGCGACCAGGTCGCGGCGATCGGCAACCCGCTCGGCATCGGCCGCACGTTCACCACAGGCGTCGTCTCCGCCGTCGACCGCGATCTCCACGCGCCGAGCGGTGAGCGCATCGCCGGGGGCATCCAGACGGATGCCGCACTCAATCCGGGGAACTCCGGCGGGCCGCTGCTCGACGCCCGTGGCCGGGTGATCGGCATCGCGTCGCAGATTGTCACGCCCAGCCGCGGGTCGGTAGGCCTCGGGTTCGCCATCCCGACGGAGGTGGTCCGGCGCAGCGTCGCGCGCATCGCCGCGGCGTGACTGGGCGGCGGCCCCGGGACAGGTCATCGCCGACCTGCCATCCGCACGCCCGCGACTACGCGCAGCGCCAGCACGGCCGCGACGGCCGACGCCGCAGCCGCGTCGGGACGGCCGGAGACGAGCAGCACGACAGCCAGCGTGGCGGCGGCCACGGCTACCGCGTGTGGCACAGCACGGACCGCAATGACAAGCATGGTCAGCGCGGTGGCGGCGACGGGCTCCCGCACGGCACTCAGCGCAGCCGCTCACGTAGCCACCGAAGGATCTCGTCGCGCACGCGCTCGGACGCCAGGAGCGCGGCGCCGTGACCCTCGTCGGCCGCGAGTGTGACCCGGCGCGGGCGGCGCGTCCGCCGCGCGAGCTGCCAGGCGCCGGCGAGCTCTGCTCTGGACGCGATGAAGAGCGTCTCGTCGCGCGCTGCGACGCGTCGAGGCCGTCGAACGTCACCCGCTCGAAGCGCGGCAGCCGTGCCGCGGGAACGGAGGGAGCGCTACGCAGTGGCGCCGCCCGAAGCGGCGCCGATCCTGGCTGCTGGGCGCCCTGCCCACCCGCGGCGACGCCGGCGAGGAACGCGACCGCCGCCAGAACGCCGACGAGCGGCGCGGCGGGTGTCGTCGCCATCCGCCGCACCGTGTCGGCTGCCACGTCTGCGGCCTGGATCACACGCGGCGGCGCTGGATCCGGTGGGCCTGGCGCGCCCTCTGCCTGGCCTTCTTCTCGTCTGTCTTGCGCCGGGTGTTCTGCGTCGGCCGTGGCTGTCGTCCGACGTCGTGAGTCGCTGCTCTGCGGCGCCCGTCCCCTGGTGCGTTGCGACGCGCGTCGATGAGGATGAGGGCGACGATGCCGCCGACGACGACCACGGCTGCCGCGCCGATCGCCAGGAGCGTCGCGGCGTCCACCCCGTCCCCGCCGCCCCCGCCATGTCCTCCGCCGCCGTGGCCCCGCCCTGCTGAGCGGACGCCGGAGCCGCCGCGACGGCAAGCGCCGCGACCGCGACCCATGCCAGATACAGCCGGACATCCCGTCGGCCCATGAGCGTTTGGACCCGCGGCCGGGGCGGACGGTTCCCAAGCGCGACGAGGAACCCGGCGCTGAACGGCGAGAGCCGCCCCTCACGGGGCGGCTCCCTAGGTACGCCGCGAGGTGTCGCGCAGCTCAGACGCGAGCCGGTCCCTCGTCGGCCAGCTGGCGCACGCGCCGCGCCTGATAGCGCAGCACGTGGACGATCGTCGCAAGGCCGAACACGATGGCCGTGAGATACATCCCCAGCCCGAGGCGTTCGACGCCCGCCAGCGCGGTGAAGCGGTCATCGGCCTCCGCCAGCGACGACGCGCTGCCGGTGATGTCCGCGGCGAAGACGAAGTGCAGGGCCGACGACGCCAGCACGGTCATCATCGCCATCATCATCAGGCCCAGGAACGCCCATCCGGTCAGCGGCCGCCTGAGGATCTCGACGGTCCGCCCGGCCGCCAGCTGGATGTCGCCGCCACCCTTCCGGAACGCACCGAGGATCCGGGCGATCGCGAACGAGATGCCGGCGAACAGGAACGCCAGGCCGATGAACGTCACGCCCTGCTGGACGTGCTGCAACTCGGCGATCGTCGCCGCCGAGCCGCCGTCGGTGATCTCAGTGGCGCGGGCGATGCCGATCCCGAGACCGCCGGCGATGCCCATCAGGCCCATCGCCAGCGAGGGCAGCACCATCAGGCGCGCGACCTTCTGGACGCGGTCGTAGCCGGGAGAGACGCGGCTGCGCTCCACCTCGAACTCGGCACGGTGCTCGGCAGAGCGGTGTGCGAGCGCGGTCTTGATGCTTGCGGTGGTCATGATGTCTACCTCCCGGCCGCGATGAGCTCGCGGATGCGGTTGAACTGGAATCCGACGACGTCGCCGATCGTGTAGAGCGCCAGGACGATCCCGGCGAGCAGCAGGCCGAGGCTGAACAGCCCGAGCGGCCCCAGCCAGGCGAGCCACGAAGCCGGCTCGGCGAGGCCGGTGGCGACGGCGAGCAGGCCGAACTGGGCCATCGCCGCGACGACGCCGGCCATCATGAGACCGACGAACGCCCACACCGTGGGCGGCACCTCGCGCGTCTTGATCTCGGCGCCCACGGACGCCTGTACCTCGGCGCCGCCCTTGCGCAGCGACGACAGGATCGTGCCCAGGATGAACGAGATCGCCCCGAGCGTGAGCGCCAGGCCGAGCACGAGCGTCCCGGATGCGAGGGCTCCGAGGTCGGCGAACGCATTCGTCCCCGCCGTCTCGCCCTCCTGCGCGATCGAGAGGCCCACGCCGGCCGCGACGACCATCGGGCCCATCGCGAGCATCGGACTCCACATCGTCTCGGCGAGGCGGTGGATCCACAGCGGACGTGGTCCGGAGGACGTCTCGGCTGCGCACTGGCGACGAGTGAGCTCCGGCAGCGCGGCCTTGACGCTGTCGACCCGCATCCACAGCCGGACGATGATCCCCATCAGCATGATCGCGACCGCGACCATGACGACGTTGAGGCCAGTGAAGCTGACGCCCGCCGCCCAGGCCAGGGTGTCCTGCCGCTCGGCCGCCGCATCGTCACTGACGACGAGATTCGCGAGCGTCGCCGCGGCGACGGCCATGAGGCCGGCGAGCGCGACGATCATGCCCACGTCGCGGTAGCGCGACCGTGACATGTGATCCGCCGTCGCCGGCGGACGTCCTACGAACTGGAATGCGCTCATCTTGCACTTCCCTTCACATCTGTCCTCGGGTCGGCGCGGTTGCCGGCCCCGTTTCGCAGATAGGAGGTCGACGGCGGCGGCGAGGATTCAGCCGGCCGCAAAGAACCGATCGCACCCGGAGCGCGGTCCTAGCCCGACCACTGTGCGCGATCGAATCCCACAACCGAAGGTCCTCCCCGTGCGGGTCGTCGTTTGCTCCTGCGGCTGGATCGCGGCCGCCCGCATGCGACTCGAGAGCGACCGGCGGTTAACGGTCGTCGCCGACACCGCCGGTCTGATCGAGCCGACGGTCATCGCGTTCGACGAACCCGACGTCGTGGTCGTCGACGAACCGGACGATGACGCGGCTCTCCGGCGCTTCGCCGCACTCGTCCGAGCGCTCGCGCCGTCGACGGCCGTCGTGGTGTCCGCTTCGAGCGATGCCGCGGCCCGGTGGAGCACGCTGCCGGGGATCGACGCCGCGCTCGAGACGCCATCTCGCCCGCGACCACTCGCCGACCGGATCCTGGCGCTCGTGTCGTGACGCCGCGCGTGCGCTTCGGCGTCCTCGTCGCGCTGCTCGCAGGGACGGCGGCGCTGCTCCTCACCCAGGACGCCTCGCCGACGGCCGTCCGCGAAGCGGTCGAGGCCGCGCCCGCCGCGCCCGTCGTCTTCGTCGTCCTCTACGCGGCGCTGACGTGCTGCTCGTCCCCGGTGCCGTCGGCTCCACCGCCGCCGGCGCGCTCTTCGGCGCGTTCTGGGGAACGGCGCTCGGCGCGACGATCGGCGCGACCGCCGCGTTCCTGATCGCGCGCTCGCTCGGGCGCGCGCAGATCGAACGGATGGCCGGCCCGAAGATCGCGGGAGTCGACCGGTGGCTGACCGATCGGGGAGTCGGCGCGGTGCTCTTCCTGCGACTGGTCCCGCTGTTCCCGTTTAGCGCCGTCAACTACGGCGCCGGGCTGACCGCCGTCCCGCTCCGCACGTACGTCGCGGGCACGGCGATCGGCATCCTGCCGGGGACAGTCGCCTTCGTGGGACTCGGGGCCGGACTCGACGATCCCGGTTCTGCGACCTTCCTCGGCTCGCTCGGTCTGCTGGTCGCGCTCTCGGGCGCCGGTGTGGTCGCGCTTCGCGTGACCCGGCCGCGTCACGACGGCGTCGAGCGCGCGGCCTGACGCCGGGGGTCAGGCGGCGCAGCAGGAGAGCTTGCTCGGGTCGCGCCGGAACGACTGCGCGACGAGGTTGAGGCCCTCGCCGAGCGTGAGGTACGGGTTCCAGGTCGCGGCGAGCTCGTCGATCGTCATGTCGTTCTCGATCGCGAGCACGCCGGCGAGGATGACGTCGCCCGCCCCGTCTCCGGCGATGTGCACGCCCACGATGCGGCCGGTCTCGCGTTCGGCGACGAGCTTGACGAGACCGCGTGTGCTGCGGCTGACGAGGGCACGGGGCACGTGCTCGAGCGGCAGCGTCCGGCACGTGCAGTCGATGCCCTCCGCCTCGGCCTGCGCTTCGGTCATCCCCGCCGATGCGATCGTCGGGTTGGTGAACGTGATACGCGGGAGCGCGCGGTAGTCGATCTTGCGGGCGGCATCGGCGAAGGCGTTGTCGACGACAATGCTGCCGTGCCGGGCGGCCACGTAGACGAACTGCGGATGGCCGGTGACGTCGCCGGCCGCCCAGATCCGCGGGTGGCTGGTCCGCAGGTCGTCGCCGACGAGGATCTCGCCGCGCTCGCCCAGCTCGACGCCGACGTCGCGCAGCCCGAGACCAGCCGTGTGCGGCCGGCGCCCCGCCGCCACGAGAACGTGCTGGGCGCGCAGCTCCTCGTCGCTCGTGCGGACGACGATGCCGGCGACGTCGCGCCGCACGTCGGCGGCCGTCGTGTGCTCGCGGACGTCGATGCCGTCGGCGGCGAACGCTTCGCGCAGGACGTCCTGGACGCCGGGCTCCTCGCCGCGGGCGAGCTCGGAGCGCACCAGCATCGTCACGCGCGTCCCGAGGTGCGCGAAGAGCTGCGCCTGCTCCATGGCGACGTAGCCGCCGCCGATCACGATCAACGACTCGGGGAGGGCCTGCAGCTCCATCGCGGTGGTCGAGGTCAGGTAGCCGGCCTCGCGCAGGCCGGGCAGGTCCGGGATGTGCGGCTCGGCGCCCGTGGCGACGAGGTAGTGCGCCGCCTCGATCCGGCGCCCGTCGACGTCGAGGGCCGGGCCGGCGACGAAACGGGCCCTGCCCGCCAGCACGTCGAAGCCGTAGTCGTCGGCCAGATCGACGTACTTCTCCTGGCGCAGGCTCTCGACGAGCGCGTCCTTGGCAGCGACGAGCTGAGCGAGGTCGACCGGGCCGTCCGCGGTCCGGATGCCAGGAAATCGCGCCGCGCCGGCGCGGTGCCGGGCCTCGGCAGCGGCGAGCAGGGCCTTGGAAGGGATGCAGCCGACGTTGACGCACGTCCCGCCGACGACTCCCTCCTCGACCATCACGATGCGCAGGTCGTCCCGGCGGGCGGCGATCGCGGCGGCGAATGCCCCGCCGCCGGAGCCGACGATCGCCAGGTCGTACTCCAGGTCTCCGGTGTGGCTCATCGTGCGATCCCTTCGTTCGGAGAACGGCTTCGGCGCCTGCGAGTGCGGAAGACGACGGCAAGGACGAGTGCGGCGGCGGCAACGACGCCCGCGCCGATGCCCACGACGGTTCCGAGCGTCAATGCACCGAGCGCGCCGAGCACGAGGACGTGTCCTCCGCAGCAGACGATCACGGCGAGCGTGCCGAGGCCGGCGATCCCGGCGCCGCTCGCGTCGGGCCTCCGGGCCATCAGCACCCACCGCCGACGCGGCGGCAGGCCGCGACGTGCTCGGCGTTGTCTGCTAGCAGCGCACGCCCGAGACCGAGCAGCTCGAGTACGCGAGCATCCGCCACCCGGTAGTGGACGTGCGGGTGCCGGCGCTCGCGCTCGACAAAGCCGCACCAGCGCAGGCAGGCGAGGTGGTTGGAGACCTTGGGCTGCGACTGGCCGAGCCGTTCGACCAGCTCGCCGACCGTCAGCTCGTCGTGCTCGGCGAGCAGCTCGAGGATCCGCAGGCGGGTGGGATCCGCCAGCACCCGGAAGTACTTCGCCACGAGATCGGGCTCGGCCGGCGCGGGCGGCAGCAGGAACGGCGTGTCTAGCGACGGTCTGGCGATAGCGGCACCGTATCACCCCAGAGTGATATGAGGCGCATGAACCTCCGACGCCGTCAGGCCGGTCACACGTTCATGGAGGCATACTGCCTCCTGCCCGCAATCCCCACCGGAGGCCCACCATGGACATCAGCCCGCGCGACACCGCCCTCGTCCTCACCGACCCGCAGAACGACTTCCTCAGCCCCGACGGCGTCACCTGGGAGCTCGTCGGCGAGAGCGTCGAGGCCAACGGCACCATCAACCACATCGAGGACCTCCTCAAGGCGGCGAAGGACGGCGGCTACGAGGTCTTCATCTCACCGCATTACTACTACCCGACCGACCGCGGCTGGGCGTTCGGCGGGACGCTCGAGAAGATGATGCACGAGATCGACATGTTCGACCGCAAGGGCCCGCTGAGC
>JBPCMT010000026.1:0-2804 GCA_051001995.1 Thermoleophilaceae bacterium
GGCCGCGGCGCTCGCCGCTGACGACTCTCCCGAGCGACACCTGGAAGACACGATCACGGCCGGCCGCGACGCCTCGCGCGCGAGCGCCGCGCGCGTCCTGTGCGAGGCGGCGCCGGCGCGGGTGCGCGACCTCGCCGAACTAGGCGTGCGCTTCGACGCCGATCGCCACGGCGGCCTGGCGCTGGGGCTCGAGGGCGGGCACTCGGCGCGGCGCGTCGTGCACGCCGGGGGGAGCGCCACCGGCCGGCGCATCACGCGCCAGCTGTCGGCGCTCGCGGCGATGGACGACCGCGTCCGCGTGCTCGAGGGGGTGTCGGCGAACGCGCTGTGGGTCCGCGACGGTCGCTGCGTCGGGCTCCTCGCTGAACGCGTGCGCGGGCCGCGCGAGGCCTTTCCCACCGAGCGCGCCGGGGTGCTCGCGCGGGCGACGATCCTCGCCACGGGGGGCGCCGCGGCCCTGTGGGAGCGGACCACGAACCCGGGCGGCGCGATCGGCGCCGGCATGAGCCTGGCGCTGTCCGCGGGAGCGGCGCTCGCGGACCTCGAGCTGGTCCAGTTCCACCCCACCGCGCTCGCGGGCGCGGGCGCGCACGACGGCTTTCTGATCACCGAGGCCGTCAGGGGCGAGGGCGCCCTGCTCCTGGACGGCGACGGCGAGCGCTTCGTCGACGAGCTTGCGCCGCGCGACGTCGTGGCGCTCGCGATTCGCGACCGCGAGACGGCTGCCGGCGGCGAGCCGGTGAGACTCGACCTGCGTCCGGTCGACATGCGCCGCTTTCCGAACGTCGCCACGAGCCTGCGCCAGGCCGGCATCGACCCGGCAAACGACCTCGTGCCGGTGGCGCCCGCCGCCCACTACACGATGGGCGGCGTCGCGACCGACGCGGATGGAGGCGCGTCGCTCCCCGGCCTCTACGCCGTCGGCGAGTGTGCGTGCACCGGCCTGCACGGGGCGAACCGGCTGGCGTCGAACTCCCTCGCCGAGTGCCTCGTCTTCGGATGGCGCGCCGCACGCGCGAGCACGGCCGAGCCGCCGTCGCCGCGGGAGGGCGGGGAGCCGCCGCGGCCCGGCGCGTCGCCGGTGCCGCCGCCCTCGAGCAGAGCGGCGCTGTGGCGCCTCGCCGGCCTCGCTCGAACGCCCCACGGGCTTGCCGAGCTGGCACAAGACCCGTTCCCGCTGGCACGGCGGATCGGGGCGGCGGCGCTGGCACGCGCCGAGAGCCGCGGCGCCCACCAGCGAACGGACCTTCCCGAGCCCGATCCGGCGCTCGACGGCATGCACGCGCTCGCCCAGGGAGACGAGGCCCCGGTGTGGGAGCGCTGGTCCTAAGCTGCCGCCCGCGATGACCGACCTTCCGCCCCATCAGCCCAACTGCCTCGGGTGCGGCGATGACAACCCCGGCAGCATGGGGCTTCGCCTGCACGCCGACGGAGAGCGCGTCAGCGGCACGGTGACGCTCGACCGCCGTCACGAGGGCGCGCCCGGCTTCGCCCACGGCGGGGCGCTCGCGACCGTGCTCGACGACGCGCTCGGCTCGGTTCTGACGCTGCTCCGGGTGCCGGCCGTGACGGCCAGGCTCGAGGTCAACTACCGGCGGCCGGCGTTCCTCGGACGCCGCTTCGAGGTCGAGGCGTGGGTCGAGTCGCGCGAGGGGCGCAAGCTGCACCTTGGCGGCGAGCTTCGCGAGGACGGCGAAGCGGTGGCGGACGCCCTGGGGCTCTTTCTCGAGGTCGACGTCGAGCACTTCCTCCGTGGTGCGCGTGAGCTGCCTGAGACCCTGCCCGCAGCGCGCGCGGACGAGCGCCGCGACATCCGCCTGCCCTGGTAAAGGGGGCGCGGAGCTTGCGCTGCTCTTCCGCCGTGTTAACGCCTCCTTAACCGACGCTTCCCTCCCGCTTTACAGGCCGTTGCGATACTCGCAGCGGTCGCGCGGGTTTTACCCGCAAAGCACCGAAGTTCCGAGGTCGAGGGAGGCAGCGGATGTACCAGTTCAGCCGCTCGATGTATCGCGAGCTCGCCAGCGACGTGGCCGGCGAACGGATCACCGAGGTCAGCGCCAACCGCGCACGCGTCCTGCGATCGTGCGAGGAGGCGGTCGAGCGCCTGGCCACCGACCCGCACTACTTCGCGCGTCCCTCGCGGACCCTGTTCCGCGATGTCCGCTCCTACTTCCCGATGTGCCGGCAACTGCGGGTCTATGAGGTCATCGACCGGCACATGAACCTGGCCGGCGAGTACGTCGATCGCGCCGCGAGGGCGGGCGTGCGGCTCGACGGGGCTCCGCTGTCGTGCCACGCCACCACGCGGCGCGGGACCGCCTGCCAACGAGTGCCGCTTCCGGGCAGCCAGTACTGCCCCTCGCACAAGCACCTCGACGAGGACTTTCAGATCGTCGCGGCATAGCGGCCCGGCAGGGACGCCGGGCTGTGCCGCGACCCTTCGGTCGCCCGACCAGCCGGGCGTCCTGCTGTACAGTGGCGCGCCGATCAGGCGCGCTCGAGAACGGGAGGTGTGGAGTCCATTGACACGGCGAGCATTGACGTGCGCCGGCCTGGCGACGGTGCTGCTGCTCGCCGTCGCGACGGCTGCCCTGGGCGCCACCTACGCCGGTCGCGGCGTCGACGATCCGAAGGTGCGCGTCGCGTTCGAGAAGGAGCGTCGAGCGATCAAGCGCTTCACGATCGAGCGGGCGCGCTTCTTCTGCACCGACGGCGACCGCTTCCGCGCGGACACGCGGGTCGGGCGGATGCGCCTGGACGATCGCAGGCGCTTCCGGGGGCGGTTCACGAACGCGGACGGCAGC
>JBPCMT010000027.1:0-3491 GCA_051001995.1 Thermoleophilaceae bacterium
GCGCCGGATGCGCTCGGTGCCGAGGACGAGCGCGACGACGCCGCCCGCGGCGAGCGCGACGATCACGCCGCGCGACTGCGTGATGAAGGCGAGGCCGAGGCACAGCACCGCGGAGGCGACGGCGGCCCCTCGCAGCGACGGGTTTCGCCCGCGGGTCACCGCGAGCCCGATCAGCGGCCAGAAAGCGAGCGCGAACAGCGCCGCCGTGGCGTTGCGATAGCCCGCCGGGCTGTCGAGCCGCCCCGCGACGAAGAGCTCGGTGCCCTCCGCGTGCATCCGAAGTAGCGTCACGACGGCGAGCAGCACGACGCCGCCGATCAACCCCGCGCCGATCATGTTCATCTGCCGCGACCCGGGGACGGCCACGAGCGCGACCGTCACGAGCGCGGCGTAGAGCACCGCGAGCGCCCCGCCCTCCCACGCCAGCGCCGGGGACTCGGCCCACGCCGCGGAGAGGAGCGTCCAGGCGGCGAAGCCCCAGATCGCAGCCAGGGCGACCTTGATCGGGCCGCTCACAGGCCGGGCGCCGCCCGCGAGGAGCGTCGCCGCCAGCAGGACGAGGGCGAACAGCGCGACGGGCGCCCAGTGACGGACGTCGAACGCCCCGTCGAAGAGCGTGGCGGCCAGCAGCAGCACCGCCAGCAGCGCGGCCGGCGCGGCGGCGACGGTGACGCGGTCGCTCACGGACTCGGCCACGCCCGGTCGGGGACGCGGCGCAGTCGCTCGAGCGTCAGGGACAGCGCGTCGACCTCCAGCGCGTCGGCGCCCTGGGCGGAGAGGCGCCGCCAGAGTTGGTCGCGGGCGGCGACCGGTGCCGAGGAGAGCAGATACGCCCCGATCCCGGCGTCGCCGTCGGAGGGTGTGCCGACTCCGCCGACATGCCGCAGCGCCCCGACGAACCGCGACTCGAGCTCCCGGCGCGAGACGCCGATCAGCGGGGCGACGTCCTGCGGCGGGCGCCGGTGGCGCACCAGCAGCTCCAGCATGGCGCGTTGGGACCCGTCGAGCCCGTCCAGCTTCACGCGGCCGTTCGCGCTCGGCGAGCGGCTCGGCAACGCGGCCGCCGCGAAGCTCCGCAGCGGCGCGATGTGGGCCCGCGGAACGATGCCGGTCGCCGCCAGCAGCAACGGATAGGCGACCAGGGCAGCGACGTCCACCAGCGCTGCCAGCACCCCGTCCCCGCCCAGCGCCTTCGCCACCGCGTAGCAGCCGGCCGCGATCGCCACGCCGGCGAGGATTCGGCCGTAGGCGAACGGGATCGGCTCGCGGCCGAGCTGCGACCGGAGCGACATCACGATCGAGGCGGCGAGGAAGGCGGCGACCACCGCCAGCGCCGCGCCGTAGGTGCCGAGCGGCGGGATCAGGAGGATGCACGCCACGACGAACACGACCCCGGCGGCCACGCAGAGCCACACGTACCAGAGCCACCGCTGCGGAAACTTCGCCGACCGCCGCAGGACACGGAACCAGCCCCTGAGCAGGAAGCCGAGCCCGATGATCGGGATCAGCGGCGCGGCGTCGGCGTATGCGCCCGGCGCGATGCGGACGAGGAGGTCGGCTCCGATCGCGAGCCCGAGGAGGATCCCGATCGCCCCGAGCGCGAAGTAGGTGGCGAGCAGGCCGGCGGCCGCCATCCTGCCGCGCTCCGCCTCGACCGCGCCGTAGATCGGCTCCCGTCGAAGCGGCCCCCAGGCGGTGATGAAGGCGGTCACGGGGAGCGACGCGACGGCCGCCACCCCGGTCGCGACGCGGAAGAAGCCGGCGTCGCTGGCGCTCGCGTACTGGCCGAGGAAGAACACGCCGCCGTTGGCGATCACCCAGAGCGACACGATCAGCGGCGCGTAGCGCATTCCGAGGCGGGCGATGTTGCGGACGTCGTTCGCGCCGAGGGCGAACGTGAAGCTGCGCCTCACGGCGACGAGCGCGATCAGCGCGGCCGCCGCCGCGCCGATCGCCAGCCCGAGGACCGCCGAATCCACGGTCGGCTCGACGGCCACGAGCGGCACCGTCGCCGCGAGCACCAGCACCGGACGGGCGAGGCTCACGACGACGAACGTCTGCGGCCGCCGCTCGCGGCGCGGGACCGCGCCGGCCAGTGTCCAGACCGCCGTAGCGGCGCCGCCGGCGCCGGCAAGCAGCGCGAGCCGCCCCTCCCCCGCACCGGTCAGCAGCTCCGCGATGGGCCCGGCGAGGGCGGCGACCACGAGCGAGCCGAGCGCCGCGATCAGCGCGACGAATACGACAGCGCTTCCGAGCGCCCGGCGCTTGTCCTCGGCGCTCGCCACCTTGCCGTCGGACGAGTCGCCGTCAACGTCGTCGTCGTCATCATCATCGTCGCCGCCCCCGCCAAAGACCCAAAGCAGGCTGCCGCGGACCCATCCGAGCGTGTAGAGAACGCTCAGGAGCCCCGTGAAGACGTAGTAGAGCGCGTACTGCCCGAACGCCGCCGGGTCGAGGAACCGAGTCAGGACGGCCAGCGTCACGAGACCAAGCAAGAGCGATCCCGCCTGACCGCCGCCGTAGATGCCGGTGTGGCGCCCGACGCGGGCACCGAACTGGCCGAGCGCGGTCGGCGCGCGCTTCTTGCGCTTCTTACGCTTCCCGCCACCGGACCCGCGGCCCTTCGCCGGCAGTCCGAGCAGGCGCGTCAGGTGCCGGTGAAACCACCGGCGTATACGCTTGATGCTCACCGGGTGCATGGTAGGACCGCCCCAGGCCGTCGCAGCGCCTGCGGGCCCGTGTGCGCCGGTCCTGCGCGGAGCACATGACGCCCCCGAGCAACACGTTTCCAGAACCGATCTTCATTGGCGGGTTCGGCCGCAGCGGCACGCACGCGATCGGGCCGCTGGTCGCGTCCCACCCCCGCTATCACCTCGTGGCCACCGAGGCGCGCTTCCACGCCGTGCAGGGCGGCCTGCCCGACCTCTTGGACGGGCGGGCGACGCTCGAGAGCTTCCTCGAGGGCTGCCGCGGCGCGTGGTGGAAGCGCGGGTTCATGCGCCCCCAAGGGCTGCACCGGCTGGTCGAGCGTGACGAGCTCGAGGCGGCGCTCGAGGCGTTCCGGGCCGACTACGCGGGCGACCCATGGGAGGCGAGCCGGCGGCTGATGCGGCGCGTGATCGACCCGGGCGCCGAGCGCGACGGCAAGCCGAGCTGGGTCGAGCTCACCGGCCGCAGCATCATCTACGCTCCCACGCTGCTGCGCCTGTTCCCGCGCGCCCGCTTCATCAACATGGTCCGCGACGGCCGCGCGATCGCCGGCGGTCACGTCAAGAAGATCGACATGACCGACGATCCGATGCACGCGCTCCTCAAGTGGGAGCGCATGGTTCGTGCGTCCAACGAGGGCATCCGTGCGGTACCGGACGACGCGGTGCTGGTCGTGCACCTCGACGACCTCGTCGCGCGCGACCGCGAGGCCACGTTCGGGCGGATCGTCGAGTTCCTTGAGGTGGACGACGACGCGCCGATGCGCCAGTGGTTCGACAAGA
>JBPCMT010000028.1:0-2896 GCA_051001995.1 Thermoleophilaceae bacterium
AGCTCGACGACGCGACGGAGCTCGACGACGGCGACCCTGCCGACCTCGCCGCCCGGCACGCGGCGCTTCGCGTGCATCTCCCCCGGCTGACCGTCCTCGGCGGCTGCTGCGGGACCGACCACCGCCATGTGCGCGAGATCCGCGACGCATGGCTCGCCGAGACCGGCGGCTCGGATGCAGCCGGCGGGCGCCCCGTGCGTGGCTGACCGCGCTCCGCCGCGGGCGTCGCTTTGACGCGCTTCCAGCGGGATAACAGCACGGGCGAGGAGCAACGGGCGACGGCGCTCGAGCTCTTCTACGACCTCGTCTTCGTCTTCGCGGTCACCCAGGTCTCGCACCTGCTGCTCGACCACCTGACGTGGGAAGGCGCCGGGCAGGCGCTGCTGGTGCTCCTCGTCGGATTCTGATCTGGTTCGTGGCCGCGGGCATCCTCTGGATCGCCGGCGCGCTCGCCGACGGCCCGGCGCGCACGGTGCTGTGGCTCGCTGCGCTCTCGGTCGACTACTGCGCGCCGCTGGTCCTCTACTGGGTACCGGGGCGGTCGCGGCTGAGGAGCTCTACGTGGAGGGTCGAGACCAGCCACTTCGCGGAGCGCTTTCAGCTGTTCGTGATCATCGCGCTCGGCGAGTCGATCGTCCTTACCGGGGCGACCACCGCCGACTCCGGCCTCGACACGGCGACGGTCGTCTCGTTCGGGCTCGCCTTCCTCGGGACCGCGGCGCTCTGGTGGCTCTACGTCAACTACGTCGCGACGATCGCGCAGCGGCGCCTGGCGCTCGCGGAGGACAGCACGCGGCTCGCACGCGACGCCTACACCTACCTCCACGCGCTGATCATCGCGGGCGTGATCCTCTCGGCGGTGGGCAACGAGCTCGTTATCGCGCACCCGACCGACGAGCTGCCGGCCCCCGAGGTCCTCGCGGTGGTGGCGGGGCCGGCGCTCTACCTGCTCGCGCACGTCGCGCTGCGGCTGCGGATGACCGGGACGATCAGCGGGAAGCGGCTCGCGGGAGCGCTCGCGTGCCTGGCGGTCGGCGCGGTCGGCGCCTTCGCGCCGGCGGTGGTCCTGGCGGCGCTGCTCGTCGCCGTGCTGGCGGGCGTGATCGCGTGGGAGCAGGTCGCAAGCGCCCGCCGCCGCGCGCGTGGGGAGCCGTCGCCGATGGAGCGCCTGGAGGCGTCGGCGGCGGGGTAGCGGCGCTGGGTAGGGTCGGCCCACCCCGAACGAGAGGTCAGCGAGATCTGGGACTCACGCGAACAGCTCGAAGCGTTCGGAGAGCGCCTCATGCCGGTGCTCGCCGAGGTGGGAATAGAGCCAGGCGAGCCGGAGATGCTCGAGATCCACAATCTGGTCAAGCGCTGAGCGACTGGCGTACCTCGAGAACCTAGGGCGCCACCCGCGCCAGCACGCACAGCGACGGGTAGCCCGCCCCCCTCACCGCCGCCGCCCGCTCGATCGTGAAGCCGGCGGCCTCGATCTCCGGGCGGGGGTCGAGCGGTCGTAGGCCGGCGAGCGTGCCCGAGGAGCGGCGCGCGAGCGAGATGATCGGCCCCGCGAGCCGCGCTCCCACGCGGGAGCGTGGTTGCGACACGGTGACCGTCACGAGCCGCCCATCGGGGCGGAGGACGCGGTGGCATTCCGTCAGGACGGCACCCCGCGCGGGTGAGTCGAGCGTGTGGAGCAGGTACGCGGCGGTCACGACGTCGAAGCTCATGTCCGCGAATGCGAGGGCACGCGCGTCGGCCTCCACGAGGTCCCAGCCGTCGGGAAGCGCACGAGCGCGGGCGAGCATCGCTCGCGACGCGTCCACTCCGACGGCCTCGGCTGGGCGCACCGGCCTGTCCGCCAGCCGGCGCAGCAGCCCGCCGGTCCCGGTCGCGACGTCCAGGAGCCGCTCGCCGGAAGCCACGTCGGCGAGCGCCGCGGCACGGTCGAGCGCAGGTCGCTCGAGCCACAGCTGGAGGTCGTAGAGCCGGGCGAGGCGATCCCAGGTCGTCGCGGGGCTGGAGCGCATTCGCTGTCGCCGAGGCGACCTCACTACGCTGGGCGCATCCGGCGGTCGATGAGCTCACGGTACGACCTGGTGGTCCTCGGAGGCGGAGCGGCCGGGCTCGTCGCCGCCCAGACCGCCGCCGCGCTCGGCGCCCGGGTGGTTCTCGTCGAGCGGCAAAAGCAGCCGGGCGGCGACTGCCTGTTCACTGGCTGCGTGCCGTCGAAGAGCCTGATCGCCTCAGCAAAGCTCGCGCACGACATGCGCACGGCGGACCGGCTGGGCCTCGACCCGAGGGAGCCGGAGCCCGATCTCGCCCGCGTCATGGAGCGCGTCCAGCGCGTGATCGAGCAGGCGGGCGAGCCCGACACCCCGGCCGCCCTCGCCGCGAAGGGCGTCGAGGTGCTGCGTGCCGCCGCGCGCTTCGTCGGGCCGGGGAAGGTCGAGGTCGGGGAACGCACCCTCAGCTACCGAGCCGCGCTGATCGCGACCGGCTCGGTGCCAACGATCCCCGACCTTCCGGGGCTGGCCGAAGCCGACCCGCTCACGAACGAGACCGTGTTCGCCCTGCGGGAGCTACCGGAGCGGCTCGCCGTCCTCGGCGGCGGACCGGTCGGCGTCGAGCTCGCGCAGGCGTTCGCCCGCCTCGGCGCCCGCGTCGAGATCGTCGAGGCGAGCGGGACCCTCCTACCCAAAGCGGAGCACGAGGCGGGTCGGTTCATCGGCTCGGTGCTGGAGGAAGAGGGCGTCCAAGTCCACACCGGGTCTCCCGCCGAGCGGTTCGAATCCGGCGAAGGCGGTGGCAGTGGCAGGCTCGTCACCGCCGAGGGCAATGAGATCGGCTACGACCGGCTTTTCGTCGCGCTCGGCCGCCGCGCGGTGACCGGCGACCTCGGCCTCGAGACCGT
>JBPCMT010000029.1:0-9325 GCA_051001995.1 Thermoleophilaceae bacterium
GGAGCATCACGAGCTCCGACCCCCAGACGGCGGCGAAGTGGGTGACCATCGCGGCCGACCCCCGCATCCCGGTGAGCCCGATCAGCCCCCTGACGGCGCCCCATCCGGTTCCGTAGCCCCAGTGGACGGCGGTGGCGAAGCGCGCCTCACCGTCGGCGTCGCGCGGCTGCACGCCCAGCACCTTGCCGGCGGCGTCGGCCGGCGCGGAGCTGCTCTCGCGGCCTTGCAGCTTGGCCTCGAGCGTACTCGAGACGGTCATCGCAGCCGTTCCCGCGACACCTGCCAGCAGGCCTCGGCCAACCGCGTCGGCGACATCACGGAGCCACATGGGCGCATTGTGTATGCCTCGGCCGCGTAGAACAAGCAACGATTGATTACGGCTGTGCCGCGTCACTCCCTCGGCCGGCGCTCCTCGGCGAGCGGCTTGCCGACGTCGTCGGTCAACCCGACCGGCGGCCAGGGCCCCACCCAGTTGTCGCGCGCCCCATCGAGGGTGATGACGGCGCCGCTGTGGTAGTCGCCGGCCGGCGAGGCGAGGTAGGCCACGAGCCATGCGTGCTCCTCGGGCCGGCCGAGCCGGCCGAGCGGCACCGTCTTCGCCACGTTCTCGTAGACCGGCCGTGGGTACTTCGAGAGCACTTCGGTCGCGAAATGGCCGGCGGCCAGCGCCACCAGCTTGATCTGAAAGCGCGACCACTCGATCGAGAGCGTCCGCGTCATGTTCTCCACCGCGGCGCGAGCCGCGGCTGAATGCGCCATGCCCGGGAGACCGTGGTGGGGCGACAGCGTCACGTTCAGGACCTTGCCCCCGCCCGCGGGAATCATCGCCCGTGTGGCGACCACGTGGGTCATCAACCACGTGCCCTCCAGGTTCAGGCGCACAACCGTGCGAAAGCCCTTCACGCTGAAGTCCTCGGCCGGAGACATGAACTGTCCGCCGGCGTTGTTGACGAGCGTGTCGATGCGCCCGTGCCGCTCGAGCACGCCATCGACGAGCGCGCCGACCTGGTCCTCCTCGCGGACGTCGCACACCACGGCCTCGCAGCGGCCCTCGGAGCAGAGCGCCGCTGTCTCCTCGAGCGGCTCACGCCTGCGCCCGGCCACTACGACGGTCGCCCCGCAGGCGGTGAGCTCCTCCGCCGAGGCGCGCCCGAGCCCCGAGCCCCCACCGGTGACGACGACCACCTGCCCGTCGAGCAGCCCCTCGGCGAAGATGCGGGAAGGCATCGCGGCGGCAGCCTATCTCGCACCACCCGCACGGATATCGTGGCCCGTCCATGACCACAGCCGCAGCACCGCTGCCGGCCGAGCTGCCGCTGCCGGGCGGCCAGCCGCGCGCGACCGTCAAGCTTCACCCGATCCTCGCCGCCGAGTTTCGGGCGCCGCCCGCCTGGTTTCACCGCGAGGAGGGCCGCGGCGGGACGATCAAGGCGCTCGGTCTAGGGGTGAACGACGACGACTTCGTGGACGCGCCGATCGGCTGGTTCCTGCTCGAGCACCCACGCGCCGGGCGCATCCTCGTGGACACCGGGCTTCATCCGTCGGTGGCGGTGGACCCGCGCGCGAATCTCGGCCGGCTCGGCCCGCGGTTGTTCCGCGACCTGTCGGTGGACGCGGGCCAGACCGCGCCGGCGCAGCTGCGGGCGCGCGGGGTCGAGCCGCGCGAGATCGCGGTCGTCGTGATGACGCACCTCCACCTCGATCACGCGAGCGCCGCCTCCGAGTTTCCGGGGGCCACGTTCGTCGTGAGCGACCGCGAGTGGGCGGCCGCCACCTCCACCGGCAGCGTCCTCCACGGCTACGTGACCGCCCAGCTCGATCACGCGCTCGACTGGCGGACGGTGGACTTCGACGGCGAGGAGGCCGACTCGTTCGCCACCTTCGGTCGCGCGCTCGACCTGTTCGGCGACGGGAGCGTGCGCTGCGTGCACACGCCAGGCCACACCCACGGGCACATGTCGGTCGTGGTCAGGCTGCGCGACCGCGAGGCGCTGCTCGCGGGCGACGCCATCTACACGATGCGCACGCTGCGCGAGTCCCGGCTTCCCTCGCGCTGCGAGGACTGGCACCAGTTCAAGCGGTCGCTGCGCGAGATCCAGGGGTACGCGCGCCAGACGCCGACAGCCCTGATCGTCCCGGGCCACGACGCCGCCGCCTGGCGCTCGCTCGAGCCTGCGTACTAAGGGACGGGCGGGCTCCGGCCGCGGCCCCCGGCGCGGCGCCCCTCACCACCCCACCGCCTCCGGCCGTTCGAAGCCGCGCAGCTTCGGCAGCGGCGCCAGCAGGTAGCGCCACGTGAGCACGGCGCCGACGCCCATCGCCCCGACCGCGAGCAGGGAGCCGAGCGAGAGCAGCGGAACACCCGTCACGCCATGACCGATGTTGCAACCGTGCGCGAGGTTGCCGCCGAATCCCATCAGGACCCCGCCCGCCAGCGCGCGTCCGGCCCGAGCCCCGTCGAGGGAGCGGAGCGGGCCGCGGACCGCGATCGTCCCGCCGGCGAGGACCCCGAGCGCGAGGAAGAGCTGAAACGGGAACGACCCTCCCGAGTCGATCGCCCCGCGGGTGCCTTCGGCCGCCCCGACGAAGCCGAGGCCGTACCCGTAGCCGGAGACGTCCGCCGCGACCCAGGCGAGGGCGGCTATCAGCCCGAACCCGGCGCCCAACACGAGTCCGGTGCGTGACCTACGCGCCAGCAGGACGAGGGCGAGCACTCCAAGCGCGATCGCCAGCACCGGATAGGGAACGCCGGTGAGCTCGGCGACGCTGCTCGTGGCCGGCCGCGATGCGTCGTCGAGGCCGGTCAACAGGGAGTCGAGCGGGCCCCGGATGACGAGCTCGCCCGCGACGAAGCCGACGATGGCGATTGCGGTGGCCACTGACCCCGCGCCCGCCTTCCACAGGATCCCGGTGATGCACCCGCCGGCGAGCGCCATGCCAACCCCGAAGGTGAGCCCGCCGATCAGCTGTGAGACCGGAAACAGCGCGGGAGCACCCGCGTCGACGTTCGCGCTCAACGGGTCGACGCCGAGGGCGAGCAGGAGTGGAAGCAGCAGCAGCTGGACGGCGACGGCGACGGCGAACACCCGCAGGATCGTCGAGTCCCTCGACACGACTGCGCGGCGCACCCCGGCGTTGAAGCAGACCCGCCCGCGCGCCATCAATATTCCGAGCGCGAGCCCCGTCGCCGTCGCGAGGATGGCGGTCGTCACGTCGCGGAGGCTACGGCCCGCAGGTTACGACTCCGGCAACCCGCTTCAGTGAGCGGCGGGGCGGCGGCCGACGGCCTCGGCGGCGTCGGTGGCGCGCCGCCGAGCAGCCCGTGCGGCGCGCACGGCGCCGCGGCGCCCGCTCTGATCCAGTCCCCCATAGAGCGCCGAGATGCGGTCGAAGATCATCTGGGCCGCGGCCTGCGACTGCTCGCGCGTGGGCGACTCGGCGCGCTCGAAGCGGAAGGGATCGTCGTACTGGACGGTCACCTTCGGAAACTGGAGCTTCCTCCAGTCGCGGACCTTCGCCGAGCCGGCGATCGCGGCGGGCACCACCGGCGCGCCTGACTCGATCGCGAGCCGGCCGATGCCCGGCTTGGGCTCCCCGAGCTTGCCCGTGCGCGAGCGTCCCCCCTCCGCGTACATCACGACGATCCCGCCGCGGGCGAGCACGGCGTGGGCGGTCTGGAACGCCTCCTCGTCGCGCCTGCCGCGGAGGATCGGGAACACGCCGCCGTGCGAGTAGACGAACTGGATCGGCGCCTTGAAGAGCTGCGACTTCGCCATGAACTGCACCTTGCGGCGCAGATAGACCGCGATGAAGAAGTGATCGATGAACGAGAAGTGGTTGGGCGCGACGATCGCCGGGCCGTGCGAGGGGACCTTGTCGGTGTCGATCGCGCGCGTCCGGTAGAAGAGCAGCAGGATCGGCGTCAGGACCAGGCGCACGACCTCGTACATCAAGTCCGGTCGCCCCCGCCGCACGCGCGCGTGGAAGCGGTCGAAGTGCTCCGCGGGGCGCGGATCCTTGTAGACCTGAGCCTTCACTTCGGTCTGCTACCCGGGCGGCGGCCGAGGGTTACGCGTTTTCCCGGGCCGAGCCCCGGGCCCGGTCGAGCGCGCGGCGCCACCCTTCGAGCAGCGTCGCGCGCTCGTCCTCGGACATCGCCGGCTCGTAGCGCGCACCCTCGCGCCACATCGCGCGCGTGTCCTCCTCGCTCCAGAGCCCGGTGGCGATGCCGGCGAGGTAGGCGGCGCCGAGCGCCGTCGTCTCGGCGAGCTCCGGCACGACGACCGGCACGCCCAGGACGTCGGCCTGGAACTGCATCAGCCAGCGGTTCACCGTGGCCCCGCCGTCGGCGCGCAGCTCGTCGAGCGCGACCCCCGAGGCGCTCTCGGTTGCCCGCACGGCGTCTGTCGTCTGGTAGGCGATCGCCTCGAGCGCGGCGCGGGCGAGGTGCTCCCTCCCGGTGCCGCGGGTCAGCCCGACGATCGTCCCGCGTGCGTAGGCGTCCCAGTGCGGCGAGCCGAGGCCCGTGAGTGCCGGCACGAAGTAGACGCCGTCGTTCGAGTCAAGGGATCGCGCCAGGGCGTCGGTCTCGTCGGCGGCCTCGATCACGCCGAGCCCGTCGCGCAACCACTGGACCGCCGCCCCGGTCACGAAGATGCTCGCCTCGATCGCGTAATCGACGCGCTCGGGCAGGCCCCACGCGACGGTGGTGACGAGGCCCTCGGGCGCCTCGGGGCGCTGCTCACCCGCGTTCTGGAGCAGGAAGCTGCCGGTCCCGTAGGTGCTCTTGCCGCGCCCCTCGACGTGGCAGGCCTGGCCGAACAGCGCGGCCTGCTGGTCGCCGGCGATGCCGGCCACCGGCACACTGCCGCCGAGGGCGTCGGTCTCCCCGTAGACCTGCGCGCTCGGGACCGCCTCCGGGAGCGCCTCGATCGGCACGCCGAGCAGCTCGCACAGCTCCTCGTCCCAGCGCAGCCGCGCGGTGTCGAACAGCAGCGTCCGCGACGCGTTCGAGTAGTCGGTCAGGTGGCGGCCGGTGAGCTTGAAGGCGAGCCAGGAGTCGATCGTGCCGAGCGCAGCGTCGGAGCCGAGCACGCCCTCGCGCGCGAGCCACTCCATCTTGGTGCCCGAGAAGTAGGGGTCCAGCACCAGCCCGGTGCGCTCGCGCACGAGCTGCTCGCGACCGGCCTCGCGCAGTTCGTCGCAGCGGGCGGCGGTGCGGCGGTCCTGCCAGACGATCGCGCGGTGGAGCGGCTCGCCGGAGCGCCGGTCCCACGCGACGACGGTCTCGCGCTGGTTGGTGACTCCGATTCCGGCGAGGCGGGCGGCGTCAACGCCGGCATCGTCGAGCGCTTCGCGCGCCACGCCTTGCGTCACTTCCCAGATCTCGGCGGCGTCGTGCTCGACCCAGCCCGGGCGCGGGAAGTGCTGCTCGAACTCGCGGTAGGCGCGGCCGGCGGGCCGGCCGCGCTCGTCGAACACGATGCACGTTGTGCCGGTCGTGCCCTGGTCGATCGCGAGGATCACCGGCGGGAGCGTAGAGCGGCGGGCTCGGGGGTCTCCCGACGAGTTCAGATGGGTCGCTGGTCCCGCGGCCCTTCTTTGCGCATCAGTTGATGCGCTATGGTGGAGGGGCATGGCCAGGGGGGTTCATATCGTTAGAGAGGAAGCCACCGGGTGGGCCGTGAAGCGAGAGGGTGCGAAGCGGGCCTCGTCGTCACACAAGACCCAAGCTGAAGCCGTCGCGGCCGGACGGCGGCTCGCGCTCAAGAGCGGCGGGGCTGAGGTCGTTGTCCACAGAAGCGACGGGCGTGTGCGTGACGTGGACACCGTAGGGGCGGCGAAACTTGATGCGCTCAAGCGGGGGAAGCGGTCCGAGGACCAGAGAAAGGCCCCTCGGGGCGACGGGCCACGGACGACTCTTCGCCTGCCGGAGTCGCTGGCGCGCATTGCCGATCAGCTCGCCAAGGATCTGGAGGTCTCGCGAAACGATGCGGTGCTTCGCCTGGCGACACGTGGCGCGCGGCTGTTTGCGCAAGAGCAGAAGATCAGGGAACGACGAGAGCGGCGTTGGGCGGCGGTCGTTCCCGGCATCGTCGATATTGACGACGCAAAGTTTCCCTCGCAGGCCGAGGCTCAGAACGCGATCTTTGCTCAGGCCGAGGAAGTCGTAGAGCCGACAACCTGAAGGGCAGAGGCTGTCGTTAGATCGCGATGGCAGTGCTTTGGGACACCACTTTGGCCTCTCGTCTCCAGCCTGAGGGGGACGTCATCGACTACGTCGTCGACCGAGCCAGCGACGGCGACGTCGTACGCGTCGCTGCTCCCGCCGTTCTCGAGATCGTCTACGGCTACCAGCGGAAGGCTGGTACGGACAGCCGCTTCGGAGAGCTCTTGAACTGGTTCATACGACTGGTCGCCAGCGAGGTGTTTCGAGTCGTGCCCCTGGACGGACGCGCGGCCGTCGTCGCAGGGCGTGTCAGGGCGGAGATCCCCCATGCGCCCGCGAAGCGCAAGGGTGACCAAAGGGCGAGGACGATGCGTCAAGCCTCGTGGCTTCTCGATATTGAGATCGCAGCCACCGCTTTTGCCGCCGGACTGGATATCGCTACCGACAATCGAGGGGACTTCGAAGCGATCAGCGCCTGCGTGGACGAGCTGTTCCCAGAAGCACCTCCGCTCGTCGTTACGGCTGCACCCGCTTGATAGCTCAGCCGTGATGACCGCCAGTCGCAAGGCGCGGCGACGGGTATCGTGCCGCAGCGGTCGGCGGCCGTCCGGCGCCGCCGTAGCGCGACGAGAGGAGGACGGGTTGCCCGACGTGGAGGCGCACATCACCGGCACCGTGTGGAAGATCGAGTGCGAGGTCGGCCAGTCGATCGATGAGGGGGACACGCTCGTGATCCTGGAGTCGATGAAGATGGAGATGCCGGTCGAGGCCGAGGACCCCGGCACCGTGAAGGAGATCCGCTGCGAGGAGGGCGCGTCGGTCGCGGAGGGCGACACGCTGGTGGTCCTTGAGTAGCGAGTCCGCCGCGGTCACGCAGCTTGCCTCGGGGAAGCTCCTCCTCGACGAGCCCGCCGACCACGTCGCGCGGCTGCGGATCTCGAACCCGCAACGACGCGGCGCGCTCGACCACGAGCTCCTCGACGCGCTCGCCGGCGCGGCCGGCCGGCTCGAGGCGCGGTGCCTGGTCCTGACCGGCGAGGGCGCGATGTTCTCGGCCGGCTACGACCTCGGCGGGTTCCATGACGAGGACCAGTTCGCCGCCGACGCCGAGCGGCTCGTGGCGCACCCCTTCCACGCCGCCATCCAGGCGCTCGAGATCTACCCATACCCGGTCGTCGCGGCGATCAACGGGCACGCCATCGGCGGCGGCCTGGAGCTCGCGCTGACCTGTGACATCCGCATCGCCTCTCGCGAGGCCAAGCTCGGCATGCCGCCGGCGAAGATCGGCCTGATCTACTCGCACACCGGGCTTCAGAAGTTCATCGAGGCCTGCGGGCCGGCGCACACCGCCGAGCTCTTCCACGTCGGCCGCAACGTCGACGCCGAGCGAGCCGCCGAGATCGGGCTCGTCAACCACGTCGTCGATGCCGAGGAGCTCGAGGACGCCGCCCTGTCGACGGCGGCGGAGATCGCCCGCAACGCCCCGCTGTCGCTCGCGGGAAACAAACGCATCATGAGTGCGCTGCGCGCCCACGCCGGACCGCTACCCGCCGAGTTCGAGCGCGAGCTCGTCGAGCTGCGCGAGTCGTGCTTTCGCTCCGAGGACTTCCGCGAGGGAGTCACGGCGTTCGCGGAGAAGCGCAAGCCGGAGTGGAAGGGTCGCTAACGGCTGTGGACCTCGTCGCCCCCGGCCTGTGGCGGTGGACCGCGCCCCATCCGGATTGGGAGCCCGCCGACGGCGGCCCGGGCGGATGGGAGCGCGACGTCGCCTGCCTGCGCCTCGACGTGCCCGACGGCGTCGTGCTGATCGACCCGCTGGCGTCGCAGGAGGAGTCGGGCTTCTGGAAGGAGCTGGATCGCGCGGTCGCCGGTGCCGGGCGCCCACTCACGGTGGTCGTGACGCTCCACTGGCACGTGCGAAGCGCCGAGGAGCTCGCGGCGCGCTACGACGCGCGGGTGCTCGCGATCGCTCCCGTCGCCGAACGCCTCGGCGGCGTCGTGACCGACGTGTTCGGCGACGGCGACCGGCTCCCGGGCGGGATCGTGGCCCTCGGGCCGGTGCCGATCGACTCCAGCGAGGCCGACGGCGTGGTGGAGGAGGCGGCCCTCTGGCTGCCCGAGCAGCGCGCGGTCGTGGCGGGAGACATCCTGGTGGGGACGCCCGAGGGCCTGCGCGTCTGGTGGGCCGACCGAGGCGACCCGGTCTACGAGCGCCGCGTCGCCCCGTTCGTGCGCCGCCTGGCGGACCTCCCCGTGGAGCTGGTGCTGCCCGCGCACGGCGAGCCGGTGATGGCCGGCGGGAGCGCGGAGCTCGGGCGGGCGCTTGCCACTTCCCCCTGGGCGCGCTGACTCGAGGGGAGCACGTCGGCACCTCCGAGGCGCTCGAATCGCAGATGGCTCGATCGCGGCGGGTTCTGAGTACCCGCTACGGCCCGCTCGCCTCCGCGCGATCGGCGAGCTACCGTTTGAGTCATGGACTCGCTGCTCAGCTAACCATCGTCTACGAGGATGCCGGCGACGGCTGGATCACTGCTTCGGTGGCCGAAGTCCCCGGCGCCAACAGCCAGGGCAGAACGCGCGCGGAAGCGCGTGAGAACGTCATCGATGCCCTGCACGGGGTCTTGGAGCCGCGCTTTGGCGAGCACGCGCTCACCGAGCCGGCGGCAGACAGCGAATCGCTGCACCTTCAGCTGAGCGCTTAAAGCGCCGCGCCCTCGAGCGCCGCCTGCGCGGACGTCCTGAGGCTGGAGTCGATCGCGAGCGCGAACGCGTCCGACCTACTCCGTAGCGTCCCGCGGACCGTCGCGTAACCGTCACGCCAGGTGCCGCCGCTCATTACCCAAGAGGAAGCGCTCCGGCTCGGAGAGGTCGAGGACCGAGCCGAGATCGAGGCATTGATCGAACGCGCGTGGCACGCCCGGGTCGAGCGCTTCGAGGACTCGACCGACATGTGCTCGCTGGTCAACGCGAAGTCCGGCGGGTGCGCCGAGGACTGCGGCTTCTGCGCTCAGTCGCGGTTCGCCGAGGCAGACACGCCGATGCACGCGATGATGGAGCCCGAGCAGATCCTCGAGCACGCGCGCGCGGCCGAGGCGGCGGGCGCGCACCGCTTCTGCATGGTCACCCAGGGGCAGGGCCTCTCGAAGCGCGACTTCG
>JBPCMT010000030.1:0-4767 GCA_051001995.1 Thermoleophilaceae bacterium
AGAGGTCGGGTGAGTTCGGCATGTCGTAGTTGAGGATGTGCGTCACGCCCGAGATGTCGAGCCCGCGCGCCGCGATGTCGGTGGCCACGAGCAGGCGCTCGCGGCCGTCCTTGAAGGCGATCATCACGCCGTCGCGGGCGCCCTGGGACATGTCGCCGTGGAGCGCCTTGACCCTCACGCCCCGCTGCGACACCGAACGGGCGAGCCGGTCAGCGCCGATCTTGGTGCGCACGAAGATGATCGCCTGCTCGGGACGCTCGGCCTTCAGCACCTGCGCCAGGGCGTCGGGCTTCTCTCGGTCCCCGACCCCGACGTACCAGTGCTCGACCGTGTCGATCGTCAGCGTGGCCGCCTTGACCTTGATCGTCTGCGGGTCGTACATCCAGGTCTCGGCGAGCCGCCTGATCTCGGGCGGCATGGTCGCGGAGAACAGGCCGGTCTGGCGGCCGGATGGACAGCGCGAGAGGATCGTCTCGACGTCCTCGAGGAAGCCGAGGTCCAGCATCTCGTCCGCTTCGTCGAGGACGACGTAGCGCGCCGATGTGAGGACCAGCTTGTGACGGCCCATGAGGTCCATCACGCGACCGACGGTGCCGACCACCACCTGCGCGCCCTCCTTCAGCTGGGCGACCTGGCTGGGGATCGGCGCGCCGCCGAAGACGGCCACCACCCGCACGCCGCGGCGCTCGCCGTAGGCACGAAGCGCCTGGGTCACCTGGATGCAGAGCTCGCGCGTGGGTGTCAGGACGAGCGCCTGGACCTCGCCGTCGCCTGGATCGACGAAGTCGAGCATCGGCAGGCCGAAGGCGGCGGTCTTGCCGGTTCCGGTCTGCGCCTGTCCGATGACGTCGCGCCCCTCGAGCAGGACCGGGATCGCCTGTTCCTGGATCGGCGTCGGGCGTTCGTAGCCGAGGTGGCGCAGCGCGTCTACGAGCGGCTCGGAGAGGCCGAGCTCCTTGAAGGTGGGCATCGAAGGTGAGAGTAGTGGGAGGCGGCCGTCGCGCCGCGAGGAAGTTAGTGTGAGCGCGGCTTGAACCCTTTAG
The DNA here is from genome assembly GCA_051001995.1 of Thermoleophilaceae bacterium. Taxonomy (GTDB): domain Bacteria; phylum Actinomycetota; class Thermoleophilia; order Solirubrobacterales; family Thermoleophilaceae; genus CAWEHQ01. The sequence continues at coordinate 1,044 of JBPCMT010000030.1, forward strand.
GAGACATTAGTTGATCCGCCACCCGCGATCGGGGGGGCGCCGCCGAGCTTGCCTCGGCGCCTTGACGCTCACCGTCCTGGCCGCGGCGGGCTGCGGCGGCGGCGAGTCGGAGCCAGAGGAGGCGTCCGCCGAGCCGCAGATCCTCTCGATCCGGGTCACCGAGCAGGGTGGCACCTCGTCGCTCGAGGTGCCGAAGACGGCGGTGCCGGGGCTCGTCGAGCTGACCTTCGAGAACGCCGGCAGTGAGCCACATTCCGCGGAGCTGATCCGGGTGGAGGGCGTCCACAGCGCCGCCGAGGTCGTGGAGGCGCTCGGAGCCGCGCAGGAGGGCGCGGCGGTGCCGGAGTGGTTCTTCGCCGGCGGCGGCGTGGGCACGACGCCGCCCGGGGAGAGCCGCACGGTCACCCAGAGCTTCGAGCCCGGCACCTACCACATCTTCGACACCGAGGCGGAGGGACCGACGGCCACCGACGCCGAGCCGCCGACGATCGCGGTGACGGGTGAGGCGGCGGCCGAGGCGGAGCTGCCAGACCCGCCGGCGACGATCACGGCGAGCGAATACGCCTTCGAATCCGAGGGCCTGACGCCGGGAGCGAGCCCGGTCGCCTTCGAGAACGCCGGCGAGCAGCCGCACCACATCGTCGCGGCGCCGCTGCGCGAGGGCGCGACGGTCGAGGACCTGGAGGCCTTCGTGGAGGACGAGAGCGGCCCGCCGCCGGTGGACTTCGAGCGCGGCTTCTCGACCGCGGTGGTGGAGGGCGGCGACACCCAGGTCGTGGACCTTTCGTTCGAGCCGACGAACTACGCCCTGATCTGCTTCATCTCCGACCGCGAGGGCGGCCCCCCGCACGCGCAGCTCGGGATGGTGGCGGAGGCGGTCGTCGAGTAGGGCGCGCTACCGCGCCGGATCCAGCAGCAGCTTGCCCTGCGTGCGCCGCCCCTGGAGGTCCTCGTGGGCGCGCCGCACCTCTGACAGCGGGTAGGTCGCGCCAATGATCGGCCTCAGATCCCCGCGCTCGGCGCGCCCGAACAGATCTCGCAGTGGCGGGCCGACCATCTCCGGGTCGGTGAAGCAGTGGGCGAGCCAGAACCCCACGACGGCCTGGCTCTTTCGCAGCAGACGCGCGTTTGTGACCTCGTTCTGCTCGCGACTCGCAAGCCCGTAGGTCACGAGTCGCCCGAACGGGGCGAGCGCGTCGAGGCTCGCGTCGAACACCCGGCCGCCGGCCATCTCGAGCACGACGTCCACCCGCTCGCCTCCGTTGGCCTCGCGCAGCGCAGCGGCGAGGTCCTCGGCGTTCGTGTCCACCGCGGCGTCGGCGCCAAGCTCGATCGCGAGCGCCCGCTTGTCCTCGGAGCTCGCGCTGGCGATCACGCGGCCGGCCCCGAGCGGCTTGGCGAGCTGGACGGCGAGCGTGCCGACCCCGCCGGCGGCGGCATGGACGACCACGCTCTCCCCGGCACGGAGCTGGGCGGCCGTGCGGTAGAGGTGCCACGCGGTGAGCCCCTGGAGGACGAGCGCCAGCGCCACGCCGTCGTCCACGCCGTCCGGGATCGAGAACGTCGTCGCGACCGGCGCCAGCGCGTACTCGGCGTAGCCGCCGACGGTGAGCAAGGCGACCACGCGCTGGCCGGCGCTCAGGTCGCCGGCGTCGCGCTCAACCGTGCCCGCCACCTCGGCGCCCGGTACCAGCGGGAGCTCGTAGCGCGCGAGGTAGGTGTTCTCGCGCGCGTGGGTGTCTGCGAAGTTGATGCCGGCACGCGACACCCTCACGAGCACCTGGCCGTCGCCGGGCTCGGGGACCGGGAGGTCGGCCAGGCGCAGGACGTCCGGGCCGCCGAAGTCCTCGATCTGGATCGCCCGCATCGCGCGGCAGGCTATCCGGCGCGCACCACTGAGGCCGGCGCGAGCGAGAAGCGAGCATGCCGAGGACGCAGGGAGCGACGCGTGCTCCGGCACGCGAGCGACCCCGAGGACGACGGCGGGCGATGCTTCGCAGCCGCGCCGCGCTACCCGACGTCGCCGCAGTCCTGAAAGCCGTACTCGGTCGCCAGCTCGCTGGTCTCCGAGAAGAGCGCGTCCGGCTCGTCAAGGACCGCCGGATCGGTCCTGAGCTCCACGAGGTCGTCCACGACGGAAGCGAAGATGCGCCCGAGGAGCTCGCGATCCTCCTCCGGTTGCGGCAGCTCCCGCAGCTCGGCGAGCTGGTCCTCGGCCACGGTCGCGAGGCGTTCGGCGATCGCCGCGCGCTCGGCGTCGTCGGCACCGACGAGTCCCTGGAGCGCGTCGACGAACCGCGGCTCGTAGCTGCGGCAGATCGCGTCGGCCTCGGAGATCAGCCGAAGCTTGGTCGGTCCCGTCTCGGTGAACGGGCCGTCGTCGCCGCCACACGCGACCAGCCCGAGAACGGCGAGTACGCCGGCCGTGGCAACCAGCGAGCGGGCGGGCGACGGTACCCGTATGCGCCGACGGTGGAGCATGACTCGAAGGCAGTATCGCGCGTCGGGCCGGATAGTCTGCCGCGCCGTGAGCCTCCTGGTCGTCGGATCGATCGCCTTCGACGCCGTGCGCACGCCGTTCGGCGAGCGCGAGCGCATGCTGGGCGGCTCCGCCGTTCACTTCTCGCTGGCGGCGAGCTTCTTCTCCGACGTCCGCGTCGTCGGGCCGGTGGGCGACGACTTCGGCGACGCCGAGTACGCCGTGCTCCACGACCGCGGCGTGAACACCGACGACGTCGAGCGGGTCGAGGGCGGCGAGACCTTCTTCTGGCGCGGTCACTACGAGCACGACCTCAACACCGCGCACACCGACGACACGCGCCTCGGCGTCTTCGGAGACTTCGAGCCCAAGCTCTCGGCCGCCTCGCGCGAGGCCGACTTCGTCTTCCTCGGCAACATCCAGCCGGACCTCCAGCGTCAGGTGCGCGAGCAGTGCGAGAACGCCCACCTCGTGGGGCTCGACTCCATGAACCTGTGGATCGAGACCACGCGCGACTCGCTCGAGCGCACGATCGCCGGCGTGGACGTCGTGCTCATGAACGACACCGAGATCCGGATGCTGACCGAGGAGCCGAGCCGCGTCCGCGCCGCCGGCGCGGTCATGGCGCTCGGGCCGCGCGCCGTGGTGGCAAAGCAGGGCGAGTACGGAGCGGCGCTCTACACCGGGTCGGGCTTCTTCGCGCTGCCGGCCTACCCGCTCGAGTCGGTCCAGGACCCCACCGGCGCCGGCGACTCCTTCGCCGGCGGCTTCCTCGGCTACCTGGCGTCGCAGGGCGAGAGCGCGGCCGGCGACGAGGGGGCCCTGAGGCGCGCAATGACCTACGGGTCGGTGCTCGCCTCGTTCTGCGTCGAGCGATTCGGAACCGAGCGCGTCCGCGAGCTCACGCGCGACGAGATCGAGGCCCGGTTCGAGGAGTTCAGGCGGATGACCGCGCTCGACTCGGTGCCGGCCTCGTAGGTCCTTCCGGGCGGGTGGCTTCGGCCGCGTTTTCGGGGTAGCATCCCGGGTCGTGGAGTGGTGGCCCATCTTCTGGATGTTCGTGATCTTGAAGATCCCCCTGCTCGCCGCGCTGTGGATCGTGTGGTGGGCGCTTCGGTCCGACCCGGCCGAGGCCGACGACGCACGGGCGGACGAGGGCGGCGGAGGTCCCGACCATCCGCGGCCGCGGCGCCCGAGCCCGACCAGGCGCGGGCCGCATACGGCGCCGGCCCCGGGGAGTCCCGG
>JBPCMT010000031.1:0-20175 GCA_051001995.1 Thermoleophilaceae bacterium
TAGACGTCGACGGGGAGGAACTTGTCACAGCCGGCGACCAGCGCGTAGTTGTTGAACATTCCCGCGCTCGAGGCGCAGGCGCCCATCGAGATCACCCACTTCGGCTCGAGCATCTGGTCGTAGAGGCGGCGGATGATCGGCGCCATCTTGATCGACACGCGCCCGGAGAGGATCAGCAGGTCAGCCTGCCGCGGCGAGAAGCGGATGACCTCCGCGCCGAAGCGCGACAGGTCGTTCCGCGGCGAGCCGATCACGGTGATCATCTCGATGGCGCAGCAGGCCAGCCCGAAGCCGAGCGGCCAGATCGCGTTCTTGCGCGCCCAGCTCTGCGCGTCTTCGAGCTTGGTCAGCAGGAGGCGCTTCTCCACGTACTCCTCCAACCCCGCGCCGTCGAGATCTCCACGAAGCATCTGCTGGGCGCGAAGCTGGCGGCTGCGGAACTCCTCCGGGCGCCCGACCTTCTCGCGGATCACCTCCACTCGAGCGCCCCCCGTCTCCAGACGAACGCGAGCGCGACCAGCAGCAGCGCGATGAAGATGCCCGTCTCGACGAGCGCGAACACTCCGAACGCCTCGAGCTGCACGGCGACCGGGTAGAGGAAGACGACCTCGATGTCGAAGAGGATGAAGAGCATCGCGATCAGGTAGAAGGAGATCCCGAAGCGGAAGTTCCGGGTGACCTCCGACGGCAACCCGCACTCGTACGGCTCGCGCTTGACCTTGCTCGGGCGCTTGGGGCCGAGGGCCGCGTTGAGCATCGTGAAGGCGATGCCCACGCCCAGCCCGAGGAGCACGAAGACGAGCACGGGCAAGTAGCTCTTCAGCATCCGGACCGGGTTATAAACGACTTTGTGTCAAGTTGCTACATAGTGCGAAAGGGCGCTTTCTGATGCGGCGCAGAGCGGTTTCGTGACCGGCGTCCACGTCGCGCTCGGGATCGCCGTGATCGCCGCCAACGCGCTGGCCGGAGCGTGGGGCGGGGTCGCCTGGCTTCGTCGCGAGCCGTCGATCGCCTTCTGGTACCTGCTGCGCGCGGCGCAGGTGATCGTCGTGGCGCAGGTGGCCGTCGGCCTGGCGCTGATCCTGACCGGGCGCGAGGCGCCCGACGAGCTTCACTTCATCTACGGGATCGCCCCGCTCGTGGTGTCGCTCGTCAGCGAGGGGATGCGCGTGGGGGCGGCTCAGCGCGAGCTCGACGAGCTCGAGGACGGTCGCGACCTCGAGTCCCTGGAGCGCCCGGAGCAGGCGGCGATCGCCCGGCGCGTGGTGCGGCGGGAGATGGGGGTGATGACGGTCGGCGCGCTGCTGATCGTGACGCTCGCGCTGAGGGCGGCGTTCGGCACGTCGTAGGGCGGTGGTTTCGGCGCGCCTCTCCCGCGCTACTCCGACAGCGTGTGGTAGGAGCCGCGGAAGTAGACGAGCGGCCCGCCGCCCGGCGCCCCGACGCGTTCGACCTCGGCGATCCCGATCACGTGGTCGCCGCCCGGGGCGAGCTCGCGAAGCCTCCCGGTCAGCCAGGACACCACGCCGTCGAGGACGGGCACACCGTCGACGTGCGTGTGCGCCACGCCGGCGAACTTGTCCCGCTCGGGCTCCTTTCCGGCGAAGGTGGACGCCAGGCGCTGCTGGTCGCCAGCCAGCACGTTGACCGCGAGCCGGCGCGAGTGGCGGATGGCCTCGAGCGTCCGCGACCCGGTGTCGATGCAGACGACCATCAGGAGCGGGTCGAGCGACAGCGAGCAGACGGCGTTCGCCGTCAGGCCGGCGGGACCCCGCATCCCCTCGCTGGTGACGACCGTCACTCCGCTCGCAAAGTGCCCGATGGCGGCTCGGTAGTCGGCGATGGCGGGTGTGCGATCGATGCCAAGTGGGTATAGCAGTGCCGTGGGCGCCCGGGAGACGGGACGATCCAGGCCGCAGGGGGTCACCGAACCGATGATGCTGGTGCTTGAAGGGACACGCTTCGAGGAGCGGGACATCTCACTGCCCGCGGACCTCTCGCGCCTGCTCGAGGCGCGGCGGTTCATCATGCGCGCGGCGGCCGACTTTGGCTTCGACGAAGCCGTCCAGGCGCAGATCAAGCTCGCCGCCAACGAGGCGGTCGCAAACGCCATGGAGCACGGCTCGCCGGCGCCCCAGAGCGAGATCGCCGTGCGGGCGGTCGAGGAGGAGGCGGGGTCGCTCGTGATCTACGTCCGGGACGGGGGAAGCTTCGTCCCACGCACGCAGCACGAGGGGGCGATGCCGGAACGCGGTCGGGGGCTGGCATTCATGGACCTGCTGATGGACGAGGTCGACGTGCGCCCGGGCGAGGGCGGCACCGAGGTGCGGCTCGTCAAGCGCCTCGCTGCCTGAGCGCGGCCGCTTCCCTCGCTTGGGGAAAGGCTCCGGCGCCGACCCTTGTCGCCGCCGATGAGACGACCGCCGTGCACGCAGGGCGCGCGGGGCAGGTCGTCGTGGCCGGCGCCGGAGCGAGCCTCTACGTTCGCTGGGGCGCCGGGGAATCCTGCCCGCGGCGCGCGCTCGCAGTCTTTGCCCCTAGCGGACCTCCAGCTCGCCCACCATCCCGAGCTCCTCGTGGTCGGCGACCGTGCACACCATCCGGTAGGCCCCGGGCGCCAGGTCCACGCTCGCCGAGCGCTGATCGCCTCCCGCGAAGGTCGGGGTCCCACCGACCTCGTCCGGTCCGTCGAACAGCCTCAGGTTGTGGGCGATCGCGCCCTGGTTGTCCAGCACGAGCTCGACCGGCGCGCCGCCGCCCTCGACGACCACCGAGGACGGGTCGAAGCGGTACTCGTCGGCCACGACCTCCACAGGATCGGCGGCGCCGACGGTCACCGCCGGGCCGGCCTCCGGCTCCTCGCCGCCGCAGGCCGCGAGGGTCGCTGCCGACAGGGCAGCGACCAGCATCGCCGACAGGACGCCGGCGGCCCGGCTCGAGCTGCGAGTTGCGTGCATCCGGCGGCGGATAATATGCCCGGCCGTGTCCCGCCCGACCGCACGCATCGTGGCTGCCGCGGCGGGGCTCGCGCTGCTCGCGGCCGGGTGCGGTGAGGAGATCCAGCTCGCCCAGGACGACCCGCTCCACGACGGCGCCGTGCTGTTTCAGGAGCGCTGCAGCGGTTGCCACACACTCGACGCCGCGGGGTCGAGCGGGTCGAAGCCGGAGGACGAGGTGGAGGGCGGCGAGCGCACCAACGGGCCGAACTTCAACGTGCGCGAGGTGACCGCGGACGATGCCATCTACGCGATCCGCAACGGCGGCTTCTCCGGGGCGATCATGCCGGCGAACATCGTCGTCGGCGAGGATGCGCAGGTTGTCGCCGACTTCCTCGCCGAGTACGCCGGCGGTGACTGACGCGCGCCTCGGCGGCGAAGCCGGCGGCTGAGACGGCGAGGACCGGGCCGTCCTCGACCTGAAGCTGATCCGCCGCGAGCCGGACCGGGTCCGGGCCGCGCTCGCGCGCCGCGGGTCGGCCGATCGGATCGACGAGCTGCTCGCGCTCGACGCCCGCCGCCGCGAGCTGCTGCCGGAGCTCGAGGGCCTGCGCGCGCGTCAGAACGAGGCGAGCGAGGCGATCGGGGCCGCCAAGCGCTCGGGTGACGACGCCGCCGAGCCGATCGCCGCGATGCGCGAGGTGGCCGCGCGCGTGAAGGAGATGCAGGCTGAGGTGGCGACCGCCGAGGAGCGGATTCGCGCCGTGCTCGCGACCGTGCCGAACGTCCCCGAGAATGGCGCCCCGCCGGAGGACGCGGTGCTCCGCGAGTGGGGCGAGGCGGGCCGCTCGGGCGCCGATCACCTCGAGCTCCTCGGCGACCTGATCGACATGGAGGCGGGCTCGCGGGTGGCCGGCGCCCGCTTCGCCTACCTCAAGGGTCCGCTCGTGCTGCTCGAGCTGGCGCTCGTGCGCTGGGCGATCGAGGAGGTCTCGGCGCACGGGTTCACGCCGGTGATCCCGCCCGTCCTCGTGCGCGAGGAAGCGCTCTTTGGCACCGGCTTCCTCCCCGACACCGAGCAGCAGATCTACGGCGTGCCCGACGACGACCTCTACCTGGTCGGCACCTCGGAGGTGCCGCTGGCGGCGCTGCACGCCGGCGAGATCGTGGAGGGCGACCGCCTCCCGCTGCGCTACGCCGGCTTCTCCTCGTGCTTCCGGCGGGAGGCCGGCGCCGCCGGCAAGGACACGCGCGGCATCTTTCGCGTGCACCAGTTCGACAAGGTCGAGATGTTCGCGTTCGTCGAGCCCGAGCAGTCGACGGGCGAGCACGAGCGCCTGCTCGCGATCGAGGAGCGGCTGCTCCAGGCGCTCGAGATCCCCTACCGGGTGGTGGACATCGCGGCGTCGGACCTCGGCGCGTCGGCCGCGCGCAAGTACGACCTCGAGGCGTGGCTGCCGGGCCAGGAGCGCTTCCGCGAGCTCACCTCGTGCTCGAACACGACCGACTACCAGGCGCGCCGGCTCGACGTCCGCTCGCGCGCCGAGGGCGGCGGACCGCGCCACCTGCACACGCTCAACGGCACGGCGGTTGCCGTCGGGCGGACGATCATCGCGCTGGTCGAGAACCACGCGCACGCGGACGGGACCATCGAGGTGCCCGAGGTGCTCCGGGGCTTCGGGGCGCCGGAGGTGATCGAGCCGGGTGCCTGATCCGCTCTAACCTGACCGCGTCGCGGAGGGGTGGCAGAGCGGTCGAATGCGGCGGTCTTGAAAATCGCTGGCCGGGGTCCACCCGGCCCGGGGGTTCGAATCCCTCCCCCTCCGCTCTCACCGTGACCTGGTACGAAGCCAACCGCCCGGCACGAGTCGCCGCGACCGCCGCGGTCGTTCTCCTGATCGCCGCTCCCGGCTGCGGCGGCGATGACGGGGAGACTGACGCCGCCGCACTCGAGGCCGACCGCGTCCAGGAGGCGTACGTCGACGACGTGCGCGCTGCGATCGGCCCGGTTGCGTCCCAGTCCCAGCAGCTGATCGCGCAGGTTCGCCAGGCGCGCTCGATCGGCGACCTTTCGCGGCCGCTGGACGAGGCGGAGGAGGGCTACCGGACGGCCATGCGGGAGCTCGAGGAAATCGCTCCCCCCGCGGACGCGGCAGAGCTGCACGAGCGGCTCGTCGAGACCCAGCGGCAGATCGCCGATGCGACGAAGGAGGCGGAGCGGGCCGCCGCGGAGGACGACCGCGACGGACTCGACGAGTTCAGCGAGGCCGGCGACCGGTATGCGCGGCGATCACGCGCGCTCTCCGAGCGGTTCTCGGAGCTCGGCTACGAGTTCTGAGCCGGCGGCGAGTCGTCGTCGGCGGCCGAATCGTCCGCCGCGTCCGAGTTGTCCTCCGCCCCCTCCGTCTCGTCCTCGGGGACGTCCGACCCGAGCGACTCCTCCGTCTGGGCGCCCGGGACCGCGTCCTCCTGCTGCTTGGACTCCCAATCGCTCCTCACTCCTCGCACGTCCTTGCCGAGCTGACTCGAGCGCTCCTCCATGCGCTCCGCCTCTCGCTCCATGCGGTCGGCCTGTTCGCCGGCCCCCTGGTCGTCGTCCCGTGCGTTTCGCTCGTCCATCGTTCTCCCGTGGTCGCTCGCTTGCGAGCCGTACCCTCGCACGCACGCGCGTTAACGTGGGTCCCGTGGAGGATCCGACGACCGAAGAGCTGCGCATCGTCCAGAAGCACCGCGAGGACGAGGAGCGCGAGCGTGCCGGCGAGCCGGGCGTGGAGGGCGATAAGCACGGTCGCCGAGCCGAGCGCGCGGAGTACCTGCGCGAGAAGCTCGAGGAGCGCGCTCGGGCCGAGGAGGAGGCCGCGGCCGCGGATCGCGAGCCGGGCGAGGGCGGCGACGCGCCGACGGACGCACGCACCGAGGATGCCTAGAATCGGCGACGCGCTGGAGAGGTGGCCGAGCGGCTGAAGGCACTCGCCTGCTAAGCGAGTAGGGGGCTCACGCTCTCTCGCGGGTTCGAATCCCGCCCTCTCCGCTGTAGCAGGGGCGAATTCCAACGCCGGGCTGCCTTGCCATCGGTATGCGATGGCAGGGCAGCTCAGTGGAGCAGAAGCTGGCGCGGATCGCCGAGGCGCAGCATGGAGTGGTCGCGCGCGCCCAGCTGCTGGCCGCCGGCATCTCGGCGGGCGAGATCGAGCGGCGCGTGCGAAAGGGCGCGCTCCTCCGCGAGCACCGGGGGGTCTATCGAGTAGGGCATCGGGCGCCCAGCCTGCACTCGCGCTACATGGCTGCCGTATGCGCGTGCGGCGAGGGATCGGTGCTCAGCGGCCCGGCGGCGGGACATCTCCTCGGACTCCTCAAGGGCTCGCCGCCCGCTCCGGAGGTGACGACGCCGACCTACCGGCGCATCGCCGGTGTTCGAACGCGACGGCCGCGACTGATCGACCGCCGCGATGTGACGACGCTTCACCGCATACACGTCACCACGGTGGCGCGCACGCTCGTGGACCTCGCGCCCGTTCTGACGCTCGCGGAGCTCGCCCGTGCCTGCCACGAAGCGGGCGTTCGCTATGGCACCACCCCGGCACACGTCGAGGCCGTTCTCAAGCTACGCCCGAACTGCCCGGGCGCGGCGAAGCTGCGCCGTGTCATGCGCGGCGACGTTCACGTCACTCTGAGCAAGCTCGAGCGGCGCTTCCTGGAGCTCCTGCGAGACGCGGGGCTCGCGCTGCCACAGACCAACTGGGTCGCCGGGGGACGGCGGGTCGATTGCCGCTGGCCCGAGCACCGGCTGACCGTCGAGCTCGACAGCTACCGCTACCACCACTCGCACCACGCCTGGGAACAGGATCGCCGCCGCGAGCGCGAAGCCCGCGCCCGCGGCGACGAGTTCCGCCGCTACACGTACGGGGACGTCTTCGAGCGCCCGCGCCTGATGCTGCGCGAGCTGGATGCCCTGCTTCCGCGACGCCGCCCTGCCCGGGTGTCGCGTCACGAGGCGTGAGCGACACGCGCATGAGAAGGCCCCCGCCACTAGCGGGGCCCTTCGTGCACCATGGCGGGCCGGCGCGGAGGCCGGCGGGCCGCTACGACTCGGCCTTCACCACACCGATCAGGTGCCCCTCGGGATCGGCGAAGTGGCCGAGGACAGGGCCACCCGGGACCTCGTCGGGTCCCATCAGCCGCTTTCCGCCGAGGCTCTCGGCCTTCGCGAGCGCGGCCTCCACGTCCGGAACCTCGATGTAGAAGGTGACGTGTCCTTCGTAGCCCTCCGGGCCTACTCCCACGCCGCCGCCGATCCCCGCTCCTTCGGCGGTGGTGTTCCCGTCGCGCTGCACGATCCCGTAATTCATCGGGTTGCTCGCGTCGATCTCCCAACCGAACAGCTCTGAGTAGTAGCCGCGCAGCTTCTCCCCATCCCTGCCGATGACCTCGAAGTGGACTACCGGCTGTCCCATGCGTCTCTCCTTTCCGCGCCGGCGCACCGGCGCCTCGTGACGACAACCTACCCCTGAGACCGCGGCTCGGTCAGAGACTCATCGCTCGACGCCCGGCGGCGATCGCTGCCTCGTGTGCGCCGCTACCCTCTGCCACGCACGCGCCCGTAGCTCAGCTGGATAGAGCGTCGGTCTACGGAACCGAAGGTCGCAGGTTCGAATCCTGCCGGGCGTGCTCCACGGAAGCCCCGCTACGGCGGGGTTTTCTCGTGAAGGGACGTGTTCGGCAGTTCTGGGCCGCGCCCTTATTCCGCCCTTGTGCGCTCGGATCGCGAACGGGACGCCCGCGGAGCGACCCGGCGCTTCGAAGGCTTCCGCGGTATTCTTTAGGCGCGGTCTAATCGACCGTCGCGGTGGACGCCACAGCGTCTCGTGCGACCCGCGGCGCTAGTCGCGACCGCCCTACGAACGTAAGACAGCCCGGCTTGCCGGGCGGCCTAGGAACTCCCGTTGGCCCACGTTCGTAAGGAGGCATCTTGCCCGCAGCTACCTCGCCGCCGACGCGGCACCAGCGCGCGCTAGACGTTCGCGGCGCGGCGCACTACCTCGGCGTTAGCCCGCGCCAAATCCGCCGGTGGGTCGCGATGGGCGCGATCCCGTTCACGAAGATGGGGCCGCGCGCCCTGCGCTTCTACCCCGATGAGCTGGACGCCTGGGTTGACGCGCGCACGCACCGTCCCGGTGACGAGCCGGAGGCGGCGTAAGTGGCCCTCTCGAAAGATCCGGCCAAGCGGGAGCGCCAGCTCGCGAACATCCGCGGCCGAACCCCGCCGCGCGCTGAGAAGGGCAACAAGCGCGGGATGCGCCACGGCGGGTTGACGACGCCGAGCGCCGAGGAGGTCGCGCCGATCGAGCAGGAGCTGGAACAGATCATGGCCGCCGCGCCGCTTCGCGACTCGAACGGCGAGGTGCCGATATCCGACCGCCACTGGGCGAGGGAACTCGCCGCTGACATCTGGCGCCTGCGGCGGGTTCGGCTCTGGCTCGACATGCACGGCGCGCTCGATGAGAAGACGGGCAATGTCAAGCCCGCCGCGGCGCTCGAATTGAAACTCAGCCAGCACGTCCGCGAAGGCCTGGAAGCGATGGGCATGACGCCGCGTTCTCGGGCGCGGCTCGGGCTCGACCTACAGAGGACCGCCGACCTCGCGACGGCCATGTCCGAGCCAGACCCCGACCGGCGGCGACGGCTGCTGGCCGAGGCGGGCTTCGGAGAGGAAGACGAATGAACCTCGCGACCTTCTCTGAGCGGGTTCTAAGACGGCCGCTCTGGCCGCATCAGATCGAGGCCGCCGATTCGGGCGCGTTCATCACCACGATCGCGAAGGCTCGGCGGACCGGCGGCACGGTGCTCGCCGAGACGCTGGCGATCCACACCGCGTTCTCGAACCGCGGCTGCCGCGTGCTCATCCTCTCCGCGACTCAGGACGCCGCCCGGCGGCTGACCGAGAGCATCGCGCTAACGCTCAACGCGAACCCGGACACGCGCGGGGCGCTGGTGGACGACTTCGCCACGCGCGTCCGGCTGGCGAACGGGTCGGAGATCATCTCGCTACCGGCGAGCCAGCGGCAGGTGCGCGGCTACGGCGCTCGCGTCCTGCTCGTCATCTTGGACGAGGCGGGTTTTATGCCTTCCGAGCTGTGGACCGCCGCCCACTACACGGCGCTAGACGAGCGCGCGAACGGCTCCCGGATCCTGATGCTCGGGACGCCGTGGGGTGGAGCGGAGCACTTCTTCCGTCGAGCCTTCGCCGCCGGGGAGGAGGGCGACCCCGACCACTCCTCGCACCACTGGACCTATGAAGCCAACCCGCTGCTCGACCGCGCCTACCTCGAACGCCAACGCGAGCGGGTTAGCCCCGTCGAGTACGCGGCGGAGGTCCTGGGTGAGTGGAGCGATGCGGTCGGCTCGCTGTTCCCCCGAGCGCTGCTCGAACGCCAGACGGCCGACGTGGAAGTGCCGGACCTCTCCGGCCTGCTCCCGGCGGCGCGGCCGGTGGTCGGGATGGATTGGGGCGTCTCCTTTGACGCCAGCGCCGCGGTCCACGTCTACCGGCTTCCCGTGGCGGCGCTCAACCCCGATGCCGAGCCGCGACCGCGCTTCATCGCCGTTCCGCACGTCTGGCCCGCCGGTACGCCGCTCAGTCAGGTGGTCGATGACGTCGCGCTCGCGAACCTGCCCTGGCGCTTCATCGCGACCGAGACCAACGGCGTCGGCGCGATGCCGAGCCAAGAGGTCGAGGCGCAGGTTCGCCGGTCGCAACCGCGCCTGAAATGCATGTGGTTTCGGATCGCCACGACGAACGCGACGAAGACGGCGAGCTACGGCGCGATCCTCGGGCTGCTGGAGCAGGGTCAACTCGTCTTGCCGCGGCACCCCGACCTCCTGCGGCAGCTCGCCGGACTTCGCTTCGAGCAAGGCGAGCGCGGCTTCACGCGCATCGAGGCCGACACTCCGGCCACCCACGACGACGTGGCCGACGCGCTGGCGCTCGTGGCGATGCCGCACGCGCGGCTCGACGGCCGCGGCGTCACCTGCCGCCTGGCCGTGCTCGCCCGGCGGGACGGAACCGTTCCCGACGCGAGCCCGGCGCTGCCGGAGGACGTGGAAGTCGCCACTACAGGCGGTGGTCTACGGCTGCCGCGCCGACCCGTCCTGCAATCGGTCGCCGGACCGGAGCTGACGTATCCGCGGGGCTCGACTCCGGCATACGAGCTGTCCCCAGAGGGGCAGGTCAACAGGATGCGCGCTCGCGTGTGGGCGCGCGTCGAACAACGAGAGAAGGAGGTTGCAAGTGCCAAGGCTGACTAAGGACCAACTCCGCGAGGAACTCGCGGAGAGAGGGCTGGGACTCGATGCGCAGGGCGAAGAAGTGCTCGCTCAGTCCGATGACTCGGGCGTGAAGCGGACCCCCGAGGATGCCGAGGCGAGCTACCACGGCGCGATCCGGAACGCGCTCATCGGCAGCCGTCCGCAGCAGCCGGGAGATGACGACTGATGCCGCTCTTCCCGGATCCACAAGGCGAAGCGGCCAAGGAGCTGAGTCGTCTAGAGGCGGCGATCCTCGAGGCCACGGCGAAGCGAAACGCGGAGGCCAACGATCAGCGCCGCCGGGAGGCAGAGGCCAACCGGATTCACCGCGAGCTGGTCGAGGCCGTCGCGGCGGGCAAGGAGACTGGCGAGCTAGAGCAGCAGCTAGCCGAGGCGAAGGCGGCGGCCGACGAACGCTGGCGGCTCGTGGGACTCGAACGGGCGGAGCAGCGCGCCAAGGAAGCTCGCGACGCTCACATCGAGGACCACTTCGAAGAGCTGTTCGCGGAGCTGGTGCCCGATGCCCAAGCCGCTCGGGAGCGCGTCTTGGCGGCGCTCGCGGAGGCGCGGGAGGCCGTCAACGCCTGGCAGGGAGAGGCCGCCCGCATGGGCGAGCTGATGCGGCGGCGGCCGGACGTGGACGGGTTCATCTCCGGGACGGCTGAGGTCGAAAGGCTCGGCCGCTCGCTGCGCTCGCCGGGCGACATTCCCGCGCCGGTCCCGCGCTCGATGCTCATCCGTGAGCGAGAGGAAGTAACTGCCTGAGAAACGAACCGCGCCCCGGCGTTTTTGCACTACAGCGGACGCCGGGGCGCAGCCGAAAGGAGACCACGTGATCTCACTACCCCCAAAGGAGGTAACTCCTTGAAGTCTACCGGAGAGAAGTACACATACGCTTGTCCGCTCGGTAACGGTCATGAACTCACAGTCGAGCGTAAGCCGCCGGATAGTGGACACCCGTTGTGGTGGGTGAACTGCTTCGGAAGTCAGTGCCCTAAGCATGGTGACTACCTGCGGGCACTTATCGGCGCGCTCGGGCTCGACCTGAGCCCATCGCGGCTCCTAGACGACCCGCTCACGCACCTGGTACCGGCGCTCGGGCGGCCACGTGAAGCTCGCCGTGGTCCGGATGAGGACCTGCCCTCCGACGCCTGGCTAGCCGGGGCGCGCGAGCGGCTGCGATCCGAGCGTCGCGTCCTACGCTGGCTGCGGCGCGAGCGCGGTCTGAGCCGGGAGACCGTCGAGCGCTACGGGCTGGGCTATACCGAGCGCCGCGGGACCGGCGCGCTCGTGCTCCCCGCCAGTGGTCGGGACGGTGGGTTCGTGACGGTGAAGTTCCGGTTCTGGCCCGAGCTGCACGAGGGGCGCAAGACCGATGCCCTCGCACGTCCGGCGGCGCTCTATCCGAGCCCGCCCCGGCGGCGCAAACGCACATTCCGAGTGGTGCTCTGTGAAGGCGAGCTAGACGCGCTCCGGCTACGGCAGGCGGGGATCGCCGCGGTCACGGCTACCTGCGGGACGCAGCTCCCAGATCCGTTGGCCGACCGGCTCGCGCGTCTGCGGCGGCCGGTTGCGGTCCTCTATGACGTCGGCAACGAGTCGCGAGCCGAGGCGAGCGCCGCGAAGCTCCGCGCGGCGGGAGCCGACGCCTGGGCCTGCGCCCTTCCGCTCGATGAGCGCGAGGCGGACGTCACCGACTGGTTCAACGCGGGGCGCACGGCGCGGGAGCTTCGGCGCTTGATCCGCGCCGCCAGGAGGGAGGCGATCTGATGGCCGAGCTTTCGTTCGACTTCACGAACCTTCCGCCGACTTCGCTGCGGTCCCCGAAGTCGCACCCGGCGCCCGAGCGTCCGCCAGGTGCTCCGCAACTGCTCGAGGAACTGGATCGCTTCGGGCTAGCTGGCGAGGTCGTGGGGACGATTCTGCCGTGGACGGAGGCTGATCCAGCGGCGCTGTTGCTCGACTTCATGACCACTTTCGGGTCGGCGGTCGGTCCGGGTCCGCACATGTACGTCGGCGACGAGACGCACGAGCCGAAGCTATTCACCGTGATTGTCGGCGAGACGGCCGCGGGACGGAAAGGAACCTCGCGGGCGGCGATTCGGCGGGTGTTCGAGCGGGCGCAGCCCGAGTGGGCACACGAGAACGAACTGACCGGCCTGTCTTCCGGCGAGGGGCTGATCCAGGCGATGGCCGATATGGACGGCAGCAAGAACGTCCTCGATGTCGAGACGGAGTTCGCAAAGGTGCTGACCGTCGCCGGACGTCAAGGCAACACGCTCGACGCGCTGATCCGGCAGCTGTGGGAGGGCTCGCGCGTGCGGATCCTGAACCGCAAGGCGACGCGCTTAGACGACGCGTTCTTCTCGCTTATCGGGCACGTCACCGAGTTCGAGCTTCGCGCGAAACTGTCCGAGGTCGATCAGGTGAGCGGCTTCGCGAACCGGATCCTGTGGACCTACGCGCACCGTTCGAAGCTGCTGCCGGCGGGAGGTCGAATCCCCGATGAAGTGCTGCTGCCGCTGGCCCGCCGAGTACGACGAGCGATTTGTCGCGCTCGGCGGCTTAGAGAGATGGATCGGACGGTCGGCGCGGCACGCGAGTGGGAGCGGACCTACATCCGGATGGCGGACAGTCGGCTACCGGGACTCCTGGGAGCGGTTACCGATCGTCGCGAGGCTCAAAGCGTCCGGCTCGCGCTCCTGTTCGCCGCGATGGACGGAAGACGAAAGATCCAACCGAGCCACGTACGCGCCGCGTCGGGCGTCTGGAGCTACTGCCAGGAGTCGGCGGCGTACGTCTTCGGGGACACGCTCGGGGATCCGCGAGCCGACAAGGTCCTGACCGCGCTCCGGACGGCGGAGGGTGGCGAGCTGAAGCGCAGCGTTATCCGCGCCGACGTGCTCCGCGATCACGTGAAGCGCCCCGAGCTAGATGCGATCCGGGACCTGCTGGTCAAGGCCGAACGGGTCGAGGTCGAGACGGAAGCGACCGAAGGTCGGGCGGCCGAGCTGTGGAGGTTGAAGTGACCGGGCTTTTCGGGCTTTTCGGGCTACCGGGCGTGGCTCGCGAGGCGTTTCGAGCCTGGCGAGTTTCCGCTGGCCTGAAAAGCCCGAAAAGCCCCTCTAGGGGGTTCGCGGGTGGCCCGATAAGCCCGAAAAGGGAGGAGGACTAGGTGTTCACCGATTCTGAGAAGGCTGAGCTGCACGAGATTCTCACCGCGGCAGTAGACGAGCTAAGCGAAGACGAGCGGTACGCGCTGATGGTCGCGTTCCTCGCCTTGCTCTACCGCGAGTCTGCCGACCGCCGCTTCGACGGTCGCCAGTCGATCACCGACTACATCGTCCGCGCACGGATGGAAACGCGTCTGTCCGAGGCGACGATCCTCGCGGCCGAATGTCTGCGCCCCGAAGATTGGACAGCAACGCAGGTAGTCGAGCAGGTGAACGACAACCCGGCGCGGCTCCATTCGGCCGCCGCGCTTCTAGCGCGGTATGACCCGCTCCGACTCGAAGCGCTGCTCCACGCGCTCGCCCGCGACCCGCGCCCCGACCTCGCCGGGCTCGACTGGATGAGCGGTCCGCTAGAGCGCTGGTACGGAGTCGAGCGCTGGATCGCCGCCCTGCGCCACATCGGCGTGGACGAGAAGAGCGGCGACCTCGGGGTCTGGGCCTGGGAGCAGGTCCGCCCGGAGGGACCCGAGCCCTACCACGCAATGACGGTCCGCTGGCCGGACGGCCGCGAGCGGGAGTTGACCTCCTGGGAGACCGACGAGGCGCTAGCGCGGCGGGAGGTCGAGGCTGCGCTGCGCGACGACGACCTACTGCGCGGCGGGCGGATCGTGCGGGTCGAGTATCGCGGCGCGATCGAGCCGTGAGTCGGTTAGGCCTGGGAGATGTAGTTAGCGAGCACGAGCAGGCCGCCAAGGGATCCGAGTGCGCCGACGACGATCGCGACGATCGACATGGCTTTGCCTCCGGCTCGGGGCTCGCGCTTCGCGGTGCGCAGCCCGACAATCCCGGCGACGAGCGTGAGGAAGGATGTTCCCGTCGGCGCGAACGAGCCGCTGGGGCTGAAGGCGAGCACGAGCGTGAGCACGGCCAAGCCCGCGGCGGCGATCGCAACGCGGTTGGTGTCACGTGCAAAGAACTGCGGTTCTTGACCCATGGTCGGCACGTCCCCTGTGCGGGAGCCTACCGGCGAGGGGCTCGCCAGCTCGGCCACGACCCGGCCTCTCCCTCGGCGGCGCAGGCGAAGGCGGATGCGACCGGCGAAGCCGCGGGACGCCGAGGCGCACGAGCCCCGCTGTGCCCTCTCGTGGATCCTCGTGGCGTCTCTGTGCGTTCGCGCTCCGAAAGCACAGCCGGGTGTGGGTTCGACCTCGGAAGGCCGGAGAATCGCTCGGACTCGCGCCGCCGAGGAGGTAACCGAGGTAACGGTTACCCGAACCGAAGGTCGCGGGGCGCGAAGTGTCAGTCGCGGAGCGGAGATACACAAGTGCGTTACACCGAGCGCCCTTGGTTTCGCCCTTGTGGTGCCAGGGAACGGTAAGGTAGACGCACCGAACAGGTGTTCGTGTTACTACCCGTACAACCCACAGGAGGTAGGACGATGGCTGTCAAGGCGACCAAGCAGCGTAGGCACGACGATGAAGCGCTCCGGCCGCGCGTAGTGGAGATGCGCCGCCAGGGGCAGAAGTGGAACGCGATCGCCGCCGATCTAGGCGTGACCGAGGGCAAGGCGCAGCTCCTACTCATGCAGGCGAACGTCCGGCCGAAGGACCGGCTCAAGGGTCGGACCGACAAGGAGCTAGCGGCGAGGATCGTCAAAGCTCGCGACGACAAGGGGTTGAGCTGGGGGCAGATCGTCGCCCGCTCCGGGCTCCCGCAGCCGCGCGCTCGGAAGCTCTACGCCGACGCGACCGGCCGTGACCACCGCGGTCGGCAGGCGCGCCGCGGCGGCGGCGAGCTGCTGAAGCGCAAGGCCGCGCCGACGACGACGACAACGACGAAGCGCCGCTCGGGCAAGGGCGCGAAGGGAGGGAGGTCCTGATGGCGACTGGCATCCGTAAGCGCAGCTACAAGGACGACAAGGGGCGGGTCGTGCGCACCGTGTGGCGGGCCCGCTACCCGGACCCCGATCCGACGAAGCCGCCGACCGCGCAGATCGAGCGCGTCTTCCGGTCCAAGCAGGAGGCGCGCAACTGGATCGCGTTCCAGCGGACGGACGTGCTCGGCGGGCAGCACATCGACCCGCGGCGAGCCGACGTGCCGTTCGCCGTCCTCGTGGACGCCTGGAAGGCCAGGTGGATCAAGCTCGGGCCGAAGACGCGCGCCGGGTACGAGTCGATCCTGCGGCACCACCTGATCCCGACGTTCGGCCACCGGCAGGTAAGCGAGATCACCACGCCCGTCGTTCAGCGCTACATCACGAACCTCTCCAAGAGCCGAGCGCCGGACACGGTACGCGGCGTCTACTCGGCGCTGCGCGTCGCCATGTCCGCCGGGGTGAAGGACGGGATCGTGAAGGTCAACCCCTGCGCCGACGTAGACCTGCCCGAGCCGACGCACGAGGAGATGGTCTTCCTGACGCACGAGGAGGTCCGCGCGGTCGCGGACGCGATCGACCCCTGGTGGCGGACGCTCGTGCTGACGGCGGCGTACACGGGGCTCCGCGCCGGTGAACTCGGCGGGCTCCGGCGCAAGTACCTGGATCCGCTGCGCGGGACGCTCCGCGTCGAGGAGACGCTCAAGCACGTCGGCCGGGAGCAAGCCGAAGGCGACCCTACGGCCATCGGTGATCGCGTCTTCGGCCCGCCGAAGTCGGAGCGGAGCCGCCGGACGGTCACGCTGCCGAGGTTCCTGCGCGAGATGCTGAAGGGGCACCTAGCCGACCCCTCCCCCGGCGGCAACGGTCCGGACGACCTCGTGTTCGTCGGCGTCATGGGCGGGCCGGTCCGGCAGGAGCTGTTCTACCGCCGGCACTTCAAGCCCGCGGTGAGGGCGGCGCTTCCGCCCGAGAAGCACCGGCTGCGGTTCCACGACCTCCGGCACACCTGCGTCGCGTTCCTGATTGACGCGAAGCGCCACCCCAAGGAGATCCAGGAGCAGCTAGGACACTCCTCGATCGAGGTCACGATGGACCGCTACGGCCACCTGATGCCTCGCGCCGCCGAGGAGCTGGCGGCGGCGCTCGACGCCGGGTACCGCTCCGCGGACGGGAACGTCACGCAGCTCCGCCGGGCGGAGGACGCCTGATGGCGCTCGTCTGGCTCGCGCTCGCCGCCTGGGTCTACCGCCGCGACGAGACGACCCGGCGGCTCGCGAACCGTGCGGCGCTCGCGCTCCTACCGTGGGTCCGGCGGGCGGTCGTGCTGGTGGTGATTCTGCTGGGCGGCCAGGAGACGGTTTTCAGGTTCTAGGGCCTCCAACTTCAAGCTGGGGCGGTACTCTTGAACTGCCATGACGAGCAGTCCAAATCGACCGTTCCCGAGGCGCACCCTTGAGAATGCGCTCCGCATTCCTCGCGCGCTCCGCGAGCACAACGGGGGCCAACCGTGGCCGCCAGCCGAGGTTGCGAGGGCACTCGACCTAGGCGCTCAGAGCGGCAACTTCTTCTACTTGACGTCGGCGGCGAAGCAGTACGGGCTTACCGAAGGCACTAGCCGCACATCTGAAATCGCTCTTACTGAACTCGGGCGGCGGGCAGTGTTTCCGAGCTCAGCGGAGGAGGAGCGAGCTGCTCTCCGAGATGCGTTCCTAAACGTTCAAGTCTTCCGTCAGGTGCTCCAGCACTACGGCGGCAACAACTTGCCTGATGCTCAGTACCGCGAGAACACGCTGTACACGAACTACTCGTTGGATCCGACCGTACAAGACGAGTTTGTCGAGCTGCTCGATAAGAACTGCCGCTTCGTTGGGATCGGCGAAACGTTCTCAGGCGACGGACGCGCCGACGGTGGTGCGCCTCGCGCCGAGGCGGCAAAAGCCGAAACGATCGCGACGCCGAAGGCAGCGGCCGCAGGGACCGCTCCAACCTGTTTCGTCATCATGCCCTTTGTCGAGCGTGATGACAGGAATCCGCCGGGCTTCTTCCGGGAAGTGCTGGAGAGCCTCTTTACCCCTGCGATAACGAGTGCTGGTCTTCAAGTCAGGACCGCCCAGCGACAGGGGAGCGACGTCATCCAGTCCACCATCATCAAAGAGTTGCTCGAAGCGGATCTTGTCCTCGCGGATCTGACCGAGCACAATCCGAACGTCCTCTTCGAGCTGGGGATGCGGATCGCGGAGGACAAGCCGACCGCGCTTGTTCGTGCGAAGGGCACCGGCCAGATCTTCGACGTGGACTACCTACTTCGTGTCGAGGACTACAGCCCGAACGTCTGGCCCTCAACCGTCAAGCGCGACGTTCCCCGCCTACAGGCGCACATCAAAGCCGCATGGGACAACCGCACGTCCGACCGAACGTACCGGGGGATCCTGCTGGGCGGAGGCGCTCCCACAGACGGGGGCGCGCCGAGTCCCGCTGCATAGAGACCGCCCTAGATCCGCCCTTGAGCGGGTCGATAAGGGCACGGATCGGCGTGGTAGCTAGCGGTTCGTCGTGGTACCGAAAAGCGGCGCGTTAGCTGGGAAAAACGGCGAGGCGCGGAGCGCCGCGGTACTTTGTGGATACGACGCCGGACCGGCTACGGAACCGAAGGTCGCAGGTTCGAATCCTGCCGGGCGTGCTCGCAAGGCACCTCGCACGACTCGCATCTCGACGCGCCTGGGTCAGCGACACGCTCGAACTACCCTTCGCACATGACCGACGGCTGCGTGCGGATCACGGAGTTCACGGACCCCGCGTGCCCGTGGGCCTTCAGCGCCGAGCCCTCGCGCCGTCGCCTCGATTGGCTCTACGAGGGTTGGCTTGAGTGGGTTCCTCGCATGGTGGTGCTGGCGGACACGGCGGCCGACTACGCCGACCGCGGGCTCACCCCCGAGGCGCTCTCCGAGTCCTACGGTCGCATCGCCTCCGAGCACGGGATGCCGATCGACACGGAGCTGCGACCGCGGGTTGCCGGCACACGTGAGGCATGTCGGGCGATCGTCGCCGCACGGCTTCACGCCGCCGAGCGCACGACCCGGCGGTTGCTGCGCTCGTTGCGCGTCCGCAACTTCGCGGGGGAGCTCCTCGACGACCCGCAGACGATCATCCACGCCGCGCATGACGCGGGCGTCGAGCCCGAGCAGCTCGAGTGCTGGGGCGACGACCCGGATGTGACGCGCGAGCTGCGCGAGGATATGGTGGCCGCGCGGGCGCCGATGGCGGCGGCGCGGGTGCTCGACCACAAGCTCGCCAACTGGTCGGGAGGCCGCCGCTACACGTGTCCGAGCTACGAGATCACTCGGCTCAGCGACGGGGTGACGATCTCAGTGCCCGGCTTCCAGCCGTTCGCCGTCTACGACACGACCCTCGCCAACCTCGTTCCGGGGCTCGACCGCCGCGACCCGCCCGGGTCGGTCGAGGAGGTGCTGCGTTGGTCCGCTGTGCCATTGGCGACAGAGGAAGTCGCCGTGGTCTGCGACATCGACCGAGACCGCGCCCGCCAGGAGCTCGGGCGCGTGGCGGTCGAGCACCACGTGGGAGCCGATGGCTTCTGGAGCCTGCCGGTCACGGACGCGCCCGCGGGCGGACCTTCGAGCGCCGCCGTGACCGTTACCTGAGGGCCGCTGGCCCAGTACCTGTGCTGTGCTACGCTGTAACACAGAATGCCGAGTCGCCACCTTTCCGTTCGAATCGCGGACGCGACCTTTCGCCGCCTACAGCAGCGGAGCGAGGCGCTAGGCCAACCGCGCTCGCGACTTGCCGAGCGATTCCTCGACGAGGGGCTGCGGATGGAGGAGCACCCCGGCATCGTCTTTCGTCCTGGCCCGGCGGGTCGCCGCCCGGCCATCGTCAACGGGCCGGACGTCTGGGAGGTCATCGGCGTGTTTCGCGAGCTTGACGCCTCCGGCGAGGAGGCCATCGGCGAGACCGCCGAGCTGACCGGGTTGGATGGTCGGCAAGTCCGGGCGGCCGTCCGCTACTACGCCGACTTCCGGCGGGAGATCGATGAGTGGATCGAGCGTGCGCGCGCTGAGGCCGACCGCGCCGAGCAGGACTTCAAGCGGCGTCAGACCGTCCTTGCTTGAGGCTCCTGCTCGACCAGATGTGGCCGCCGTGGATGGCGGAGCATCTGCGCCGGAAGGGACACAACGTCGAGGGCGTGGTCGAGCGCGACGATCTGATCGGCGAGCCGGACGAGGTCGTCTTCGAGGCGGCTCAGAACGAGCAGCGTGCCGTCGTCACCGAGAACCTGCCCGACTACCGGCAGCTGGCGAACGAGGCACTCGCAATGGGTGAGTCCCATCACGGCCTCGTCTTGACGAGCAACCGGTCGTGGCCTCGGCATCGCCGTGACACGGCTGCCGCTCTGGCCACAGCGCTCGATGAGCTCCTGAACCAGCGTCCGGCCGACGACGCCCTGCTGAATCAAGAGTGGTGGCCACGACGAGCTTGAGGAACGATGGAGGAGCCTTCGCGTCACACCACGGCGAAGTCAGATCGGAGGCACTAACGACCTTCTCGACGCTCTTCTCGGTCATCCCGCCCTCCGCGGGGTCCTCCTCATGACCGAAGGTCGTGACCGAATCGAGGTCTCGCGGGACGGTCACGCGCCGCAGCGGGTCCGGCACGAGCGGCAGCCGCGGCAGCGATGGAGGCAGGCGCACTGGCGCGCGAGCCTATCCCGGCGGGCGGAGGCGAGGCACCTAGGCTTGGCGCATGGACCAGCTCATTCAGATCGTCGGCGCCGTGCTCATCCTGATCGCGTTCATCGCCGCTCAGGCCGGCAGGCTCTCGCCGCATGCGCTCAGCTACGTCGTCCTCAACCTGGTCGGCTCGCTCGTCC
>JBPCMT010000032.1:0-4750 GCA_051001995.1 Thermoleophilaceae bacterium
GCCCCGGCGCCACCGGCCAGCGGCCGCCAGCCGGCCCCGGCCCCGACCGCCCGTCCGCGTCCCCCGCGCGCGCCGGCGAAGCCGGTGCAGGGGCTCTCGCTCTTTCTCTCCGTGCTCGTGGAGCGGCTCAAGCGCCTCCTCGGTCGTCGCGGGACGTAGCCCGCTTCTGCCGACGCCCAGCCGGGCCCCGGGGCTTCTCGCCCGGAACCTGATGGGCGCGCCGCGGCCGCGGAGGCATGTCGCTTCTCGAAACTGGACTCGAAACAAGTCTTTCTCCGAAACCACTTCGCAAAGGGAACATGCACCTCGGCGGTTCCGGCTCGCCTACGGCGGGCGGGCCGTCTGCGAGGGTTCCGGCTCGCCGCCGCCGGCCGGCCGTCCGCCGTCCGGTGGGCCGGCTACTGCGGGCGCGTGCTCTGCGGGCAGGTGATGCTCGCGGCGTCGATCAGCCAGTCCGTCCGCTCGCCGGACACGAGGCTGAGCGTGCCCTCGCACTGATCGACCCCGTCTGTGTGGGTGGCCACCGTGCTGATCGCCACCTCGGCCGAGTCCTCGCTCTCGGACGTCGTCTCCACCTGCTCGAACTCGATCGACTCGAGCGTGCTCTGGCCCTGCTCGAAGGCCTTCTCGGCATTGCCCGCCGCCGACGTCTCGTAGAAGCTCGTGACGGTCTCGTCGGGGCTCGTGCCCTCGGGGGCGGGAGCGGTCGGGCGTCCGTCCCCGCCCGACCCCGCCTCCTCGGGCGGCGCGGCGGTCGAGCCGCCGTCGCCTCCGGACGCGAGCACGGCGACCAGCGCCCCGGCGACGACGAGGAACGCCGCGGCCGCGGCCAGGCGCCTCGGCCAGCTCGATCCGCTCCGCCGCGCCGGGGGAGCCGGAGGCTGCCGGGTAGGCGCGGGAGGCTGCGGGGCAGGAGGCGGAGGCGGCGCAGGCTGCGGCGCATGCTCCTCGGTGGTCACCGGCTCGGGGCCCGCCGCCGGCGTCGCCGCGAGGCTCGCCTCCACGCCCTCGACGAGCTCGCCCGCCGACGCGGGCCGCGCGCCCGGGTCCCGCGCCATCGCCGAGCGCAGCATCTCGGCGAGCGCGGGCGGCGCCTGCGGCCACGCCTCGCGGACGTCGGGCGGCGGCTCGGTCGCCACGTGGTGGGCCATCTCGAGCAGGCTGCGCCCGCGCCGGGCGCGGCGACCGCTCAGCATCTCGAACGCCACCGCCGCCAGCGAGTAGACGTCCGCGGAGGGGCCGAAGCTGCGTCCTCCCTCGAGTTGCTCGGGTGCCATGTACGACGGGGTGCCGAGGATCGAGCCCTCGCCGGTGATCTCGCTCGTGTCGGCGGCGAGCGCGATGCCGAGGTCCACGACCTTCACCCGACCGTCGGCCCCGAGCAGCACGTTCGCCGGCTTGACGTCGCAGTGCACGACCCCGAGCGAATGCGCGTGGTCGAGGGCCGCGGCCACGCTTCGCAGGACCCTCAGCCCCTCCTCCCGTGGAACCGGACCGCGGCGCAGGGCGTCGGCGAGGGTCTCGCCCTCGACGTACTCCATGACCACGATCACCCCGTCGGGGTCGGTCGTGATGTCGTAGACGGACACCAGGCTCGGGTGGTTGAGCGAGGCGCCGAGGCGCGCCTCACGCTCGAAGCGCCGCGCCGCGTCGCCGGGGCTGTGCGCGTGCAGACGTTTGACCGCCACCTGGCGGCCGAGCTTCTCGTCCTCGGCCAGGAAGACCGTTGCCACGCCCCCGGCGCCGAGCCGGCGCAGGACGCGGTAGCGGTCCGCCAGCAGTTGGGGAGAGGCCGCCATCTTGAAAAGGTAGCCCGGAGCGTCGGCACGGAACGCCCCGACGACGACGGCGAGGTAGCCTGCGGCCGATGGACTTCGCCACCTCGCCTGAGATCGAGGCGCTGCGCGAGCGCGTCCGCGCCTTCATCTCCGAGCACGTCGACCCGGTCGAGGCCGAGGCGCTCACCGCTCTCGACGACGAGGTCGCGCCGGGCGTGCCCTACCCGGGCCTGCTGGTGGAGTTGCGCGAGCGAGCCAAGGCCGAGGGGCTCTGGAACCTCTTTCTCCCCGGCGCCGAGCACGGGCCGGGGCTCTCGAACCTCGACTACGGCCTGCTCTGCGAGGACATGGGGCGCAACCTCGTCGCGCCGCTCGTCTTCAACTGCTCGGCGCCCGACACCGGCAACATGGAGATCCTGGCCGAGCACGCCACCGAGGAGCAGCGCGACCGCTGGCTGCGGCCGCTGCTCGAGGGCGAGATCCGAAGCTGCTTCTCGATGACCGAGCCCGACACCGCCGGCTCCGACCCAACCGGGCTCGAGTCGCGCGCCGTGCTCGACGGCGACGAGTGGGTCATAGACGGGCACAAGTGGTACACGTCGGGCGCGAACGGGGCCGCGGTGGCGATCGCGATGGTCGTCACCGAGCCCGACGCGCCGCCGCACAAGCGGGCGAGCATGATCCTCGTGCCCACCGACGCGCCGGGCTTCAACCCCGTCAGGCCGGTCTCGGTCATGGGCCACGACGGCGGCCCGGGGCACTGGGAGGTCCGCTACGAGGGGTGCCGCGTGCCCGCCGACAGCCTGCTCGGCGAGCGCGGCCAGGGCTTCGTGATCGCACAGGACCGGCTCGGGCCGGGGCGCATCCACCACTGCATGCGCGCGATCGGCGGCGCCGAGCGCGCCTTCGAGATGATGTGCAGGCGGGCGATCGACCGCAGCGCGTTCGGCGGGCCGCTGGGCGAGAAGCAGTTCGTTCAGGACTTCATCGCCCGCTCGCGGATTGAGATCGACGGCGCGCGGCTGATGGTGATGCACGCCGCCTGGAGGATGGACACCGCCGGCAAGCGCGCGGCGCGCCAGGAGATCTCGATGATCAAGGTCGTGGCGGCGAACGTGTTCATGGACGTGCTCGACCGGGCGATCCAGGTGCACGGCGCGCTCGGCGTCTCCGACGACACGCCGCTGGCGTTGATGTGGCGCCAGGGCCGCTGGCTGCGGCTGGCGGACGGCCCCGACGAGGTGCACAAGATGGTCATCGCCCTGCGCGAGCTCAAGCGCGCCGCCTCCGAGGGCGCGCCGGACACGGACGGCGCAAAGCCGCGCGAGCGCGAGACGGCACCGGCCTGAGCCCGCCGTGATCGAAGCCACGCTCGCGCGGACCGACCTCGACCTGAGCGACGAGCAGCGCGACTTTACCCGCGCGGTGCGCGACTTCTGCGAGCGCGAGCTCGGTGGCGACCGGTTGCGCGAGCTCACCGACGGCTTCAGCGATCTTCACCACGACGAGACGGCCCGGCGCATGGCCGAGCTCGGCTGGCTCGGGCTGACGATCGACGAGCGCTACGGAGGCTCCGGCGGAAGCTTCACCGACGCCGCGCTGTTCCTCGAGGAGACCGCCCACGGCCAGGCGCCGATCGGCGCCTATGCCGTCACGCTGATCGTGGTCGGGGCGCTCAACCGCTTCGGCACCGAAGAGCAGAAGGCCGACCTCCTCGGAAGGGTCGCCGGGGGAGGTGCGCTGGCGATTGCGATGTCGGAGCCGGAGGCCGGTTCGGACGTGGCGGCGCTCCGGACGCGCGCGCGGCGCGACGACGGCGAGTGGGTCATCGACGGCGCGAAGATGTGGTGCTCCTACGCGCACAAGGCGAGCCACGTGCTCGTGGTCTGCCGCACCGGCGAGCGCGATCGCCACGAGGACCTCTCGATGATCTTCGTGCCGCGCGAGGCCGACGGCTTCACGATGACGCCGATCGAGACGCTCGGCGGCACGGAGACCAACGAGCTTCACCTCGAGGGCTGCCGAGTCCCGGCCGGCGCGCTGCTCGGCGAGGAGGGCCAGGGCTGGACGCAGCTGATGGCCGGGCTCAACAACGAGCGCGTGATCCTCGGAGCTCAGGCGCTCGGGCTCGCGCAGCGGGCGTTCGACGACGCGCTGGCCTACGCCAAGGAGCGGATCCAGTTCGGCCGCCCGATCGGCCGCTTCCAGGCGATCCAGCACAAGTTCGCCGACATGGCGACCGACCTCGCCCAGGCGCGACTGCTGGTGCGCTCGGTGGCGCGCATGACCGACGAGGAGCCGGACCGCGTCCTGGCCCAGGAGGCGTCGATGGTGAAGCTCGCGACGACCGAGCTCGCCAAGCGGTGCGCGCTCGAGGGCATGCAGATCATGGGCGGCTACGGCTACGCAAGCGAATACCCGATGGAGCGCTATCTGCGAAGCGCCGTCGTGACAACGATCTTCGGCGGGACGTCGGAGATCCAGCGCAACATCATCGCCAAGACGCTGGGGCTGTAGGGCGGCTGGTGGACGCCCTCCCCGGGCTATCCTCGTAGCGCGGCGGGGGTCAAGCTGGACGACCCGGCGGTCGATGGGGGACGCGTAGGACTCGCAGGTGACGTTGTGGCCGACGATTCATCATCGACTTCGGAAGGGCGAAGGCGCCTGGGCAGCGCCGGCGACGCCATGCTCGCGGTCACACGCCTGCTCTCCACCCACGGCGACCGCGACGCCCCCGATGCGGTCCGGGAGCGTCTGGTGGCCGAGGCGCGGGCGTTCTTCGGGGTCAAGCGAGCCGTCCTGCTCGCCGAGGGCGCCGATGGCCGCCTCACCGTGCTGGCCGCCAGCCCGGCGGCCCGTCTCCCGCGCGCCCGGATCACCCCGGCGGAGTTCCCGCTCCTGCGCGGACGGGTGGAGAGTGACGAGGTCACGTTCGCCTGCGGAGAGGAGGCGGCGCGGCTCGACTCGGCGCT
>JBPCMT010000033.1:0-4305 GCA_051001995.1 Thermoleophilaceae bacterium
CGCCGAGTTGGAGGCCGAGGACCGTGTCAAGCTCCTTTTCCTTCGTGGTCAGCATGATGGTCGCCACCGACCTGCCCCCCCCCAGCTCGCGGCAGACCTCGAACCCATCGAGCTTCGGGAGCATCACGTCGAGCACGACGAGGTCGAAGCTCTGCTCGCGCGCCCGCTCGAGCGCCTCCTCTCCGTCATGCGCGGAGACGACCTCGAAGCCCTCCTGGCGCAGCGGGTAGGAGAGCAGCGTCTGAATCGACTGCTCGTCGTCGACCAGGAGGATGCGGGGGTGATCAGCGGTCATCGGGGAGCGCCTCGCGCCGCCTGCCACGGGGCGCCGACGGAGCGCAGCGCCGGCGAGATTCGAGCGCAGCAACAGCAAGATTGTAGGTTGCGGAGGTGGTGATGTCCGCGGCGTGATCGAGCCTCGCGTCTACCGTGCGGCGTTTCTGCCGGCCGTGCTCGCGCTCGTGCTGGCGATGTTCTCGCTCGAGCCCCAACCGCCCGGCGTCCCGCTGGATCTCGCGGCCGACGTGCTGTTCCAGGGCGACTCCGCCGAGGAGACCGCGGCGCGGATCGCTCGCCAGCAGCCGGACCGGCGCCCGGGCTCTCCCGGCGATGCCGCGGTCGCCGACCTCGTGGCGGCGCGCTTTGCCGAGCACGGCTTCGACGTCGCGATCGACGAGTTCGAGGCTGGCGGGGAGCCGCTCGTGAACGTGATCGGCACGCGCGCGGGCAGCGCTCGCGAGCGCATCGCGGTGATCGCCGCGCGCGACGCCGACTCGGTGCCCGACCTGTCCGGCAGCGCCGCGGACACCGCCGCGCTGCTCGAGCTCGCCGCGGCTCTCGAAGGGCGCGCGCCCGAGAAGACGATCGTGCTCGCGTCGATCGACGGCTCGACGGTCGGCGATGCGGGCGCGCGTCAGTTCGCCGAGACCGTGGCCGACCGCGAGCTGATCGAGGCAGCCCTGGTCCTGTCCGACGTGGGCGCGGGCGACCCGGACGGCCCGCGGCTCGTCGCATGGTCGAACGACTCCGAGCGCGGTAGCGTCGGGCTCGATCGGACCGCCGGCGAGGCGCTTCGCAGCGAGTTCGAGTCGGTGCTCGGCGGCGAGAAGGCGTCGACACAGCTCGCCCAGCTCGCCCTGCCGGTCGGCATCGGCGCCCAGGGGGTGCTGCTCGAGCACGACATCGAGGCGGTTCGCTTCTCGGGCAGCGGCGTCCTGCCCCCCGATCCCGAGCCGAGCGCAGCCGACGCCGACCGAATCGGCGGAATCGGCAGGGCCGTCCTCCAGACCGTGTCCGCGATCGACGCGGCCGCGAGCCTGGAGCACGGCCCCTCGTCGTACGTGAGCGTGGGACGCAACCTCGTTCCGGGCTGGGCGGTGTCGGTCCTCGCCCTGTGCCTGCTGCTCCCGGCCTGCGTCGCCTCCGTCGACGCGTTCGCGCGAGCGCGCAGGCGCCGCGAGCCGGTCGGTCGCTGGGGGTCGTGGCTGACGGCGCGCGTCGTGCCGTTCGCGGTCGGGCTGCTGGTGGCGCTGCTGCTCGTGGTGGCGGGCCTCGCTCCGGACGCGGGCGGGGCGGCGCCGGTGCCCTCGACCGAGCCCCTCGACGCCGCCGCCGCGGCGCTGCTCGGCGTCGTGGCCGCGTCGATCGCCCTGGCGTGGCTCTTCCTCCGTCCGCTGCTCGGACGCTGGGGTGGGGCGCCGGCCGATCCGACCGCGCCGGGCGCCGGCTGCACGCTGGCCCTCGTGACTTCGGGCGTTGCGCTGCTCGTGTGGTTGCTGAACCCATGGGCGGCGCTCGCGCTGGTCCCCGCCGCACACCTGTGGACGCTGGCAGCCCTCCACGAGGGACCCGGACGCACGCGCGCTCGAGCGCTGATGGTCGCGGGAGGGCTTGCGGTGCCTGCCGCGGTCGCCCTGTCGTACATGGTCAGGCTCTCGCTCGATCCGGTCGAGGCGCTCTGGTACCTCTTCCTGCTCGTCACCGGCGGGCAGGTCGACCTCCTCGGGGCGCTGCTGGCGTGCGTCCTCCTCGGCGCGCTCGCGTCGGTGATCGAGATCGCCGTGGCATGGCGAGGACGAATTGAGGTCGTCGGGGAGGCGGCGCCCACCGTCCGCGGCCCCGGTGGCTACGCCGGCCCGGGGTCGCTCGGCGGCACCGAGTCGGCACTCAAGCGCTGAGGGGTTGCACCGGCCGCGAACCTTGGCGCCTCGCGCCAACCCTCTGGCACAACTCGCCAAGGTTCGCCCGCTAGGAGTGCTCGTAGCCGGCAAGCTCCGCGGCGCCCCCGTCCGGGCGGCGCAGGGTGAGTCCGGCGCCCGCCGCCGCGCGTCCGATCCACGTGACGCGTCCGGCCGCCGCCTCCGCCGCGCGCTCGACTACGCCGCGCCGCTCCGGCGGCGCCGCGAACAGCAGCTCGAAGTCCTCGCCCCCGCTGGCGGCCAGCTCGAGCGGGTCGCGCCCCGCCGCGTCCGCAACCTCGAGAACCCCGCGCGCGAGTGGCAACTCGCCGAGCTCGATCTCGATCGCCACGTCGCTCCGCTCCGAGAGGTGACGTGCGTCGGTGGCCAGCCCATCGCTCAGGTCGATCATCGCCGTGCAGCCCGCCGCGGCCAGGGTGGACCCCAGCGCGAGCAGTGGCTCCGGCCGCCGGTGGCGGCGGATCAGCTCGTCGCGTCCGTCCGCGTCGAGTCCCGCATCGAAACCGTTCAGAAGCGTCAGCCCGGCGGCCGAGCCGCCCAGCGTCCCGGAGACCCCGATCAGGTCCCCGGCACTCGCGCCGTCGCGGTAGGCGAGCTGCGATGCGTCGCCCGCCCATCCGGTGACCGTGACGGCGACCGTGAGAGCCGGTCCGCCGACGACGTCGCCTCCCGCGAGCTGCGTTCGGGTGCGCTCGGCGAGCGCCGCCATCGCCCGCACGATCGCGAACGCGTCTTCGAGCTCGGTCGCGCGCGGCAGTGCGAGGCCCACGTATGCCTCTCCCGGCGCGGCCCCCATCGCGGCCAGGTCTGAGAGCGCGGCCGCGAGCGCCTTGTGGCCGACGTCGGCGTGAGAGTGGGTTTCGAGCTCGAAGTGGACGCCCTCGACGACGACGTCGACGGAAGTGACCGCCACGGCCTCGGCCGCAACCACGGCCGCGTCGTCCCCGGGGCCGCGCAGCACCCGGCCCCCGATCGCCCCGATCTCCCGCTCGATTGCCTCGATCAGCTCGCGCTCGCGCACCACTACAGTCTCCCTCCCGCGTTCCGACGTGCTTTCTCGGCGCGGAAGAGCGAAGTCCATGGACGCAAAGTGAGAAACGCAGGCGAGGGTGGCCGCGGGCCGACGATGCTCGAGCGCGCCGGCACGGCCGCCGCGGACGCCGGCCGCGGAGAGACGCGGCGCCCGCGGCTGCGAATGGTCGTGCGGTGGGGCTTCGTGGTGCTCATCCTCGGCTTTCTCGTCGGCTTCGTCGTGACCCAGTGGGACCAGCTGCCGAGCTTCGACTGGCGCTTTCGTCCAGGCTGGCTGGCGCTCGCGGCGGCCGGCGTGGTGCTCTTCTACGCCATTCACGCCGAGGCGTGGCGGGCGATCGTGCGCGGTCTCGGCGCCGATCTCGACGGTGCGCCCGCGCGCGCGGTGTGGGGCAAGTCGATCCTCGCTCGCTACGTGCCCACCAACGCGCTGATGGTGGTCGGGCGCGTGCTGATGGCCGAGCGGCTCGGCGTCGGCCGCCGGATCTGCCTGGCGAGCCTCGTCTACGAGCTGGGGCTCGCGCTCAGCGCGGCGATCGTGGTGGCCGCCTACTTCGTGATCACGATGCCGGCGCTCGAGGACCAGCCGGCCCGTTACGCGGTGCTCGCGGTGGTGCCGCTCGCGCTGGCGGTGCTCCATCCGCGCGTCTTTCGCCGCGGCGCCGACTTCGCGCTGGCGAAGCTCGGGCGCGAGCCGCTTCCGGCGGTCCTCTCGCCGGCGCGCGTGGCGACGCTGCTGATCGTCTACATCGTGTCCTGGATCGCCGTGGGCACCGGCGTCTTCGGCTTCGCGTCGGCGCTCCACCCGGTGGCGGCGGAGGACTTCCCCTACGTCGCCGCCGCGCAGGCGGTGGGGTTCGGCGTCGCGGTCGTGACGTTCGTCTCCCCGAGTGGGCTCGGGACCCGCGACGCCGCGCTGGCCGCCGCGCTGGCCGCGGTGCTTCCGCTCGCCGTTGCCACCGCCATAGCGGTGGGCTTTCGCCTCTTTCAGACGGCGGTGGAGCTGGCGTTCGTCGGCGTCGTGGACGTGGGGGGGAGCCGGGGGTGCCGCCCCCACAGCGACGCTTCCTTCCCT
>JBPCMT010000034.1:0-4998 GCA_051001995.1 Thermoleophilaceae bacterium
ACCGGAGGCGGTCACCGCTGTCGGGGTGCCTCCGCTTCGGATAATCTGTCCCCTCATGCGGATGCAACGATCGCTGGCCCAGATCGAGCGTGACTTCGAGGACGAGGCCGTCGAGGAGCGCGAGCGCGGCTCGCGGCTTCGCAACGAGGCGGCGCGACGGTCGCGCTCGCGTCGCTCAGAGCGGGTCGAGAAGCAGGGCACGCTCCGCTTCGCGGGGCTGGTCGCGGCGATTCTGCTCACGAGCGTGATCGTCACGATCGTGATGTTCGAGTCGCTCTCGCTCCTGA
Source organism: Thermoleophilaceae bacterium (assembly GCA_051001995.1). Taxonomy (GTDB): domain Bacteria; phylum Actinomycetota; class Thermoleophilia; order Solirubrobacterales; family Thermoleophilaceae; genus CAWEHQ01. Next base: position 288 of record JBPCMT010000034.1, read on the forward strand.
TCGCGCCCTAGCCGGCGCCCCAACCGCTCCCGCGAAGCGAGTGAGGCGGTCAGCCGCTGGTCGGCGGCCCGGCCGTGCCAGCGCTCTCGCGCCGGTCCTCGGCCATGTCGATCCAGACTTCCTTGCGGAACACCGGCACCGACTTCGGCGCGTCGATTCCCACGCGTACCTTCTCGCCGCTGATGGCGAGGATCGTCACCTCGACATCGTCGCCGATCATGATGCTCTGGTTTGACTTGCGCGTCAGAACGAGCATGCCCCTGCCTCCCGAGGTGAGTGTACCGAGTGAGCTGAGCCCCCCCGTTGCTAGTCTTGCCGCCGCTCGTGGCCCGACGATCGCTGAAACCCCAGCTGAACCAGATCCGTATCTGGGTGAGGCAGGGGCGGACAGACGCGTGGATCGCCCACCAGCTCGAGGTCACCGTCAAGGACATCGACGCCTTCAAGCGCGAGCACGGGCTCGCGCCCGAGACGGCCGACGGCGACAGCGACGGCGGCCCCGCCGGTCTCGACGAGGACGTCGACATGCGGGCTGAGGACGACGCGCTGGTGGCCGCCGAGCTCGACGCAATGGACGAGCCGGAGGCGGAGCCCGGTCCGAACGAGGACGATGCCGAGGAGAGCGAAGACGGAGATGACGAGGCCAGGCCCCGGCGCCGCGGCCGGCGCGGCGGACGGCGGCGGCGTGGACGCGCGCGCGCTCCGCTCGAGGGAACGTTCGACCACGGGGACGAGGGTTTCGGTCTATGGCTCGACCCCGCCGTACAGGACGACGCCGTCTCCGCCGAGCACTGGGCGGGGCATCGCCCGGTAACGGTCGCCCTGGAGCCCGACCGGATCGTCATCCGGCGACGCGACGGAGGCGAGCCGGCGGCGGACGAGGGCGCCTCCGAGGGCTGACGCCCGCCGCGGCGACCCTCAGAAGCGCTCCGAGTCTCCACGGCGACGGCCGCCGCCGAAGTTCGCCGCCTCGCGTGCGTAGCGCCCGAACGAGGCGTCGATGACGCATGACGCTTCGCCGCGGACGCCGACCCCGGCAACGAGGTCTCCCGCCCAGTCGGCGCCGGCGCCGTAGAGGTCCGCCAGCTCCTCGACCGTGAACGACGATCCGAGCCGCCTCCGGAGCTCGTCGAGCACCAGCGCGCACGCCCGCTCCAGCCCGACCCGCTCGAGCTCGGGAGCTTCGCGGAGACGGCGCTCCCCCTCCTCCCACTGAAAGAGGGCGTTGTCGACCGGATAGCGCATGCGAGCAGGTCTGAGCGTAGACTGCACCGACTCGCGAGCGCAGGCGAGATCACCACAGCGACCGCGATCCGGATGCCCCAACACGCCGACCGTCAGCCCTCCGCCGCCCCTCGATGCTCCGCCGGCGCGCGCTCCCGCCGTGGAGGGCGGGCGCTCGTCGCGGCGCTCGGCCTGGCCCTCGCGCTCCTGATCGCCGGGAGCGCCCTCGCGGCGATCAAGGTCGGCAGCCCCAAGAACGACAGGATCGTGGGCACGCCGAAGCAGGACGACCTGCGCGGCCTGGAGGGCGACGACCGGCTGATTGGCCGCGGCGGCAACGACCTGCTGATCGGCGGCCCGGGCAGCGATGTCCTTCGCGGCGGGCGCCGTCACGACACGGCCGACTACCGCGACGTCCCCGGCGACGTGCTCGTGGACCTGCGGCGGGGCGTCGCGATCGGCGGCGGCCGCGACAAGCTCGTGAGCATCCGGAGCGTGAGCGGAGGGCCCGGCGACGACGTGCTCAAGGGCAACAGGCAGGACAACACGCTGATCGGACACGGCGGCGACGACCGGCTGGTGGGTCGCGGCGGGAGGGACACGATCGTCGCGTTCGAGGGCCGCGACGTCGTCCGGGCCGGCCCTGGCCGCGACCACGTCTTGTCGGCGGGCGGCTCGCGCACGACGGTCGACTGCGGCCCCGGCTTCGATTCCGTCTCCGCCGAGCGCGGCGACCGGCTGCGCAACTGCGAGCGCGTGACGCGCTGACCGCGGCGGGGCCGGCCGCGGAGTCGGCTACGGCTGCTCGGGTAGGCCCTCGATCACGACCGGCCGCTCGCCGAGCCGGACCATCCCGAGCCGCCGCGCCTCGCGCTCGACGGCGTCCGGCCCGCGCAGGCTGTCCAGGCGAGCCTCCAGCTCCTCGTTCTCGCGCGCCAGCTCCTCGAGCTCAGAGCTCTGGCGATCGGCCGTCTGCCGCTGCTCGACCCAACGCATGGCCGGCGGAATGTAGAGCAGCACGATCACGCCGAGGACCAGCAGCAGGGCCGTCCGCCCGACGCGGTCCCAGCGGATGCTCCTGCGCCGCCGGCGGGGAGAGTGGCTGCGTGCGGTGGCCACGACTTTGGCCTTCGCCGCCGCCCGGGCGCCTCCTTCCCGAGCGCCGGCGCGCGGGAGCGCGCCCGCTACCGGAACGCCGAGCGGCCAGGGTAGGCCGCGTCCGCCCCGAGCGCCTCCTCGATCCTCAGGAGCTGGTTGTACTTCGCCACTCGATCGGAGCGCGAGGGGGCGCCGGTCTTGATCTGCCCGCAGCCGGTGGCCACGGCCAGGTCGGCGATCGTCGTGTCCTCGGTCTCGCCCGAGCGGTGGGAGAGGATCGCGCCGTAACCTGCCTCACGCGCCATCCTCACCGCCTCGAGCGCCTCGGTCAGTGTCCCGATCTGGTTGACCTTGACGAGGATCGAGTTCGCCACCCCGAGCTCGATGCCGCGGCGAAGGCGCTCCGTGTTGGTCACGAAGAGATCGTCGCCCACGAGCTGCAGACGCTCGCCGAGGCGCTCGGTGAGCACCTTCCACCCGTGCCAATCCTCCTCGTCCATGCCGTCCTCGATCGACACGATCGGATAGCGCTCGGCCAGGTCGGCCCAGTAGTCGACGAGCTCGGCGGAGGCGAGCGCCCGCCCCTCGTGGCGCAGCTGGTAGTCCCCATCGAAGAGCTCGCTCGTGGCGGGGTCGAGCGCGATCGCCACGTCCTCGCCGGGCCGGTAGCCCGCGGCCTCGACCCCGCTCACCAGCACCTCGAGCGCTGCCTCATTGGACTCGAGGTCGGGCGCGAAGCCGCCCTCGTCCCCGACGGCCGTTCCGAGGCCGCGCTCGCCCAGCGTCCGCTTGAGCGCGTGGAACACCTCGATGCCGGTCTGCAGCGCGCGGGAGAACGTGTCTGCTCCGACGGGGACGACCATGAACTCCTGGAAGTCCACGCGATTGTCCGCGTGAGCGCCGCCGTTTAAGACGTTCATCATCGGCACCGGCAGGACGTGGGCGGCGTCGCCGCCGAGGTGGCGCCAGAGCGGGAGCCCGCGCTCGGCCGCCTCGGCCTTCGCCGCGGCGAGCGAAACGCCGAGGATGGCATTGGCGCCGAGCCGTCCCTTGTCCGCGGTTCCGTCGAGCTCCGTCATCACCCGGTCGAGGCCGGCCTGATCGGCGGCGTCGCGGCCTGCGACCGCCGCGGCGAGCTCCCCGTTGACGTTCGCGACGGCGGCCGCCACGCCCTTGCCGCCGAACGCGTCGCCTCCGTCCCTCAGCTCAACCGCCTCGAACTCGCCGGTCGAGGCTCCCGAGGGGACCGCCGCCCGGCCAAGGGCGCCCGACGCGAGCGTCACCTCGACCTCGGTCGTCGGATTGCCGCGGCTGTCGATGATCTGTCGCCCGTGGACGCCGGCGATCTCGCTCACGGGGCCTCCGGGCCGGCTCTGCGCCGGCGGTTGGCAGCCTCGCGGAGCGCCAGCTCGGCGTCCGTTCCGAGGGCACGAGCGGCCCCGACCGCGGCGTACAGGAGCTCGCCGAGGGTCTCCGCCTCGGCAGCGCGTCCGCCGGCCGCGGACCGAAGCCGCCCGGCCTGCTCGGTCACACGGTCGAGCGAGGCCTCGAGTTCGGGCTGCGTCTCTCCGGCCGCCGCCGCGCGGCGCTGCACCTTGCGCGCGTAGATCGTGGCCGGCAGGTTGTCGGGGAGCGCTCCCTCGCCCGCCCCGTCCTCGGTCCGCTTGATCGCGTCCCAGTTGCGCAGCACGGCCGCGGCGTCGGCGGCCTCTGTCTCGCCGAAGACGTGCGGGTGACGGCGGACGAGCTTGTCGGCGCAGTGCTCCGCCACCGCCGCGAGGTCGCCGGCGCCGCGCTCCTCCATGAGCAGCGACAGGAAGTGGACCTGGAACAGCACGTCGCCGAGCTCGTCGAGCAGCTTGGCATCGTCGCCCGAGCTCGCTGCGTCGGCCAGCTCGTACGCCTCCTCGACCGTGTGGGGGACGATCGACCGCTCGTCCTGCTCGCGGTCCCACGGGCACTCGCGCCGCAGCCGGCGCGTGAGCGCGTCGAGGCGGGCCAGCGCCTCCGGGCCTCTGGCTGCCTCCGGGCGGACGGCCGCCTCCGGGCCGGCGTCGGCGTCCGCCCCAGGGCCCCCGGGCCGGCGCTCGTGTCGCTTCTCGAAAGTGGTCATCAAGGAAGTCTCTCTGAGAGACCGGTTCGAGAAGGAAACATACGGTCCGGCGGGTCCGGCGGGTCCGGCGGTCCGGGGGCGCCCGTCGCCCCCAAATCGACCGGCCCGGGGAACGCCGCGGGCGGCGGCGCCTAGCCCTCGGGCGGCGGCGGGGGAGGCGGCGGGTCAGCTCTTCGAGCCGTCCCACCGCCTCCGCGGCGCGATGTGCGTCCGTCACCAGCTGGCCGCCTGCGGTGGCTCTTGCTGATGCGTCGCGATCACTACTCCGTCTCGGGA
>JBPCMT010000035.1:0-17097 GCA_051001995.1 Thermoleophilaceae bacterium
AGCCACGGCAGCGGCCGCGTCCCCAGCGACGTGTTCTCCACGCTCTCCGTGCGTCCGCCCGAGGTCGAGAAGAAGTACGTGACCACGGGGCGTCCCTCGAAGGTCACGACCTGCCCCCGCGTCTGGCGGACCGCCTCGTTCGTCGGCGCCTTCTCGACGCCCACGCCACCGTAGACCTGGGAGCGGGTGTCCGCGTACTGCTCGAAGCCCGCTCCGGCCTTGGAGGTCGTCACGGCGTCGGTACGTGCCGCCACCGCCTGCGCCTTGAGGGCTTCGAGCGGCCAGGAGGACGGCGACTCCACCGGCACGACACCTTGCAGGTAGGAGTCCAGGCCCACGGCGTTGATCACGTTGACGCCGGCACCCGCCGGCCGGAACTCCAGCGCACCGCGGTAGGCGCCCTTGCCTCGGAGGGCGATCGGCGTGCGTGACGTCGCCTGCAGCGGCGCCGGACCGGTGATCAGCCTGCGCCCGGTGGGGGAGAGCAGGTCAACGCTGGAGGCGCCGCGAGCTCGCGCGAAGTAGTTCTTGTCCGCACGCAGGCGCCGACCGCCGGCCCGGGTGGCGCCCGAGAACGCCGCCGCGCCGCGAGTGGACTGCACCAGCACGCGGACCGTCCTGCCCGTGTCCAGCCCTCCCAGGGAGGTGCCGGAGTAGTAGTGCGCAAGGATCGAGCGGGAGGAGGAGCCCTGCTGCGCGAAGCCGAGCGCCCCGTACTGGCTCATTCCGACGCCATGGCCGAAACCGGCGCCGCGAATGGTCAACTGCGGTTCGGCGGCGCTTGCGGGCGAGGTGGCGACCAGGAGGGTCACGATCGCGAGGAGAGCGGTTCGCAGAAGCATGCGTTGGGGCACTACGGTAGCCGGGACACGCCGATCGCAAAGGAGTTGCGGGGTTGAGCGAGCGCAAGGCTTCAGATCTGTTCGTCGAGTGCCTCGAGGCCGAGGGGGTCAAACACGTCTTCGGCATCCCCGGGGAGGAGACCCTCGACCTCAACGACTCGCTCGATCGCAGTTCCGTCACGTTCATTCCCGTTCGTCACGAGCAGGGTGCCGCCTACATGGCCGACATGTATGGGCGACTCACCCAGCGCGCCGGTGTGTGTCTCGGAACGCTCGGTCCGGGCGCCACCAACCTGGTGACCGGCATCGCCGATGCGCTGCTCGATCGCTCGCCGCTCGTCGCGCTCACGGGGCAGGGCGACCTCGAGCGCATGCACAAGGAGTCACACCAGTACATCGACCTGGTGTCGATCCTGCGCCCGATCACGAAGTGGAACGCACGCGTGACGAACCCGCGCATCGTCCCCGAGGTCGTGCGCAAGGCGTTCAAGGTCGCCGAGGCCCAGAAGCCGGGCACGACCCACCTCGAGCTGCCCGAGGACGTCATGGCGGCAGAGGTGGACGGTCACCCGCTGCCGGTGCCCGACTGGATCCGCCGGCCGCGGCCATCGGACGAGGAGCTCGAGCGCGCGGCGGAGGTGATCTGCGCCGCGGACCGCCCCGTGGTCCTCGCCGGCAACGGCGTGACGCGGGTCGGGGCCGCGGAGGCCCTGCGCGCGTTCAGTCACCGGACCGGCATCCCGGTGGCCGAGACGTTCATGGGCAAGGGCGCGATCGACGCCCAGGACGAGAACGCCCTCGGGACGGTGGGACTCCAGTCGCGCGACTACGCGCTCGCCGGCTTCGAGGACGCCGACGTGGTCATCACCGTCGGCTACGACCTCGTCGAGCACTCGCCCGAGCACTGGAACGCTAAGGACGACAAGCGCATCGTCGCGATCGACACGACATCGGTCGAGGTGGACGCGCACTTCCGGATCGAGGCCGATCTCGTCGGCGACATCGAGTTCGTGCTGGGCGTTCTCACCGAACGCTGCGGCGGCGACGCGTCGAGCGCCGGCGGCTCACAGCGCCTCAACGAGATCGTGCTCGGGCGGCTCGAGGCGGCGCGTGACGACGACCACTTTCCGATGCAGCCACCGCGCGCCCTGTGGGAGATCCGCAGGGCGCTCGGGCGCGACGACATACTCGTCTCGGACGTCGGCCTGCACAAGCTCTGGATCGGCCGGATGTTCCCGGCGCACGAGCCGGGGACCGTGCTGATCGCGAACGGGCTCGCCGGCATGGGCTTCGCCGTGCCCGCGGCGATCGCCGCCAAGATCGTCCACCCCGACCGCAAGGTGGTCGCCGTGAACGGCGATGGGGGCTTCCTGATGAACTGCCAGGAGCTCGAGACGGCGGTCAGGCTGCGGACCCCCTTCGTGTCGGTGATCTGGGAGAACCACGCGTACGGCTCGATCGTCTGGAAGCAGGACAAGAAGTTCGGCGCGCACTTCGGCACCGACTTCGGAAACCCCGACTTCGTCAAGCTCGCCGAGGCGTTCGGCATGCCGGCGTGGCGCTGCGAGTCCCCCGACGACTTCTCGGCGCGGCTCGAGCAGGCGCTGGCCGCCGATCTGCCGTCGCTGATCGTGCTTCCGATCGACTACTCGATCGATGTTGCGATCTCACAGGAGCTGGGTACGGAGACCGTAGCCGCGTAACTCGTCTCGGAAGGATCGTCATGGGCATCGCCACGTCGGAGGAACAGCAGGTCGTCGACGGTGTCAGAAAGCAACTCCTGATCGGCGGCGAGTGGCGGGACGCGACCGGCGCGGAGACGCTCTCGGTCGAGGATCCGGCCACCGGCGAGTCGCTATGCGAGGTCGCCGACGCCACGCCCGACGACGCCGTCGCGGCGCTCGCCGCCGCGGCCGACGCGCAGGACGAGTGGGCGGCGCACCCGCCGCGCGAGCGCGGCGAGATCCTCCGGCGTGCGTTCGAGGCGATCACCGAGCGCGCCGACGAGCTGGCGCTGCTGATGACGCTCGAGATGGGCAAGACGATCAACGAGTCGAAGGCCGAGATCGCCTACGCCTCCGAGTTCTTCCGCTGGTTCGCCGAGGAGGCGGTGCGGATCACCGGCCGCTACGGCGTGGCGCCGAACGGCGCCGGGCGGTTGCTGACGATGAAGCAGCCGGTCGGCCCCTGCGTGCTGATCACCCCCTGGAACTTTCCGATGGCGATGGGCACGCGCAAGATCGGCCCGGCGGTCGCCGCCGGGTGCACGATGGTCATGAAGCCGGCGCAGCAGACGCCGCTGTCGATGCTCGCGCTGGCCGAGATCCTGGAAGACGCGGGGCTCCCGGGCGGCGTGCTGAACATCGTGACGAGCTCCTCGTCGGGTTCGGTCATGGGACCGCTCATCGAGGATCCGCGCGCGCGCAAGCTGTCGTTCACCGGCTCGACCGAGGTCGGCCGCAAGCTGATGGAGCAGGCGTCGAGCCAGCTGCTCAAGGTTTCGATGGAGCTCGGCGGCAACGCGCCTTTCATCGTGTTCGACGACGCCGACGTGGACGACGCCGTCGAGGGGGCGCTGATCGCGAAGATGCGCAACATCGGCGAGGCCTGCACCGCCGCGAACCGCTTCCACGTGGCCGGCGGAGTCGCGGACGAGTTCGCGAGCAAGATGGCCGAGCGGCTCGGGGCGATGAAGGTCGGCCGCGGCACCGAGGACGGCGTCGACGTCGGGCCGCTGATCGACGACGACCAGCGCGGCAAGGTCGCCAACCTGGTGGACGACGCGGTGGGCAAGGGGGCGAAGGCGCTCGTCGGCGGGAGCGCGGTCGAGGGCGCCGGCTACTTCTACGAGCCCACGGTCCTCGGCGACGTCCCCGACGACGCGAATCTGCTCAGGGAGGAGATCTTCGGGCCGGTCGCGCCGGTGGCGACGTTCGGCTCCGAGGACGCGGCGGTCGCCGCCGCCAACGACACCGAGTACGGCCTCGTGGCCTACCTCTACACGAGCGACCTCAAGCGCGCGCTGCGCGTCTGCGAGCGGCTCGAGACCGGCATGGTCGGCCTCAACCAGGGGATGGTGTCGAACCCGGCGGCGCCCTTCGGCGGCGTCAAGCAGTCCGGCTTCGGCCGCGAGGGCGGCTCGGAGGGAATCGAGGAGTACCTCGAGACGAAGTACGTGGCGGTCAACCTGTAGCCGGAGACGCCGCTTCCGGTCGGCGGACGGGCGGGGGACGACCTACGGTCCTGGCGCGGTGACCAGGAGACCTTCGTCGAAGGTCGGAAGCGGCTTGATCAGGGGCTCGAGCAGCTCGCCGGCTCGCTCCGCCGTGAGCACGTCGGCCGGGTCGAGCTCGATGAGCTCGCGGTGGACGTCGTCGTACTCCCAGACGTCCTCGCCGATCAGGCGACCTCGCTCGTCGTAAGGCCAGACCATGGCGATCTCCGACTTGTTGAGGTACATCGCGTGCTCGTCGGCCGCGACCCCCGCATCGACGAGCGCGGAGCCGAGCGTCTGCTGGTAGACGATCCCCCTGCTGACGACCATGTGGTCGCCGACCGCCACGGTCTCGTCGTCGGTGTAGAAGACGCACTGGTCGGTCTCGGTCCAGCGGCGGTAGAGCGCCTCCACCTGCTCGCGGCCCTCGAGCTTTAGCTTCGGCTGGCCGATCAAGCTGAAGCGGTAGACGGGATGCTCGACGGTCATCTCCGGAGCGAAGATCTCCTCGTAGCGCCCTGCTACCTCCAGGTAGCGGTGACGGTTGTAGGCCTCGAGGAGGTACCGGTGGCGAGGGTCCTCGGTGACGCCGAGCAGTCGCTCCACCGCGCGGTTGATCGCCGTGAGGTCGAGCTTCGCCGTGGCGGCGCCTGCTCCGCGGTCACGCGTCGCTCCGCGCCGTTTCTTGAGCTTTGGAAACATGTAGAGCCTGCGAGAGCTTACGGCTAGTATTCGCGTCCGCTCCGGCTGCGGGGAGGACCGGGAGGGAAGTCATGCCGTCGAGGTCGGAATGCAGGGCGAGATGACCGCTCGTGGTGTTGCCGCGCTGCTCGCCTTGCTCGCGATCCTGCTGGCGGCGCCCGGCTCCGCCGCCGCGGCCACGACGCCCGGATGCGTGACGAGCGCGAGCGCTCAGGACGCCGTCGAGCAGCTCTACGGGTCCGGCACCGAGGTCGTGCGCGAGGAGCGCGTCGCGGGCCTCGACACCGTCTTGGCGCTCGAGCCGCGCATCTCTCCCGGCACGCGTCACCGCGCGATCCGGTCGGGCGACGATCGCTTCTGCGACGCGACGACCGGCTTCAACGCCGCCTTCGCGGGCGGCGGGGCGGCGGCGGCGCGCGCGTACGCGCAACTCGCGGCGGCTCCCTACTTCGACGACGTCACGATCCGCTCCTTCGCCCGGACCGCGCCGGGGGTCTATACGGTCGACACCCACGCGCTCACGAACGGAGTGGACGCGACCTGGAAGATCGTCGCCGGCGCAGGAGGCGTCCGCCTCGCCAAGTGGACCGCCACGGCGTTCGCGCAGGAACCGTTCACCGCCGAGGTCGAGGGCCTCACCGCCCTGCCCGGCGCCAGCGAGCGCTACCGGCAGGTCGCCGCCGGGTTGCTGCGGGCGGTGGGCGGGCTGCCCGGCGCCCGCGCCGGGCTCGAGGCGGCGCGTCCGAGGGTCCGCAGGACCTACAGGGCGTCCGACGGCTTCCGGATCAACATCTCCTATGGCGGCAGCCCGCTCGCCCCCGACCCCGGCCAGGGCACCCCCGGCTTTCAGGCCGACATCGTGCGGACGACGTTCGACGCCACGAAGGTCAACTACGAGGAGTTCCTCGACTGGGGCTTCACGAAGGGCTGGATCCCCGGCGACCGCGGCTTCGTCTACGTCAACGACGCGCTGTCGGCGGTCTGCCTCGCGTGCGTCGTGATCGCGGACAACTTCCAGATCCACATCAGCTCGTTCGTCCTCGAGGCCCTCGACGCGCTCGGCTATGAGTACCCCAACCGCAGGAAGGCGTACTTCAACGTCATCGGGCACGAGATGTTCCACAACTTCCAGAACCGCTACACCAAGCCGGGCTCGGTGGCCAACAGGAGCGGTAGGGACTCGAGCTCCGCCTACAGCGAGGGGACGGCGCGCTTTCAGGAGACCCTCCATCGCTACTCCGACGTCAGCAGGCAGCCGAAGTCACTCCTGTACGCACAGGACCTCAACGGGTGCAACGGCTTCGACAGCCAGGCGTCGCCGGAGGACATGGACGAGGCGATGGCCGAGGGCCCGTTCGAAGAGACGATCTACAACTCGTGCTGGTTCTGGATGCCCTGGTACGCGCGCTACGGCTTCGACGCGTTCGAGGCGCTGGTCGAGCGCTGGATACCGGCGGCGTCGGAGCGGGAGAGCGACCACAAGGAAGCCGTCGTCGCCACGAAGGCGGCGACCGGCAAGCCATTCGTGCGCCAGCTCGGCCGCTTCGCGGCCGGGGCCCTCACGCGCCACGGCTACCGCTGGCGGGAGCGCGTGAACCGCGACAGTTTCGACTGGGCGACCTACCTGGAGCGCTGGAAGCCGGAGCCGCTGTCCCGCGGGGAGTCGTCGACGCGGACGCTGTCCGACGGCGGCCTGATGGCGCACCAGCTGCGGCGCAGGGCCCGCGTCCGCCTCACCGGCCCCGAGCGCACGCGGCTGATCGTGATCCGAGCCGAGGGCGGCAAGCCGCGGATCGGCTACCACGAGTCCGGCCGAGTGGTGAGGGGCCCGCGTCGCAACCAGCGCGTATGGGTCCTCGCGGCCTACCCGCCGGCCGGGGAGGCGGAGGTCACGATGAGCCTCGAGCGGCCGCGCAAGCGGCGCTAGCCGCAGCGCGGCTAGCGCCCGCCGCGGGCCGTCGCCTCGAGGTCGAGCGCCTCCTCGAGCGTCCGCTCGTCGACGCCCATCTCGCGGGCGACGTCGCGCAAGATGCGTCCTGACGACGCCGCCTCCTTGACGATCTCCGTCGCGCGGTCGTAGCCGATGTGCGGGTTCAGCGCGGTGGCGGTGGCGAGCGTCGCCTCGGCGTGCGCCAGGCAGGCCTCCTCGTTGGCCTCCAGGCCCTCGACGCAGCGCTCGGCGAGCAGCAGCGACGCGCTCGCGAGGATCGCGATCGACCCGAGGAGGTTGCGGGCGATCAACGGGATCCGCACGTTCAGCTCGAAGTTGCCCTGCGAGCCTCCCACGGTGATCGCCGCGTCGTTGCCGATGACCTGGGCAGCGACCTGTAGCACGACCTCCGGGATCACCGGGTTGACCTTGCCCGGCATGATCGACGAGCCCTTCTGAAGTTCGGGGAGCCTCAGCTCGGCGAGCCCCGCCCGCGGTCCGGAGCCCATCAGCGCGATGTCGTTGGCGATCTTCGTCAGCGACACCGCGACGACCTTGAGCTGGCCGGACAGTTCGACCAGCGCGTCGCGCGCGCCCTGCGCCTCGAAGGCATCGGCAGGCGTCTCGACGACGACCGCGGTCGCCTCGCCGACCTTCGCGCGCACGCCCGCCGCGAAGTCCTCGTGCGTGTTGAGGCCGGTGCCGGTAGCGGTACCGCCGAGCGGGATCTGAGCCACGCGCGGGAGGGCACTCGCGACGCGGTCGCGACCCAGCCGGGCCTGCGCGGCGTAGCCGGCGAACTCCTGCCCGAGCGTCACCGGGACGGCGTCCATCAAGTGGGTCCGGCCGGCCTTCACCACGTCCGAGAACTCCGCTGCCTTCGCCGCGAGCGCGCCGGCGAGCCGCTCGAGTGCGGGAAGGAGCCTGTCTGAGGACTCCGCGAGCGCGGCCAGGTGGACCGCTGAGGGGAAGACGTCGTTCGACGACTGGCCCATGTTCACGTGGTCGTTGGCATGCGCGCCGTCGCCGGCCAGAGTCGCGATCACCTCGTTGACGTTCATGTTCGACGACGTCCCCGAGCCGGTCTGGAAGACGTCGATCGGGAACTGGTCGTCGTACCTGCCGTGGGCGACGTCGTCGGCCGCCGCGGCGATCCGCTCGGCGAGCTCCGGGTCGAGCAGCCCGAGCTCGGCGTTGGTGCGGGCGGCTGCGCCCTTGATCCGGCCGAGCCAGCGGATGACCGGCACGGGCACTCGCTCGCCCGATACCGGAAAGTTCTCCACCGCCTTGCGGGTCTCGCCTCCCCACAGCTCCTGCGCCATGCGCCGGCCGCCTCCTGAGTCGGGTGATCGGACGCGGGAGGCTAGTGGCTAGCCGGACTCGCGGCCGGCCTGCTCGCCGGTGGCGAACGCGCCGGAGCTCGTGTCGACGCCCGCTAGCTCCTGCTCGACCCTGCGGGCCAGCTCGTCGTGTATTCCCTGGGTCGCCGACGCACCCTCGCGAACCGCCCCAATCAGGTAGCCGAGCTGTACCGCCGCGTTCCCTTCCGGGTTGGCGCGGGCGGGCCCGGAGAGATCGGCGGCCGTCTCGGTGAGCGCGATCCCCATCGCCTGGATGTCGCCGGGATCGCTCGCGCGCGTGAAGCAGTCGGAGATCGGCGTGCCGTCGAGCGTCACCGGCTCGGGAGCCTCTCGAAGCGCGCGACGGACGGTCTCGGGGGTGGACTTGCAGGCCACCGGCACCCGGCTCTCGTCGGCCGTGCTGCACCCGGCGACGATCGCCGCGGCGACGATCGCCGCCACGCACGTGCAACCCCGAGTCGGCCTGCCGTCGCGGACGCGTGACGCCGATCGAGCTGCCACACGAGCCACCGCGCGATCGTAGGGCACTCGATGCGGGTTGCAATTTCGGCGTCACCGGTTGAATAACCGTGCGGAACCGGGGAAAACGTCACTCAGGGAGGCAAGACATGAGTGGCATTCGAACCAACGCGGCCGCCGAGCTTCTCGGCGTGAGCCCCAATACGCTGCGAAGCTGGGAACGGCGCTTCGGCTACCCGCGTCCCCGGCGGACCGAGGGCGGCCACCGCCAGTACGAGCTCGCCGACCTCGAGGCGCTGCGCCGCGCGCTGCTCGAGACGCACAACATCTCCTCGGCGATCGAGGTCGCGCGCCAGCGCGGCGAGGGCCCGACTTCACCCGCACGGCTGGTGGAGGCATTCGACCGCTTCGACGAGCACGCGGCCGACCGGACGATGGAGGAGAGCCTCGCGGTCCGCTCGGTCGAGCGGACCGTCGAGGAGCTGCTGCTTCCGTCGCTGGTGGCTGCCTCCGACAGGCTGGCCCGTGAAGCGGAGTCGGAGTTCGGCGCCAGGTGGGCGACGGGATGGCTGCACGCCGCACGCCGGGTGGTTCCGGCGCCCACCCGTCCGGAGGCCGTCCTGATCTTCGACTCGAGCACGACGCTCGACGTCGAGACCGTCGAGGTCCAGGCGCTCGAGCTCGGGCTGAGGAGGGCCGGCTTTCGCACCCTGCTGCTGTCGGTCGCGCTCGAGCGGGAGCGTCTGACGCGAGCCCTGCGCGGGAGCAAGCCGGCGGCGATCGTGCTGGCGGGAACGGGCGCGACACTCGACGTCGTCGGCCGGATCGTCTACGCGGCTCGGCACGCCGCGCCCGGCGCGCGGGTGCTGGAGTACCGCGACGCGACCCCGGTCGCCGGCAAGCACTCGGTGCCGTCGCTGGGAGTGAGCCCTTCGGAGGCTGTCACGGCGCTGCGCGAGCGCTTCGAGTCTGCCGTCGCGCAGCGTCCGCGCCTCGTCGAGCGCCCGCCCGCCGCTGTCGGCGGGGGAGCAGTCCGCGCCGTCGCCGGCGCTCAGCGCGGCAACTAGCAGCGCGCTGTATACGGCCGGCCGGCTACGAGTTGCCCGCCTTCCTGCGATCGTCCTCCGGTGCACCCTCGAGCGGGGCGACTGGCGTCGGCCGGCCTCCGATCAGGTCCTGCCAGCGCCGGTAGCGTCGCTCGTGGCGAGCGTCGCGCGCTTCGGCCGCGGCGAGCTTCTTGCTGTCGGCCGGGTAGCGGCGCCGCGCCCACGGAGACGACGGCTTGGCCAGCCGGATGGCCGCGGCGTAGCCGACCACGGGGATGAACATCCCGATCAGCCCGGCCGTCAGCTTGCCCTTCAGCACGGCGAAGACGCAGACGGCGAGGTTCACCCCCACCGTCGCGACGACCACCGGCGCCGACTCCTCGTTATTGATCTCGAGCGGGGCGAGACCCACGACCACCGCTCCGCCGACGATGGCCGCCATGATCACGGCGTCCACCGAGCTGCGGCCCTCCTCGGACCAATAGACGTCCTCGAGGTGCAGCCACAGCGCGAACTCGTCGAGCGTCAGCCCGCCGCCGACGCCGAAGGCGACCGCCAGGATCTCTAGCCAGGGGCTGTCGGGCTGCAGCGCGAAGCCGAGGAAACCGGCGAGCAGCAGCAACACGATCCCGAAGACGAGGTGATGGATGTGGAGGCCACCCCCGGTCTCGATGCTCCCGGGCCACCACGTGATCCTTGGGTCTCGCATGAGCCGCGTGCTCATCCTGATGAAGCCGAAGGAGAGGAGGAAGCCGAGCAGAAGCAGGAAGCCCGCGCGGTTGCCATCGCTCGGGAGGAAGTCGCCGTTGAGGTCGAACTCGAACTCGAGCTCGAGGGCGGCGAGCGAATCCATCAGTGCGACTCCTAGCGAGACCACCTGAAAGGCGATCCTAGGCGCCCAGGCCTCCGCCGTCGAGGCCGGCGCGTCCGCACGCGCGCCTAGCATCGCCCGGCATGCCGCTGCTCGAGGTCGGCGACCCGCTGGCGCACCGGGCGCTGGAGGCGCTCCTGCGCGCGGAGTCCAGCGTGCGGCGCGCGCTCGCAGCGGAGCTCGAGCAGGCCGGGCTCTCGGCGGCCGGCTTCTCGGCCCTGGTGCTGCTCACGACCGCCGGTGGCCGGCTCGAGCTTAAGACGCTTCGTCGCCGCCTCGGCTGGAGCAAGGCGAACGCCACCGAGGTCACCGCCACGCTCGAGGCGCGGGGGCTGCTGGCCCGCCGCCGGACGGCGGCCGACCGGCGCTCGGTCGTGCTCGAGCTGTCGGCTGCCGGGGCGGAGATCGTCGAGCGGGTCTTCCCGGGCCACACCGAGCGGGTCCGCTCGACCTTCTCGGCGCTCGACGAGCAGGAGAAGCGCTCGCTTGCCTCGCTCTGCCGCAAGCTGGCGGCCTGACGCGCGCGAGCCGGCGCACCGGGTGCCGTCCTGCTTAGAGGTTGCGATGCGACACCTATCCAGGATTGTGATGTGCGGCTCCCGGAGGCGGGGGACCCGCACGCATTCATAGAATCGCGCGCGTGAGCCCCTTTGAGCCGGTCGACCCCCGGCAGTCGTTTCCCGAGCTCGAGGAGCGCGTTCTCGAGCGCTGGCGCGAGCGCGACGTGTTCGGCGAGTCGATCCGCCGCCGCGAGGGTCGCGAGCCATTCGTCTTCTACGAGGGGCCGCCAACGGCCAACGGAAGGCCCGGCTCGCACCACGTCCTCTCGCGCGTCTTCAAGGACGTCTTCCCGCGCTACAAGACGATGCGCGGCCACCTCGTGCACCGCAAGGCCGGGTGGGACTGCCACGGGCTGCCGGTCGAGCTGGAGATCGAGCGCCAGCTCGGAATCTCTTCGAAGGCCGACATCGAGCGCTACGGGATCGCCGAGTTCAACCAGCGCTGCCGCGAGTCCGTCTTCGCCTACATCGACGAGTGGAACCGGCTCACCGAGCGGATCGGGTTCTGGATCGACACCGACGATGCCTACGTCACGCTGTCGAACGACTACATCGAATCGGTCTGGTGGTCGCTCAAGGAGGTATGGCAGCGCGGCCTGTTGAACTCCGGCTACCGCGTCGTCCCCTACTGCCCGCGCTGTGGCACCGCGCTCTCCTCGCACGAGGTGGCGCTCGGATACCACGATGTGGTCGATCCGTCGATCTACGTGCGCTTCCCGGTCAAGGACGAAGAGGGAGTCTCGCTGCTCGCGTGGACGACGATGCCCTGGACGCTCGTGCCGCACGCGGCCCTCGCCGTCGATCCCGAGGTCACCTACGCGCGCGCTCGCCACGAGGGTGAGACGCTGATCCTGGCCGAGCCGCTGGTGCAGCGCGTGCTCGGTGACGGCGCCGAGATCGTGGAGCGGATCAGGGGTCGTGAGCTCGTCGGGCTCTCCTACGAGCCGCCGTTCCCGTACATCACCGACTACGGGGAGCGTGGCCACACGGTGCTGGAGGGCGACTTCGTCTCGGTCGAGGACGGCACCGGCGTCGTACACACCGGCGCGGCGTTCGGCGAGGACGACTTCCGCCTCGCCGAGGCCAACGGTCTGACGGTCCACAACCCGGTGCGCCCCGACGGGACCTTCGACGAGCGCACCGGCCCGTTCGCCGGCCGCTACGTCCGGGACGCGGACGCCGACATCATCGAGGCGCTGCGCGAGTCGGGTCGCCTGCTGCGCGCCGGGGACTACGAGCACGCCTACCCCCACTGCTGGCGCTGCGACACGCCGCTGATCTACTACGCGAAGTCCAGCTGGTACGTGCGCACCACGGAGATCCGCGACGACCTCCTGCGCGCCAACGAGGCCGTGCGCTGGTACCCGCACCACATCAAGCACGGCCGCTTCGGCAAGTGGCTTGAGAACAACGTCGACTGGGCCCTGTCGCGCGAGCGCTACTGGGGGACGCCGCTCCCGGTCTGGCGCTGCGAGGGAGGGCACGAGCTCTGCGTCGGATCGGTGGCGGAGCTGCGAGAGCTGGGGGCCGAGGTGCCCGACGACCTTCACCGGCCCTACATCGACGACTCCGTGTTCGGGTGCCGCGAGTGCGGCTCCGAGATGCGGCGCGTGCCGGAGGTAATCGACGCCTGGTGGGATTCGGGATCGATGCCGTTCGCCCAGTGGCACGCGCCGTTCGAGCGCGAGGCGCTGTTCTCCGAGCGCTTTCCCGCCGACTACATCTGCGAGGCGCTCGACCAGACGCGCGGATGGTTCTACTCGCTGCTCGCGATCTCCACGCTGCTCTACGGCCGCTCGTCGTATGAGACGGTGCTCTGCCTCGGGCTGATCCTCGACTCCGAGGGCCAGAAGATGTCGAAGAGCCGCGGCAACGTGGTCGAGCCGTGGGAGGTGATCGAGCGCCACGGCGCCGATGCGTTCCGCTGGTACTACTTCACCTCGAAGCAGCCCTGGGACGGGTACCGCTTCTCGGTCGAGACCGTCGGCGAGAGCGTGCGCCAGTTCATGCTCACGCTCTGGAATGCCTACGCGTTCTGCGTCCTCTACGCGAACGCCGGAGGCGTCGAGTTCGAACGCTCCGAGGATGACGCTCCCGCGGACGCGACCGACCTCGACCGCTGGGTGCTGTCACGCCTCGACGCCACGATCGAGCTCGCCACCGATCGCCTCGACGACTACGACACGACGCTGGCGGGGCGGGCGATCGCGACCTTCGTCGACGAGCTGTCCAACTGGTACGTGCGACGCTCGCGGCGGCGCTTCTGGGACGAGGACCCCGTCGCGTTCGCGGTCCTGCATCGCTGCCTGGTCACCGTCGCGAAGCTCGCGGCGCCGCTGGTCCCTTTCATCTGCGACGCGATCTACGAGAACCTCGACGGCTCGGAGCCCTCGGTCCACCTCTGCGACTACCCGCGGGCGGACGCCCGCCTCCGCGACGAGGGGCTCGAGTGGCAGATGCAAGTCGCGCGCGACGCCGTCGAGCTCGGGCGCGCGGCGCGCGCCCAGGCCAAGGTCCGGGTCCGTCAGCCGCTGGGCGAGGCCGTCGTGGTCGCCGCCGATCGCGAGCGGGCCGCGATCGAGCGCTTTCAGGATCTGGTGCTCGACGAGCTGAATGTCAGGCGCATCCGCTACGTGTCCGAGGCCGAGGAGCTCGGTCGCTGGGAGCTGCGGCCGAACTACCGTGCTCTCGGCCCGCGCTTCGGCAAGCAGATGCCCCAGGTGGCGGAGGCCGTGGGCGCTCTGGACGCGCAGAGCGCGGCCACGAGGCTGCGAACGGGGGCACCCGTCGGCGTCTCGATCGGCGGCTCGGAGCACGAGCTGCACCCGGACGACCTCCAGCTGGTCCTGCTCCCGGTCGAGGGCTACCAGCTCGAGCGCGCCGGCACGCACGCCGTCGCCCTCGACGTGCGACTCGACGCCGGGCTGCGGCGGGAGGGGCTCGCCCGCGAGGTGGTCCACAACGTCCAGGCGGCGCGCAAAGCCGCCGGCCTGGAGGTGTCCGACGCGATCGTCCTCACGCTCGCAGGCGACAGCGAGCTGATCGACGTCGCGCGCGAGCACGAGCCCTACGTGGCCGGCGAGACGCTCGCGTCGCGTGTCGGCTACGACGGCGGCGGGACACCGGAGCGTCCGCACGCGGCGCAGATCGACGGTCGCGAGCTGCTGATCGGCGTCGAGCGCGCCTGATCGCTGCGCGGGTCGCTGCGCGACTCGAGCTAGATGGCTGATTCCACGACCCCGGGCGCGGCCGTGGAATCAGCCACCTAGTCGTGCATGTACCGAACGTTGACGCGGTCGTCCTCGTCGGTCACGTAGAAGAATCGCCCGTCGCGATCCGGCGCCAGCCCCTCGACGTTCTTGAAGGGGAAGCGCCGCACGAGCGCCGTCTCGATCGCGCCGCCGTTCTTGGCGGACCCGAGGCGGAAGCGGTAGTGCGAGCAACGCGCGGCCTTCGCCTGCTCGTTGGCGGCCGTCAACGAGCTCTTGGGGTCCTCCGAGTCGAGGCTCCCGACGATCGCGTGCATCTCGCGGCCCGCGCGGATGAGCGCCCTGATGCCCGTCGGCTGGCCCCGGCTTCCCGCGCCCTGAAGCACCCAGAAGCGCCTTACGACCGGCGCGGCGCGCTCGTCCTCGAGCATCGCCTCGATTCCGCTCAGCTCGGCCACGATCGGCTCGCCGCCGGCGCTCACCGGGTAGCGGAGGCCCAGCAGCAGCGAGCCATCGGCGAGGAACGCGCCGCCCTCGATGTTGATCGGCACGTCCGTGGGATTGATGCGGCCCGCGCGCCGCCGGCCGGCCTTCTTGCGGGTGAGGTCGATGAACCGCTCGCGGACGACGTCCTCGACCGGTCGCAACTGCGGCCCGAAGGCCCGCAAGGCGTCGTTGAGCGCGCGGTGGAGCCGGAACTTGTTCTTGACGACGTGAAGCTCGGGCGTCGCGCCGGAGACGCCGTCCGCGAACTCCGCCTCGCGAAAGCGCGCGATCCATGCGCGGCTCGAATCGAGCGGGCCCGCCTTGCTTCCGTAGTGCGAGCCGATCAGGTAGACCCAGCCGTCGTGGTGGGCGCAGACCTCGGCGTCCTCGGTCTTGGCGGCGTGGCGATCGGCTCGCAGCCGCGGCCGCGCAACCTCCCACTTGTGGTCGCCCCCCCGCCTGCGGCCGATCACTGCGACCGAGTCCTCGACGGCGCCTTCGTCGAGCGCCGTCCAGAAAGCCGCGTCCCAGCCGTGCGCCCGCAGCACTCGCGGATCCTCGATCCGTGCCAGGTCGGAGGCCTCGTTCGGATGCAGGTCGAGGTCGACCGTCCTCAGGCGGTCACTCCCCTTGCGCGCCGTTGTGGCCATGGCGGACTCGTCGGGGCCGGTCAGGCCGCCTGGAGCTCGGGCGCGATCTCGGCCTCCAGGCGCTTTTTCGGAAGCGCTCCTATCACGCGCTTCGCGACCTGGCCGTTCTTGAACAGAATCAGCGTCGGGATGGACAGCACCTCGTACTGCGCCGCGGTCTGCTGGTTGTCGTCCACGTTGAGCTTGACGACGCGCAGGTTGTCCTGCTCTTCGTTCAGCTCCTCGAGGAGGGGCGCGATGACCCGGCAGGGGCCGCACCAGGGCGCCCAGAAATCGACCAGCACGGGCTCGCCCGACTCGATGACCTCCGCCTGGAAGTTGTTGTCGTTGACCTCGGTGATCGCTCCTGCCACGGTGACTCCTGTTCGCTCGGCTGGCTCGCTTTACAAAGTATAGTATGCCGTCGCGGTCCAGCGTTCACTGCCCGCCGCCATCCTCAGCCACGGCGGCTCTGCGCCGGGGACGCCATCTTAAGGAGGATTCCACCCGTTGAGCCTTCCCAACCCAAGCGAGCAGGGCACCGCGCTGATCACCGGCGCCTCGTCCGGGATCGGCGCCGAGATTGCCCGCGGCCTCGCCGCCCGCGGCCACCACGTGACGCTCGTCGCGCGCCGCGTGGAGCGGCTCGAGGAGCTCGCGGGAGAGCTCGGCTCAGACACAGCGGTTGACGCCTGCGACCTCGGCGACGCCGAGGCGCGGCAGGGGCTGATCGCGCGGCTGTCGCGACGCAGGCGGAAGGTGTCGGTGCTCATCAACAGCGCCGGCTTCGGCACCTACGGGCAACTCGCCGAGCTTTCGCCGGAGCGCGAGCGCGAGGAGGTCCGGGTCAACGTCGACGCCCTGCACGATCTGACGGTCGCCTTCCTGCCCGGCATGGTCGAGCGTCGGTCGGGGGCGATCCTGAACGTCAGCTCGACGGCCGGCTTCCAGCCGCTTCCCGGCAACGCGACATACGCGGCGACCAAGGCGTTCGTCACCGCCTTCTCGGAGTCGCTGCACGGGGAGCTCGCGGGCACGGGGGTGACGTGCACGGTGCTGTGCCCGGGTCCCGTGGCCACCGCGTTTCAGGACGCGGCCGGCATCTCCCACCTGCACTCCGCGGGCCCGAGCTTCCTGTGGGCGAGCGCGGACGAGGTCGCGCGCGCGGCCGTGGAGGGGATGGAGCGGGGCAAGCGCGTCGTCGTGCCGCGCGCCACCGACAAGGTGCAGGCGGCCTTCGGACGCTACTCGCCGCGCAGCGTCCTGCTGCCGGTCATGCGCGGCCTCGGCGGCCGCCTGTTCGGCAACTGACGCAGCGATCGCCCGTACGCCGCGTGAGCCGTCGGCGCCTGGTGCGCCTTTCCCCGCCGCTGGTTGTCGTCTTCCTCTCGAAAGTGGTCGCTTAGAGAGACTTGTTTGATGATCATTTTCGAGAAGGGATATGCCACCTGCGGCCACGGCGCGGCGGGGCGGCGCACCCCCAGGGGAGCTGTCAGCGCAGCCTGAGCCTGAGCTTCGGCACCCTCCATGCGGCCTCGAGCGCGATCCTGGCGGTCATCTTCGAGCTCCCGGCCCGGCGTTCTGAGAAGACGATCGGGATCTCCGCGACGCGCATGCCGGCCCTGATCGCCCGGTAGGTCAGCTCGATCTGAAAGCCGTAACCGTCGGTGCGAACGTCCTCGAGGCCGAGGCGCCGCAGCGTTGTCGCGTGAAAGCACTTGAACCCGCCGGTCAGGTCGCGCACCGGGACGCGCAGGATGCTGCGCGCGTACCAGGAGCCGCCGCGCG
>JBPCMT010000036.1:0-6246 GCA_051001995.1 Thermoleophilaceae bacterium
GAGACCCGCTCGCCCCGCGCCGCGAGGGCCGGCAGCAGGGTTGCGAGGGCGCCGGCCTCGTAGGCGCCGCGAGCGCCGCCTCCCGGCAGCACGATCGCGACCTGTCCCCGGGTTCCGTTCTCGCGCACGGTCGCTTGCTCGCCCTTCGAGATTCCCGGCCCGGTCAGCCGCGCCGGGACGCCGTGCGCGACCCGCCGCCGCTGCCCTTCACCGCTCGCTTCGCCCCGGCGCGGCGCCCGTTGCGGACGACCCCCATCGAGCCGGGCGCCGCCAGCTCGCGCACCTCGCGGCGCAGGAAGCCGGGGAGCTCGCGCGCCTCGGGCAGGGCCTCGGGGTCGGCGTGAATGCCGAAGCACGCGCGATCGCGGTAGGTGAAGACCCCGATCGACAAGGCGTGGCCCTCCGCCAGCGGCACCACCGGATAGGCCTCGAGCAGCTCCGCGCCCAGCATGTAGACCGGCTCGCGGGGCCCCGGGATGTTCGAGACCACGAGATTGTAGACGCGCGAGCTCGCGGCGAGCCGCGCGACCTGGGTCTTGACCGGCCCGGGGAGCCAGCCCGCGGCTCCGAGCAGGGCCTCAGTGGCGGCGGGGCGCCCGGCCCGCTTCAACGCTGCGGTCTGGGTCCGCACCCGATCGAGGCGCGTGGCCGCGAGCCTCGCCTCCACCGGAAGGTCGACGAACGCGAAGGAGATCCGGTTCCCGAGCTCGCCCTGCTCGCCGTCGTCGCGGACACTGACCGGGACGGCGGCCTTGAGCGGCGCGGGCGAGCTGCCACGGCCGCGCGCAAGCTGACGCATGGCCCCGGCAACCGCGGCGAGGCAGGCGTCGTTGAGGGTCGCGCCGGCGCGTTTCTTCGCGGCCACCAGATCGTCGATCGGCACGCTCTGGGTGAGCAGCGTGCGCTTGGGGCCGATCGGCGCGTTGACGTAGGAGGCCGGCGCGGGCCGCAGGGCGTCGTCGGAGACCGCCGAGGCCACGCGACGCAGCGTGCCGGCGATGCTCGCTCCGCTGCGGACCGGCGAGCGCGACATCCACGCAAGCGAGCGGCCCGCGCGCAGCGACCCGCCGGCGCCGTCGGCCAGCGAGTCGAGCGCGAGACGGGTGGCGCCGCGCTCGGGCTCGGCCTCCCACTCCGCCGGCGGCTCGGGCTCCTGGTCGGCCGAGAGGTCGAGCAAGAGCAGCGCGAGCTCGAGGGCCGACTTGCCGTCGACCATCGCGTGGTGCATCTTGCACAGGACGCCGACCGAGCCGTCGGTCAGCTCGGGTGCGAGCTGGACCTGCCACAGCGGGCGGTCGCGCTCGAGTGGCCGCGACAGAGCCTCGTCGCACAGGCCGGCGAAGCGCTCCGGGGTGACCGGCCCGCCGGCGCCCACGAGCTCGGCGACGTGGGCCCGGACGTCGAAGCGGACGTCATCGACCCAGACAGGCTCGCCCATCCCGAGCGGCGGGTAGGCCAGGCGCTGGCGAAAGCGCCGGCAGCGGCTGACCCGCGAGCCCACGCTCGCCTGGAGGCGCTCGAGCGTCGGGCGCGCGCGGGTGGCGTGCGGACGAAAGCGCCCGCGCCAGGCCACGTGCATGTGCGCCCTGGGCGTCTCGACGCGCAAGAAGGAGGAGTCGAGCGAACTCAGCCGGCTGGACAAGGCGGGGCTTTCGGGCGAGGGCGAATGTGCCTCCAACCTAGGTCCCGGCGGCTCGGGCGGCCATGGACGGACGGAAGAAATACGCGGCCCGCGGGTGTCCGCCCGGCCGAGCCCGGGGACGCTCGAGCGGGTGGGCGCCCGTCGCCGCAGCGCCTCACGCGGGCCCGCGGTCTGAGAGGATGCACGGGATGAGCCCGGCCGACCCGCGCAGCTCCCGCCGTATTCGCGCCGTGCCGGCCGCGCTGCTCGTCACCGCCGTGACGCTGGCCGGCTGCGGCGGAAGCGGCGGCCCATCGGGCGGCGGCGAAAAGCCCGCGCCGCCGGCCGCCGTCGCGCGCCTCGCGACCGTCGACGGCAAGCGTGCTGGGTCGGTTTCCCTGAGCCCGGCCGGGGACAAGGTCAGATTCCGGGTCAAGGCGACCGGGCTCGAGCCCGGCCTCCACGGCTTTCACTTCCACGAGCGGGGGCTCTGCGAGCCAAACGCGCAAATGGTGGGAGAGCGCATGCCCTTCTCCACAGCCGGCGGCCACGTGGCCCGCCCCGGCAGCGAGCACGGCGAGCACGCCGGCGACCTCCCCCCGCTGCTCGCGGCCGACGACGGCACCGCCACCGCGGTCGCGGTGACGGGTCGCGTCAAGGTCGAGGAGCTGATGGCAGGCGACGGGAGTGCGGCCATGGTCCACGCCGATCCGGACAACGCCGCGAACGTCCCCGACCGCTACATCGGCCCCGGCCGGAAAGCCGGCCCCGACTCCGAGACGCTCGAGACCGGCGACTCCGGCGACCGCGTCGCCTGCGGCAGGGTCGAGCGCCCGTAGTTCGGGGAGAGGCGCACCCTCGCCCGTGCTCAGCGCGGTGAGCCGGCCCCCCTCGCCCTCACGTTCAGCACCGCGACCGGCCGCACTCCCGCGGTGCGTGCGCGCACCGCGTACCTTCCCGGCTGCGGGGCCAGGAACGAAAAGCGGGCGATCGTCCCGGGCCCCACCTGCTGGCTCAGGCCGAGGCCACCGCCGATCTGGAGCTCGTCGGGCAGGTCGGAGCGGACCGCGAGCGCCACGCGGTCGCCGGAGCGGACCTCGATCCGCTGCGGCCCGCCGATCGGGCGGCCGTCGCGCAGTTGGACGATGGTCGAGGCCTCGGACCGCGCGCCGGCGCCCGGACCCACACTCGCCAACGCGACGGGGGTGAGCCGTCCCCCGCCGAAGAGATCGCCGCACGACACCCGAGCGTTGGCGCGAGCCGGTCCGGGGCCGGAGTAGACCATCAGGTAGTGGCCCGGCTCGACTGCGTTGTTAAGCGCGCGCGCGTCCACGCGCGCGAAGGCGACGCAGTTGGGATCGGCGACGAGTTGCGGGAGCGCGCTCACCACGGCCGCGGTCTGCTTGCCGTCGGGCCGGCAAGCTCCCGTCCTCAGCTCGGCGAGGTGCCGGCTGCCGGGACCGAGGCCCCAGACCGCGATCCGCCCCCGGACGCGGTCGCCGTCCTGCTCGAGATGAGCGAGGCCGACCGGCCCGCCGGGATTGACCGGTAGAAGCTCGAAGTCGGTGCCCCCGGAGCCACGAGTGGCGAGAAAGAGCGCGGCGGCCACGATGAACGGCACGGGCGCGAAGATCAGCGCCAGCAGCTTGCCTCGGTTCGCCATGGTCGTCGCCGCCGGGGTGACCGGTCAGCGGGCGCTGACCATGGGCATGGCGAGCACGTGGGTGGGATTCATCCCTCCGGGCACAGACATACTCACCGACCACCTCGCGCTGCTCGAGGGCGAATCGCCCGAGGCGACCCCGGACGCGTAACGCTACCGGTCGGGTTGACAGCCCTGCGGACCGCCGCCCGATCGAGCTCCGACGCCTGCCTGTACCCTCAGGATCTGCTTATGCGTAACTACCTCGAAGCCATCCGCTCCCACGTCGTCGTCTACGACGGCGGCATGGGCGCCACGCTGGAGCAGTACGACCTGAGCGCCGAGGACTACGGCGGCCTGCCCGGCAAGTGCCACGAGGCGCTCGTCCTCCACCGCCCGGACGTGATCCAGGGCGTCCACGAGTCGATGGTCGCGGCCGGCGCCGAGGCGGTCCAGACCGACACCTTCCAGGCCAGCCGGCTGAAGCTCGACGAGTGGGGCCTCGGCGAGCGCACGCTCGAGATCAACCGCCGCGCGGCGGAGATCGCGCGCGCGGCCGCCGGCGAGGAGCGCTTCGTCGTCGGGGCGGTCGGGCCGACGGGGATGTTGCCCGCCTCCGACGATCCCACGCTGGGCAACATCAGCTTCGCCGCGCTGCGCGAGATCTTCGCCGAGCAGTGCCAGGGCCTGCTCGAGGGCGGCGTCGACGTGATCCTCAGCGAGACCGCCCAGGACATCCTCGAGGTCAAGGCCGCGGTCTTCGGAGCGCGGGATGCCTTCGAGAAGACCGGCCGCACCGTCCCGATCCAGACCCAGGTCTCGCTGCTCCCGAACGGCGGCAAGATGCTGCTCGGCACCGACATCGCCTCCGTCCTGACCACGCTCACCGCGCTCGGCGTCGACGCTCTCGGACTCAACTGCTCGACCGGCCCCGAGGACATGCGCGACGCGGTCCGCTTCCTCGGCGAGCACTCGCCGGTGCCGGTCTCCTGCATCCCCAACGCCGGCATCCCCCACCAGGGGCCGAACGGCGAGACGATCTTCCCGGAGGAGCCCGACCCGCTGGCCGACACGCTCGCCGACTTCGTCAACCGCTACGGCGTGGCCATCGTCGGCGGCTGCTGCGGCACGACGCCCGAGCACATCCGCGCGCTCCGCGAGCGCTGCGGCGCCCACGCCGTCGCCGCGCGCCCGGCGCCGCGCCCGCCGCACGTCTCCTCGATGATCGCCGCCGCCCCGCTCGTGCAGGAGCCGGCGCCCACGATCGTCGGCGAGCGCGTGAACTCGCAGGGCTCGCGGCGGGCCAAGGAGCTGCTGCTGGCCGACGACTACGACGCGCTGGTGCAGGTCGCCGAGGACCAGGTCGAGGGCGGCGCCCACCTGCTCGACCTGTGCGTCGCTCTGACCGAGCGCCAGGACGAGGACGAGCAGATGCGGCGCGTGGCCAAGAAGGTCTCGCTCACCCAGCCCGCGCCGATCCAGGTCGACTCCACCGAGCCCGAGGTGATCGCCACCGCGCTGGACCAGATCCCCGGCCGCGCGATCGTCAACTCGGTCAACCTCGAAGCCGGCCGCGACAAGCTCGACCGGGTCGTGCCGATCGCCATGGAGCACGGTGCCGCGCTGATCGCGCTCACGATCGACGAGGTCGGGATGGCCAAGACGCGCGAGCGCAAGCTCGAGGTCGCCCGGCGCATCCACCAGCTGGTGTGCGAGGAACACGGGATGGACCCCGAGCTCCTGATCTTCGACGACCTCACGTTCACGCTGACCACCTGCGACGAGGAGTGGCGGCCGTCGGCCGTGGAGACGATCGAGGGCATCCGGCTGATCAAGGCAGAGCTGCCGGGCGTGAAGACCTCGCTGGGCGTCTCCAACGTCTCCTTCGGGATCGGCGTCCCGGCGCGCTCCGTCCTGAACTCCGTGTTCCTGCACCACTGCGTCGAGGCCGGGCTGGACCTCGCGATGGTCAACCCGAACCACATCACGCCCTACGGCGAGATCGGCGTCGGGGAGCGCGCGCTGGCCGACGACCTCGTGTTCGACCGCCGCGAGGACGCGCTGGAGCGCTTCATCGAGCACTTCGAGGCCAAGGGCCCGGAGGCGGAGGCGGAGGCCGCCGACCCGACCGCGGGCATGGAGCCCGAGGAGGCGCTGCACTTCCACATCCTGCGCCGCAAGCGCGAGGGCGTCGAGGCCCAGATCGACAAGTCGGTGGAGAAGATCGGCGCCGTGCCGACGCTCAACGAGGTCCTGCTGCCGGCCATGAAGGAGGTCGGCGACAAATTCGGCGCCGGCGAGCTGATCCTCCCGTTCGTCCTCCAGAGCGCCGAGGTGATGAAGCGGGCCGTCGCCCAGCTCGAGCAGTACCTCGACAAGCTCGAGGGCTACACGAAGGGCACGGTCGTGCTCGCCACGGTGTTCGGCGACGTGCACGACATCGGCAAGTCGCTCGTGAACACGATCCTCACCAACAACGGCTACAACGTCGTCGACCTCGGCAAGCAGGTCCCGATCGGCACGATCCTCGACGCGGCCAAGGAGCACGACGCGACGGCCATCGGGCTGTCGGCGCTGCTCGTCTCGACCTCCAAGCAGATGCCGCTGTGCGTGCAGGAGCTCCACTCCCAGGGCCACGAGTACCCGCTGCTGATCGGCGGCGCGGCGATCAACCGCAAGTTCGGCTGGCGCGCGGTCTACCCCGGCGGCAAAGAGTCCGAGGAGGTCTACGCCCCCGGCGTCTTCTACTGCAAGGACGCCTTCGAGGGGCTCGCGGTGATGGACAAGATCATCGAGCCCGAGGCGCGCGCGGCGCTGACCGAGAAGGTGCTCGAGGACGCCGCCCGCTTCCGCGTCGATGGCGAGGAGCCCGAGGAGCTCGACACCTCCGACGCCTCCGTGCGCTCCGCCGCGGCCACCGGCAACCCGGTCCCGCAGCCGCCGTTCTGGGGCGTGCGCGAGATGGAGGTCGACCTCGAGGAGG
>JBPCMT010000037.1:0-3949 GCA_051001995.1 Thermoleophilaceae bacterium
TCAGGGCGATCGCGGCGAGTGAGGTTCCCGTCGCCTCGCGCTCCTCGTAGGCGAGCCAGAGCATCAGGAGCGGGACGATCACGGTCCCGCCGCCGACGCCGAAGAGGCCGCTGAAGACGCCGGCCGCGGTGGCGATCGCCCCAAGCCGTACGAGCCTCTCGGACACGCGTTGCATACTACGTCGCGTGTCCGCTCACGCCGCCGAGTCGCTCGCCGACGCCCTTCGCCCCCTGACCTCGGCTCCCGGACGCGCCGCGATCTTCTGCGACGTCGACGGGACGCTCGCGCGAATCGTCGGGCGGGCCGAGGACGCCCGCATCCCGGACGCGACCGCCCGTCTGCTCGGGACGCTCGGGCGCCGTTACGCGTGCGTCGCGTGCATCAGCGGGCGCTCGGTGGGCGAGGCTCGGCGGCTCGTGGGGGTCGGAAGCATCGCCTACGCCGGCACGCACGGCGCGGAGATGCTGGGCCCAGGCGGGAGCAAGCCGACGCTCGCGCCCGCCCTGAAGGGCTGGGAGAAGCGGGTTCGGCGCTTCGCCGCCGACCAGGACCTCAGGGACGTCCGCATGCTTCGCATCCGGATCGAGGACAAGGGCCCAATTCAGGCCTTCCACTGGCGCGGCGCTCCGGATGAGACAGCGGCCCACGCGCGCGTCGAGGGCGTGGCGCAGGCCGCCGAGACGGCCGGCCTGAGCGTCCACTGGGGTCGCAAGGTCCTGGAGGTGCGCCCACC
This sequence comes from Thermoleophilaceae bacterium, assembly GCA_051001995.1. Taxonomy (GTDB): domain Bacteria; phylum Actinomycetota; class Thermoleophilia; order Solirubrobacterales; family Thermoleophilaceae; genus CAWEHQ01. Next base: position 734 of record JBPCMT010000037.1, read on the forward strand.
GGTCGAGATCGACAAGGGGCGTGCGGTGCAGGACCTCGTGCGCCGAAACGACGTTGTCGCCGCCCTGTTCGGCGGCGACGACCGCACTGACCTCGACGGCTTCGACGCCCTCGACGCGCTGATCGCCGACGGCTCCCTGGAGACCGCCGTGCGGGTCGGCGTGCGCTCCGAGGATGGGCCGCGAGAGATCGTGGAGCGCGCCGACGTCGCGGTCGAGGGCGTCGACGGCTTCGCCGCCGTTCTCGAGGCGCTCGCGGCCACCTAGATGGCTGGGCTTGAGACCCCAGCGGCGTGCGCTTCCTCGACTTCCTGAAGACTGCGGTGCTGCTCTTCGCGGGTGCCGCCAACGCGCTCGCGATCGTCACGATCCTAGGGGCTGGAACCGAGGACCGCGTTCTTCTCTTCGGCGCGTTCGCGTGGTGGCTCGTGGCCGCCGGCGTGGGCGGTTACCTCGGCCGGCGGCGCCAGGCCTTCGAGGGCGTCGCGCGGCTGATGGCCACGGCCCGCTCCACGTCCGCGCTGCCGGAGCTGGAGCCCGGCACGGTCCTGCTCAACCGCCTGTGGGCGCTGGCAGCGTTCACCGTGGTGGCGGGTGGCGTTGGCTTCTTCCTCCCGCAGGTGCCCGCGATCGCGGTCGGCTTCCCGCTGATGGCGGCGCTCGCGCTGCGCAGGCAGGCTCCCGCGGTCGAGGCGGTCGAGGAACGCGACGGCTTCCGCTTCTACATCGACCGGACGTCGGCGATGAGGCCGACGCAGCTCCTGCGGACGCCGGGCTTCAAGAAGTGGGTGGACGAGTCGGGCGAGGCCCAGCGCCAGCCGGCTCGCTAGACGCTCTCCGGCTCAACCTCCTGGTTTGCACGCCCGACAGAGGCGGAAGGTCATGAAGGCTCTGGCAGACGCTTGCGGCGCGGCTTGCGGATCGCCTGGAGCTCCTCGAAGGAGCGGGCGTTGGCCACGTCGGCGCCCGTGAGCCAGGCGCGGCGCGCGGTGGCAACGCCGTAGCGGACGTTCGCGAGCCGCTCGACGCCGTGTGCGTCGGAGTCGATCACGATCCGGACCCCGCGCTCGACCGCCAGCCGGGCATTCACGTCGGAGAGGTCGCGGCGGTCGGGGTTCGCGTTGATCTCGAGGAAGGTGCCGGTGCGTGCCGCGGCTTCCACGACCCGCTCGAGGTCGAGCGCGTAGGGCTCGCGGCGGCCGAGCAGGCGGCCGGTGGGGTGGCCGATCGCGTCCACGAGCGGGTGCTCGATCGCCCTGACCATGCGGGCGGTGAGCTCGTCCTCGGGCATCCGAAAGGATGAGTGCAGGCTCGCCACGACCCAGTCGAGCTCGCCGAGCAGGTCGTCCTCGTAGTCGAGCGAGCCGTCGGGTAGCACGTTGACCTCGGAGCCGGCGAGCAGGCGGATGCCGTCCGTGCGCCGGTCCACGTCGCGGATGCGCCGGATGTGGCGGCGAAGGTCGTCCGGGGACAGGTGGTTGCCGAAACCGTGGCTCGCCGAATGGTCGGTGATCGCCAGGTACTCGTACCCGTGCTCGCGTGCTGTCTCCGCCATCTCGCTCACGGTGTTGCGGCCGTCGGAGGCGACCGTGTGGCAGTGGAGGTCGCCGCGGATGTCCTCGACTCGAACGAGATCGGGCAGGCCGCCCTCCCGTGCCGCGCGCAACTCGCCCCGGTTCTCGCGCAGCTCGGGCTCCACGTAGTCCATGCCGAGCACGCGGTAGACCTCGGCCTCGGTCGCGCACTCGTGCGTCGCGGCGCTCGCGTCGTCGGCGATGCCGTACTCGCTGACGTGGAGGCCGCGGCGCACGGCGTCCGCGCGCAGAGCCTCGTTGTGCTGCTTCGAGCCGGTGAAGTGCTGGAGCAGGTTGCCGAAGTTGCCCGGCGGCACGATTCGCAGGTCCACGCTGATCCCGTTGTTGGTCGTGGTGCGGGCTCCGGCCTCGCCGGAGGAGTGCACCGCGCCGATCAGCGGCAGCTCGCAGAACGCCTCGACAAGCGCGCTCGGATCGCCGGCCGTGGCCACGAGGTCGAGGTCCTTGCAGGTATCGGTCATCCGGCGCGCGGAGCCCGCGATCTCCACACGGTCGGCGGCGGGGTGCTCGCGCAGCGCGTCGCGAAGCGCCTCGGCGACCGCCAGCGCGCGCGAGAGGATCGTTCGCTCCGCGGGCCGGCCGTCCGCTCCCGCCGCGAGCGCGGTCAGGACGTTCTCCTCCGCCTTTCGCCCGAACCCTGAGACGTCGCTGATCGCCCCGGACTCCGCGGCGCGGCGCAGGTCATCGAGGGAGCCGATGCCGAGCTCGTCGTGGAGTATGCGCGCGCGCTTCGGGCCGAGCCCGGGGATCCGCGTGACCTCGACCAGCCCCGGCGGGAACTTCGTCTTCAGCTTCTCGGCCGAGGGGATCGCGCCGGTCTCAAGCAGGGTCGCGATCTTCTCGGCGATCGTCTTCCCCACGCCCGGCAGCTCCTCGGCTCGACGGGCGCGCGCGAGCTCCGCCACCGACGCGCCCGAGTCGCGGATCGCCTTCGCAGCATTGCGGTAGGCGAGCACCCGGTGCACGATCGCACCGTCGAGCTCGTACAGGTCGGCCAGCTCGGCGAAGGCGTCGGCGATCTCGGCGTTGCGCATGCCTTATCTAGGGTACGCCGACGATGTCCGGCATCTGGCTCGTGCTGCCGACCTACAACGAGGCGGAGAACCTGGAGCCGATCGTCGAGGCGGCGCTCCCTCGGCTGTGCGAGGCGTCCGCCATCGCCGGCGGGAGCGGCGGGCACCACCTGCTGATCGTCGACGACTCGTCCCCGGACGGCACCGGCCGGATCGCGGACGCGCTGGCGGTGCGCCACGCCGGCGTCGAGGTCCTGCACCGCGGCGCGAAGGAGGGGCTCGGCCCCGCCTACCTCGCCGGCTTCGGTCACGCGCTCGGCGCCGGCGCGGACCTGGTCCTGGAGATGGACGCCGACTTCTCCCACGACCCCGCCGACGTTCCGCGGCTCGTGGCGGCCGCGAACGACGCCGACCTCGTGCTCGGCTCGCGCTACGTGGCGGGCGGCGGCGTGGCCGACTGGGGACGCCTGCGCCGCCTTCTCTCGCGCGGCGGCTCCTGGTACGCGCGCAGCATCCTGCGCGTCCCGGTGCGCGACCTGACCGGCGGGTTCAAGTGCTTTCACGCGACAACGCTGCGGCGCCTCGGCCTCGAGGACGTTCGCACCGACGG